>JBNLBT010000019.1:0-42630 GCA_050303435.1 Marinicellaceae bacterium
GAAAAATATCGCCCCGGCGAAACCATGCAGCTGCAGTTGAACAATGCATCCACACACGCGGCGCAGCTGACCGTCGCGGTGATCGATCAGAGTCTGGTGGATTTGATCAGCGGTGCGGATCCACACGATGCGGTGCTGACCACGCACGGCGAAGCGACGCACAGTTGGGAATTGATGGGCGCGCACCTGGTGTTGCCCTGGGAATCGCACGGCGATCGCCATTTTTTGTACTACGATGAAGATTTGGAAGAACTGGGCATCATCGCTGTGACCGGCTCAAATATTTCACGCACAGGCCTGGGAGCTGTGCCCATGGGTGTGGTCGGTCGGCCACTGCTGACCATGCAGCGAGAGTCGCTGGACTCTGCCGATGCGTTCGAACGGATCGCCGGTCACAGGATTGATGCGAACCTGATTCGCAACAGCTTTGTCGAGTCGGCGTATTTCAATCGCATCGATATTGCAGCACGGGAAAGTGTCGAGTTGCCCATTGAACTGCCGGACAACATCACCGAATGGCGCGTGGTGGTGCTGTCGGCATTTGCTGACGGCGCACTGGAACTGGATCGCACGCAGGTCCAAACAGGGCAAGAGCTGGAGTTGTTTGCCACGTTGCCACGGCAGCTGACCCGCGGCGACAATTTCCAGGCGGTGGCCACGGCGGTGGCCAAAGAAGATCTGACCGAAACCTTGGTGATGGCGTCTGAAGCCCGTCAGTCCGAGCAACTTCTGAACAGCGACGCGCACACGCAGCCCGCCTTGCAGGCCAACCAGCGTGGCGTTCTGCAGTTGTCGGTGCAAACGGATGAACCGGGACAACTGATTTACAGCGCCATGGCGCAAAGCGGTGCGCGGCTGGACGCCTTGCGCAGGGCCGTGCCTGTGCACGACGATGTATTCCAGGAAGAACGGGTGTCTTTTGGCCGTTTCAGTGGAGCACACGCAGCGATTGACTGGCCTGCAATCGATGCAAACGCGCGCGAACTGACCGGCGTGCAGCTGCAAATCAGCCCCTCGTTGATCGGCACACTGCAACCGGTGTTTGACTACATGCGCGCCTACCCACACCGCTGTTGGGAGCAGCTGTCTTCTCGTGCGCTGGTCGAGGCGGTGTCCATTGAGGCGGGCATGGGAGATGGCGATGTGGCAGCGCGCCGCGAAGCGGTGAATGCCTTGTTGCAGGAAGCCGACGTTTTTCAAATCGCCGGCGGGGGCATGTCGTTTTTTGGCGGCATTGATGCCACCGCTTGGCCGGAACTTTCGGTGCACACCTTGCATGTGTTTGCACGCCTGGAGGCCTTGGGGTATCGGGTGCCGGAGAATGTTCAGGAATATCTGACGGAGCATGTGCAAGAAAGCATAGAAGCCTGGTTGCAGCGACAGGAATGGGCGGCCGAGAACAACCGGCCGAAACGTCTGGATGGACTGGGCTGGGTGTTGACGGCGGTGCGTTTGCTGGGTGAGGCGATTGACGACCCCGTGCATGAGCGCCTCACCGCGGTGTTGGGTGCGCCCGATGTCTCCTGGGGTCTGGTTGCGCTGGGCAACTGGATGGCCTTGCATTCATCCGATAAAAATATCCACAACATGGCGCTGCAGCAGATCGATCAACTGATGTTGCATCACGACAACCAGATCACCGCCAATCCCAACACCGGATTGATCACCGGTGATCTGTATTCGGCCAATTCGGCGCAGTGTGAGATGCTCAATGCCTGGCTGCAGTCGGATGTGCCATTGATTGCAGCGGATGCACTGTACGCGCACATCAACGGGGTGTTGTCGCAACGCGGTCGTCTGGGGGATTTCGGATCCACATACGCCAACGCCCAATGCGCCTTGAGCGTGTTTGACCATGCGCGAATGCAAGGCGATGTGGTGGCGCATTCGGGCGAGTATCAAGTGGTCATGAATGGCGAGACTCAATCCGCGCCCGGCGGCTTGTGGCGCACGGCCTTGCACGGCCAAAGCCTGCCGAACTTGCAGCTGCGCAGCAGCGATGCCATGGCCAATCACTTTTACACCGCGCGTGTTCAGCAAGCCGTGGATGGCCAACTGGCCGGAGAGAAAAATCAAGGCCTGTCAATTGTCCGCAGCCACCAGCGATTTGACCGCGGTCGCTGGGTTGAGCTGGACGATGGCACGCCGTTGCACACCGGCGACTGGGTGCGCACCACTTTACGCATCAACAACCCTTTACCGCGGCGCATGCTGGTGGTCAGCGACTCAGTGGCGGGTGGCTGGTTGCCCACCGATCCCAAATTGGCCACTGCGGTGCCTGTGGGCATGGGCATGGAAAATGAGACTTCGATGTTTTTCAATCACCATCGGCTGGATCCGCTGACGCCGCGTTTTTATGCCGAGTTTCTGCCGCCCGGGGCGCACCTGATTCGCTACGTCAGCGAGGTCCGCAACGCCGGTGAGTATTTACTCATGCCGGCGCGCGTAGAATTGATGTATGCACGGGACGTGCACGCCCGGACAGAATCACAGCGGGTGGTGATTCAGGCCCAATGAGGCCGCGTCCTGAGTCATTGCGCACAGAACTCCAGGTTCTGTTTCAGCCAAAGATCAGGGTGAAAATGTAGAAGAACAGGATCGACAGGCCGGCGCCGGCGGGGATGGTGATGACCCAGGAGGCGAAGATGCTGCGCACCACTTTCAGGTCGATCGCGGAGATGCCGCGCGCCATGCCGACGCCCAGCACCGCGCCGACCAGGGTCTGGGTGGTGGAAATGGGCATGCCGGTGCCGGACGCCACCACGATGGTGGTTGAGGCGGCCAGCTCTGCTGCGAAGCCGCGCGACGGCGTGAGGTGGGTGATTTTCTGGCCCACGGTGCGAATCACTTTGATGCCGAAGGTGGCCAGGCCGATGACGATGCCGATGCCGCCCACCATCAGAATCCAGGTGTCGAGGCCGGATTTTGAGGCCACGATGCCGGTTTTGGCGGTTGACACCACCGCGGCCACCGGACCCACCGCATTGGCCACGTCGTTGGAGCCGTGGGCGAAGGCCAGTCCGCTGGCGGTGATCACCATGAGCACGGCGAAAACCCGTTCCACGGTGTAAAAGTGAAAATTCTTTTCTTTGGATTTGTTCGGCTTGATGCGTGAAATGGCCAGAGCCCCGAGCACGGACACCAGCACACCGACCAGCGCGGCGTACAGATAGGCCTCATTCGAAGACACACTCAAGCCGATGTGTTTCAAGCCTTTTTTGATGGTTACCAGGGTCAGCACAAAGGCCGTTAAAAACATGTAGAACGGCACGTAGCGCTTGGCCATGCGCAGCGGGTCTTCCTGTTTCAAAATCAGGTGATGCACCGTCTGGAAGATCAGATAGGCGATGATGCCGGCGATCATTGGTGTGACGATCCAGCTGAGCACGATGTCCTGCACTTTTTCCCAGTGGATGCTTTCCATGCCCAGTCCAACGGCGGCAAAACCCACCACCGCGCCGACGATGGAATGTGTGGTTGAGACCGGCCAGCCGCGGTGCGAGGCCAGCAGCAGCCAGGTGGCGGCGGCCAGCAAGGAGGCCAGCATGCCGTAGATCAGCAAATCCGGCGTGCCGGCCACCGCTTCGGCGTCGATGATGCCTTTGCGGATGGTGGCGGTGACTTCACCGCCGGCCAGGATGGCGCCGGCAAATTCAAACACCGCGGCGATGACGATCGCCTGTTTGATGGTGATGGCTTTGGAGCCGACCGAAGTGGCCATCGCGTTGGCCACGTCGTTTGCGCCAATGCCCCAGGCCATGAAGCCGCCAAAAATGGCCGCCAGTACTATGTAGGTGATTTGATAATCCATGCGATGCCCCCTTATTTCGCCAGCAACATTTCCAGACGTCGACCGATGCGTTCGGCCATGTCGGCGACGTCGCCGACCAGATCGAACAACTTGTAAAGAAACATCACTTCAATCGGCGGCAACTGGTCTTCCATGACGAACAATTTCTCGTGCAAATCGGCCTGCATGTGATCGGTTTCGGTTTCAATCCGGTCCAGTTTGGCGAGAATTTTCTCCACCAGTTTGACCTCGGCGCCACGAAAACCGGTTTCGTACAGTTCATCCAGTTCGTACACGCTTTTCTTGGCTTTGTTGGTGGCGTCCACGCAGCGTTCCACAAAGGCCATGAAATCCTCGCGCAGGGCTTCGGGAATCTGCAAGCGGCGTATGTTGACGATGCCGGAGATGTTCTTGCTCAGGTTGGCCACCTTGTCCTGCACCAACAGCAATTCCAGCAGATCCTGTCGCGGCACCGGCATGAACAGAGATTTCGGCAATTTCAGGCGGATGTCGAATTTCATTTCATCGGCGCGATTTTCCAGCGCGCGGATTTCGTCGTTGATTGCGCGCACGCGCTGCCAGTCGTTGAGGTTGGCGGCGGCGAACAAATCCGGCAGCAGCCCGGCGGCCTGACAGGCGGTTTTGATGTGTTTCTGCAACGGCGCAACCGGAGATTGTCCGAACATGTCGGAAATGAAATTGCCCATGGGTCTTCAACGCTTAAAAAATGAGCCCAGATTATAGGTGATTGCGGGTCAAAAAACGAGCGCCGCCGGCACCTCAACGTGACATTTGTGAATAAAAGATGACAAAAACGCCTGAATTTTACTCAGGCAACAACCAGTGCACGACGTCCGGGAATAGCCCCAAAAGCAACAGCAACAGCAGTTGCATGGCGATGAAGGGCATCACGCCTCGATACAGCGCGGCCGCGCGGATGTCGCTGACACCGCGCAGATAAAACAGGGCAAAGCCGAACGGCGGGGTCAGAAATGAGGTTTGCAGATTGACCGCGATGAGCACGCCCAGCCACACCGGATCAAATCCCATGGCCAACAGGATAGGACCGACGATGGGAATGACGATGAAAATGATTTCAATGAAATCCAGGATGAAACCGAGCAGAAACATCACCGCCATCACCAGCAGCAGCGCGGTGAGGCGCCCGCCGGGCAGATTGTTCAGCGCTTCGGCGATGATTTCATCGCCGCCGAAGCCTTTGAACACCAGGGAAAACAACGCTGCACCGATCAGAATCATAAAAATCATGGCGGATATTTTCACCGTTTCCACGCCGATCTCTCGCAACATGGCGCGGTTCAGTGCGCCGGAGAAGCGCGCCAGCAGCAGGGCGCCGACCGAACCCACCGAGGCGGCTTCGGTGGGCGTGGCGATGCCACCGATGATCGAGCCCAGCACCGCGATCATCAGACCCAGCGGCGGCAGCAGCGATTTCATGATTGGCCACAGCCCGGTCTCGCCCGCGTCGTCCTGTTGCACCGGCGGTGCTTTGTGCGGTGCTCGCCACACGATGAATGCCCAGTACAGCGCGTACAGGCACACCAGCATCAGTCCCGGGATCAGGGCGCCGATGAACAGATCGCGCACGGACACCGTCTGCGGAGAAAACACCTGCATCTGCAATTGCGCCTGCTGGTAGGCATTGGACAACACATCGCCCAGCAGCACCAGCACAATGGACGGTGGAATGATTTGGCCGAGCGTGCCGGCGGCGCACACCGTGGCGGCCGACAGCGAGTCGTCGTAGCCGTGCTTGCGCATCACCGGCAAAGCCAGCAGGCCCAGCGTCACCACGGTGGCACCGACGATGCCGGTGCTGGCCGCCAGCAAGGCACCGACCAGCAACAGCGCAAAACCCAGACCGCCGCGACGGTTGCCCAGCAAGCGCGCGAGGTTTTGCAGCAGGCGTTCGGCCAGTTTCGCGCGTTCCAGCACCAGTCCCATGAAGATGAACACCGGCACCGCCATCAAGGTGGCGTTGCTGAGGATGCCGTACACCCGGTTGGGCAGGGCGTTGAGAAACGCCGCGTCAAACCAGCCGGTCCAATGACCGATCAGGGCAAACCACAAAGACACGCCGCCGAGGGTGAAGGCCACCGGGTAACCCAGCAACAACACCGCGGCCACCCCAATGAACAGGCTGAGTGCAAAAAAAGCCTCCATTCAGCTCTGTTCGGGGGGGCGGCGCCAGCGCAGCCAGGCAGCGATGAGCACCGTCAGTGGCATCAGCAGGATCAGCGTTTTGAGCAACCACACCAGCGGCAGGCCGCCGGTTTCGGGGGATTTTTCCAGGCGCATCCAGGCGCTGGTCACGTAGCCAAATCCGCTGTACAGCAGAAACAGCATGAAGGGCAAAGCAAGACAGAAAAAGCCGAACGCGTTGATGCGCGCTTGCTGGGGTTTTTTCAGGCGTTGGTAGAACACATCCACACGCACATGCGCGTCGCGATAAAAGGCCACTGAAATGCCCAGCATCAGCGCAAAAGCATGCGCGTACAAAGCCAGTTCCTGCACGGGAATCCACACCGTGTCGAACACGTAGCGCGTCACCACGGTGATGAAACTCAGCGCAATGGCCAGAAGAATCAGCCCACCAAGCGCACGCGCCAGTGTTTGCATCAAAACTCTTTCAGGGTCCAGTGCACCGGCCGCACGCCGGAATTGATCAGGTCCTGACCCGACAGATTGGGCAGGCGGTGTTCCTGCGGAAAAATGTAATACGGCTGGCCTTTTTTGGGAATCACCTTGACCATCACCAGAGCGCCTTTGTGGCGGTGCTCCTCAATGGTGGCGTTGGGTTCGATGATGACTTTTACGTTGGTGGGTTCGTCGAGTTCCAGTTGCGCCGGTTGGTCTTGGGCCGCGACCTGGGCGATCAACAAAAGGGTCATCAGCAGGCCTGTTGTCATCGGTTTGTTCACTGTGGCACCTCGGCTGGTATGGTGTTTTGATGATACAATGAATTCATTGGCTTTGAAATTAAAATCATGAAATTCTTCAAGACCTTAACCTGCCTGACATTGTTTGCTGCCGCCTTGAGTGGCTGCGGCGGTGAAGCAGGCGACAAGCACGACCTGTTGATGCGCAGCATCGACGCCATGGAACTCGGCGCCGAGTCGCGCTCGCTGTCGGCGGTGATGGAATACGTGGATGAGAACTACAGCGATGCCATGGGCCGGCGCAAAGCCGATGTGGCGCGCGCGGTGCAGATCAACATCATGCGCAATCAGCAACTGCACGTGTTGGTCAGCGTCAACCAAATCGAATGGGTCGATGACGGCGAAGAGAACGCGCGCGTTGAGTTGGTGGCCGCGCTGGCCGGCCGGCCGATTGACAAAGCGTCCCTGCTGGACGGGGTGCGCGCCGATCTGGTGCGCTTCAATGTCAATTTCCATCGCGACGGTGAACGCTATCTGGTGACTTCGGCGGAATGGCAGCGGGCGCTGATGGGGGCCGATCTGTTCTAGGGCCCCGGCGCCGTTCAATCAGGCCAGTTACTTTGTGCCGCAATCATGTCGGCGTCGGCCGGCGAAGCGGCGATCCTTCGGTGACTGAATCCCAGTGCTTGCGCGGCCGCGTCGATGCGCGCCGAACCACTCACCAGTGGGCGTGAGCGCAACGCTTCATGCATGTTTTCCGGCATCTGATTGAACCAGTGGTGCAGGGCCGCGGCGCTGGTGAAATGCAGCGCCACGTGCAAGTGCTGTGCTTGCAGCGCCTTCAGTGTGTCGGCATCGAAGGTCAGTGGCTGACGACGGTACACGTAAAACATCTTCACTGGCCAGCCGCGCGCTTCGGCGTGCCGTGCGATCAGCGTGCGGCCGTCCGGTGCGCTCACCAGCGTCACCGCGCTGGGCTTGAGGGCATCAAGCAGTTCCAGCATGCCTTCGGAGTCGGCGCTGTCGGGCTCGGCGATGGGTGTTTGTGTGATGTGCTTTCTCAGCGCGCGCGCCACGGCCGGCCCAATGGCGCAGGGCACCGCGTGCGCGGGCCAGACAAGGTCCGGGTTTTGCTGCCAGGCGTGCTGCACCGCATTGACGCTGGTGAACACCACCGCGTCGGGCCGCAGCTGTAGCCATTCGGCCAGGCTGTGGCCGGGCTGTTGCACCGCGGCGATGTCAAAACACGGCATGGCCAGCGTGGCGTAGCCTTCAGCGCGGTACTGCGCCTGGCTCTGATCCACGCGATTGCGCGGCCGCGTGATGACCACCAGCGGTGTAGACATCAGCCCGCGGCCTGCATCAGCAGTTCAGCAGCGCCCTGTTGCAACAGCGCTTCCGCCACCCTTTGTCCGAGCACATCGGGGTCGCTGTGCCGGCTTTCGGCCTGCACCCGACGTCGGCCGTGCGGATCATACACCGCGGCCTGCAAATGCAGCCCGTCGCTGTGCACCTGTGCGAGTGCGCCGATGGCCGATGCGCAACTGCCTTCCAGCAGGGCATTCATGCGGCGTTCGGCGCGCACCGCATGCCAGGTCGGCGCATGGTTCAATGGCGCCAGCAGCGCGTGCATCTCGGCATCCTCGCACCGCGCTTCAATGCCAATGGCGCCCTGTCCGACCGCCGGCAACCAGTCGGGCGCTGTCAGTTGCGCGGCGATGCGCCGGTCCAATGCCATGCGCTGCAAGCCGGCAGTGGCCAGCACGATGGCCAGATATTCGCCGCGATCCAGTTTCTCCAGGCGGGTTTGCACGTTGCCGCGCAACGGCCGCACGATCAGGTCCGGGCGCCGCAGCAGCAATTGCGCCTGGCGGCGCAGGCTGGAGGTGCCGACCACCGCGCCCTGCGGCAGTGCATCGATGCTGGCGTGGGCGTCGCTGACCCAGGCGTCCGACGGGTTGTGGCGTGGCAACATCGCGGCAATGCCCAGCGATTCAGGCATCTGCGCCGGCACGTCTTTCATGGAGTGCACCGCCAGATCCGCGCGGCCATCCAGCAGGGCATTTTCCAGTTCCTTCAAAAACAGCCCCTTGCCGCCGATTTTGTTCAGCGTGACGTCCAGCTTGCGATCGCCCTCGGTGGTCATGGGCAACAGCCGAGTCGGGCGGCCGCAGCGCTGCTCGATCAATGCGGCCACGTGGCGGGTCTGCCACAGGGCCAACGGGGACTCGCGGGTGGCGATGACGATCGGTGTTTTCATGAATGAATGATGTCCTTGATGAGTTTGAGATTGCGGCGACTGATCAGCGGTCGGCTGTCGGAATCCCTGAGCAGCGCCTGATATTGATTGTCCGGGGTGTGGTGGATGCCGACCAGGTGGTGTCGGTTGACCAGCGCGTTGCGGTGGATGCGCACAAACAGGCCGGCGTATTTTTTTTCCAGTTGCACCAGCGATTCATCGACGATGTATTCGCTGGATTCAACCAGCGCACTGACGTATTTGCCGTCGGCAATGAAACAGGCGATGCGATTCAGGTTGATGTTCAGGGTGTCCTGGCCGCGTTTGATGGTCAGGCAGGCGTCGCTGCTCAGCCCGGTTTTGCGAATCGCCTGCTGCAGGCGCTGTTTGTTCACCGGTTTGAGCATGTAATCGAGCGCGTCCAGTTCAAACGCCTTAATGGCGTATTCGTCGTACGCGGTGCAAAACACCACGCAGCAATCCGGGCTGTCCTGTTTGATGCGCTGTGCCGCCGCAACGCCGTCCATCACCGGCATCTGAATGTCCATGAACACCAGTTGCGGTGATTCGGCGGCCACGCGTTCAATCGCCTGGCGGCCGTTTTCGGCTTCGATCAAGTCATTGAATCCCATTTCCGTCAGCATTTTGCCCAGTCGCATGCGCGCCAGCGGTTCATCGTCAACGATCAGAATTTTCATAGGGGCATGCTCAACACGGTGGTGAATAGGTCTTCGGTGCGCGCGGTTTGCAGGGAGGCCACCTGTCCATAGGCCAGTTGCAAGCGTTCCCGTATGTTCTGCAATCCCGTGCCATGGCCGCGCGAGTGGCTTTCGGCCGGGCAGCTGTTGGTGATGGTCACCACCATGCCCGGTCCTGACCTTTTTGCGGTGAGCCGGATTATACCACCGTTTTCACATTGCTGGATGCCGTGGATCACGGCGTTTTCAACCAGCGGCTGAATGCACAACACGGGAATCTGTTGCTCCAGCAGCGCATCATCCACGTCCAGTTCATGGTGCAGTTTGTCCGCCAGTCGGAGTTTTTCAATGTACAGATATTTCTTTACCCAGTCGATTTCCTCGGCCAGTGAAATGTGCTTGCCGTTGTGCGTGAAAGCGCGTCGAAACAGATCGGACAAGGCCTCCACCGCGGTTTCGGCTTTGTTCACGTCGATCGATATCAGGCTGGCGATGGAGTTCATGCTGTTGAACAGAAAGTGGGGTTTGATGCGCGCCTGCAAGGCGTTGAGTTGCGAGCGCGACACCGCACGCACCTGTTTCTGCCACTGCTCCTGGATGTAAAAATAGCGGATCAGCGCCAGAAATGTGATCATCGCTGCGGCGTTGATTTTGATGCTCAGCAACCACGGGTCGCTGAGCAGTCCGATGCCGATGCGTTCATCCAGCCAGCCGATGGACAGGGTGTAGGCCGAACTGATCAGTGCAACGGTCAACACCAGCAATAAAACTCCCCAGTACACCCCCGCGCGATTGTACCAGCGCGCGCCCTTGCAGAGCACGATAATCAGGGTGATGGACACCAGTTGCGCCAATAAACTGATGATCGACAGGCGGGTCAGAAATTCGAGGTTGAATTGCAGAAAACTCAGCGCATAGATGACCACCATCAACTGCGTCATCACCAGCACGGTGAACACGCGCATGGAATCACAAAAATCGGCCAGCCAGTTCTGCATCATCGCTGTATGATAGCAAAAAAGCCCCCGGTTGCCTGCCCCATTGTGCATGCCATTGGCGCCGTTGCGTGGACGATATGGGACACTGGAAGATGCATTTTGACTTCGCGGGCGACAAAAAGCACCTCACAAGGGTCAAATTGGCTCAAATCCGCCAATAAACTGTTGCCTGCGTCACATTTTTCATGGAAAATGATCCCATGAGCAAATCCGTTACGCGACATGTTATTTTGTTGACCGGTGCGCTGGTCTTCGCAATGCCGGCACATTCCAGTGGTTTGTTGTGCCCGCAGGGTGAGAACATGTCTCAAGATGTCCGTGAAGAGAAATCAGGTCGTTTGCAAGACGCGCTGAACGCCATGAGCGAACCGGCCGGCGAAACACCGGTCCTGATTTCCGCTTCCGACGGCCTCAAAAAACAGCACGCGGTGGAAACGCCGGCGCAAACAAAACCCGACTCCGAAGAAAAAAACGAATCCAAGTTGAACAGCATGTTCAACATTCTGGTGCCGTCGACCATCCGCGACAAGTGAGTTGCAGCGATTCTATCCCGCGCCGTTGAGCGCTTGAGTTTTTCCAATTGACGCAGTAAAGTGGCCGCATTTTATTCATGCATCGGAACCATTGCCCATGACAGGCACGCAGAACATTCAACCGGCCAGTGCGGCCGACCTGCCCACATTTGAACACTTCCTGCACACCCACATCCCTTTGACCCGGGCGATGGGCTTGCGTCTTGATGCGCTGCAGGCAGACGCGCTGAGATTGCACGCGCCGCTGGCGCCCAACATCAACGACAAAGGCACCGCTTTTGGTGGCAGCAGCGCTTCCTTGATGGTGATTGCCGGCTGGTCTTTGTTGACCTTGTGGCTGTTGCGCCACGGCGTGCAACGCGATGTGGTGGTGTTTCGTGCCGACACACGCTGGCAGAAACCGCTCACCGATGCACTGGATGTGCGCGCCCGTTTTGTCGGGGCAATGGACGCGGCGTTGCTCGATCGGGTGCGCAGCGGAAAGCGCGCGGTGAAAGTCGCGATGGCCTCTGAAGTGTTGAATGCCGCCGGCGATGTGTGTGCCAGCATGGCGGGCGACTACGCGGTGGTGTGCGACTGACCCGCGCCCCATTCCTGGCTTAGTGCGGGGCCAATTGGATGCGCACAAGGCGCTGCGGGTGTGTCATAATATGGCCGATTCAATCCGGGTTTCAGAACATGAGAAATGTCATTGCCACTGTGCTGCTCACGGCCCTGTTGAGCGGTTGTGCGACCAACATGTCGAAAAAACGCTTGCTCGACAACACCCTGTACGATTACGCCAAAATCATTCGCTGGGCCGATTTCAACAGCGCCGCCAGCTTCCTCAGTCCGGACATCGACGATGAACACAAACCCCGCCGTCTGGATGTACAGCGGCTGATGCAATTTTCCGTCAGCAGCTATCAGGAAGACCCGATTGTGCCGGGTGAAAACGAAAACATCGTCATCCAACCGGTCAAAATTCAGTTTTACAACAACCACACCAAACGGGAACGCGTCATCATCGACATTCAGAAGTGGGAATACGATGAGGAACGCAAACGCTGGTGGCTGATCAGCGGCTTGCCCAAAATCACCCGCAACTAAAGCACAGACATGGACAAAGTGCTGTTGCAGGGGCTGTGGGCGGAAACCGTGATTGGCGTGCACCCCTGGGAGCGGCGCCTGCGCCAGCGCGTCGAACTGGATGTGCGTTTGTCGATGGATCTGGCCAAGGCCGGGCGCTCAGATGCGTTGGTCGACACGCTGGATTATCAGCGCATCGCCGATCAGCTGGTGGCATTGATTGAAGGCAGTTCGTTCCAATTGCTGGAGGCCCTGGCTGAGCATTGCGCGGCGCATCTGTTGTCCACTCTGCCGGTGCTCAAAGTCAAAATTCTGGTGCGCAAGCCCGATGCGCTGGAACAGGTTGATGCCGTGGCGGTGCAGATCACCCGCAAGCGCGATTGATGGCCTTGTCACCGATGTCGTTGCGCTGAAATTTGCCGTCCCAGTGGATCGCCTCGGCGGCGTGGTAGGCGCGCGTTTTGGCTTCCTTAAGATTGGCGTGCAGGGCGCAGACACACAACACCCGACCGCCGTGGGTCAACACCCGACCGTCCGCGTCCAGGCGGGTGCCGGCATGAAACACTTTAACGTCATCGGCGTCCAGCGACGCCAGACCGGCAATCAACTGACCACTCTCGCAGTGACCCGGATAGCCCTGTTGAGCCAGCACCACACCGAGTGAGAACCGCGGATCCCATTCAATGGCACAGTCTTTGAGTTGTCCGTTCAGGGCCGCCAGGCACAATTCATCCAGGTTGCTGCGCAGACGTTGCAAAATCGGCTGGGTTTCCGGATCGCCCATGCGCACATTGAATTCCAGCACGCGGGGCTGTCCCTGCGCGTCGATCATCAGGCCGGCGTAGAGAAAGCCACGAAACGGCGTGCCGTCCTTGACCAGCCCGTGCAAGGTGGGCTTGATCACCTGTTCAATCACCCGCTGGTGCAGCGCCTGATCGACGATCGGTGCCGGAGAATAGGCGCCCATGCCGCCGGTGTTGGGTCCGCGATCGCCGTCGTCGCGGGCTTTGTGGTCCTGCGAGGTGGCCAGCGGCAGAAAATCTTCGCCATCGGCGATGACCATGAACGAGGCTTCTTCGCCGTGCAGGAATTCTTCAATCACCACGGTGCTGCCGGCGGCGCCAAATTTGTGTTCAGAAAGCATGTCTCTGACCGCGCTTTCCGCTTCACGGCGATCGGCGGCGATCACCACGCCTTTGCCGGCGGCCAGGCCGTCGGCTTTGATCACGGTGGGGTAAGCGCACTGATTCACATGCTGCAGGGCCGCGTGCAAATCGGAGAATTCAGCGTAATCGGCGGTCGGTATGTCATGTCTTTGCAGAAAGGCTTTGGTGTAGGCCTTGGAGCCTTCCAGCCGGGCCGCCGCGGCGTTCGGGCCAAAACAGGCGATGCCGGCGGCGTCCAGGGCGTCCACAACGCCGTCCACCAGCGGTTGTTCCGGCCCGACAATGACCAGATCGATGGCCTCATCGCGGCAGTGCGCAATCAGCGCGTCGAAGTCACTCAGGTCGAGTGACACGTTCTCAACGCCGGCTTCAAGTGCCGTGCCTCCGTTGCCGGGCGCCACCTGCACACGCGTCACGGTGGACGATTGTCGCAAGCGCCAGGCCATGGCGTGTTCACGCCCGCCCGATCCCAATACCAGCACGTGATTCATGCGCGCACCTCCGCGATCAATGGTTGAAATGTCTGATGTGGGTGAACACCATGGTCATGTTGTGCTCATCCGCTGCGTGGATCACCTCTTCATCGCGGATCGATCCGCCCGGCTGGATCACCGCGCGAATGCCGGCGCTGGCGGCCGCATCGATGCCGTCCCGAAACGGGAAAAACGCGTCCGATGCCATCACCGAACGGGTCACTTTCAGATCCGCGTCATCGGCTTTGATGGAGGCAATGCGCGCGCTCACCACGCGGCTCATCTGGCCGGCGCCAATGCCGATGGTTTTTTGATTGCGTGCGTACACGATGGCATTGGATTTGACCCATTTGGCCACCCGCCAGGCGAATTTCATGTCGCGCCATTCATCGTCGTTGGGCATGCGTTTGGTCACCACTTTCATCTGCTCCACGTCCAGGGTCAGCACGTCGGCGTCCTGCACCAACAAGCCGCCGCGCACGCGCTTGTAAGTGGTCCAGGGCTGGTTCGGCTGCCATTCGCCGGAACACAGAATGCGCAGATTTTTTTTGTTGGAAAACACCGCCAGCGCGGCTTCATCGTAGGCCGGTGCGATGATCACTTCGGCGAACTGTTTGTCGAGAATGGTTTGCGCGGTTTTTTCATCCACCGTTCGATTGAAAGCCAGCACACCGCCAAAGGCGGAGGTGGGATCGGTTTCAAAGGCTTTCAGATAGGCCATGGTCAGGCCGTCGTCGCAGGCCACGCCGCAGGGGTTGGCGTGCTTGACGATCACGCAGGCCGCGTCGTCGTCGAATTCCTTGACGCATTCCAATGCCGCGTCGGCGTCGGCGATGTTGTTGTAGGACAGCGCCTTGCCCTGAATCAGATAGGTGCTGCCAACGGTGCCCGGCTGCGGCGCTTTGTCGGTGTAGAAGGCGGCTTTCTGGTGCGGGTTCTCGCCGTAGCGCAGCGGGCTGCGGTGTTCATACTGCATGGTCAGAAAACGCGGAAATTCATTTTGCACGCCGGTGTCGCTGATGGCACTCATGTAATTGGCAATCAGGCCGTCGTAGCGGGCCGTGTGTGCGTAGGCCTTGGCCGCCAGCACGTGGCGGTTCTGATGCGAGATGCCGCCGTAGGTGGTCAGCTCTTCAATCATTTCCTGATAGTCATCCGGGTTAATCAGCACGGTCACGCGGTCGTGATTTTTGGCCGCCGCACGAATCATCGCCGGGCCACCGATGTCGATGTTCTCAATGGCGTCGGCCAGCGTCGCGCCGGCGGAGTTGATGGTCTCCTCGAAGGGGTACAGATTGACCACCAGCAGGTCGATGGCTTCGATGCCGTGCTCGGCCATTTTTTCGGCGTCGGTTTCGGCGCGACCCAGCAATGCGCCGTGCACTTTCGGGTGCAGCGTCTTCAGGCGACCGTCCATCATTTCCGGGAAGCCGGTGTAGGCCTCAATCGGCGTCACTGGAATGTTGGCATCGCGAATGGCGGCGGCGGTGCCGCCGGTGGACAGAATCTCAACACCCAATTTGTTCAATGCCTGGGCCAGTGGAATCAGATTGTCTTTATTCGACACGCTGATCAAGGCCCGACGGATCGGCACTCGGTTCTGCGTCATGCGGTGATGTCCGTGTTGAAAAGGGCGGTATTATACCGTGGAATGTCACCAGCGACCAGCATTGACGGCGCCTGCTGGCACGTCGCCTGACACTGTCAGCGCGTTCCAGGTGCTGTGGGCATGGCGTTTACAATCGGTGTTTGCGAATTTTGTTGCGCAAGGTGGTGCGGGTGATGCCGAGCATCTCGGCGGCTTTGCTCTGATTGCCTTCTGCCCACTCGATGACCGCCTTGATCAGGCCTTTTTCGGTTTCATTGATGACCAGATTGTACAGTTGGCAGGCTTTGTGCCCGTTCAGTGATTCGAGGTATTCGGTGACCGACTGGGCGGTGAATTGGCGCTGGTTGATGGATTGCTTCATGGCTGGACAAAATCGATTTCAAACGCGACCGCGCTCTGGTCCGGGCTGTGCAGTTCCAGAGTGATCGGTATCAGTGTATTGGCCAGAAAACCGGCCTGTTCAATTTCACTTTGCAAGTACTCGTCAGGTAAGAAGCGTCGCATCGCAACAATTTGACCGTTCAGGTCGGACAGGATGACTTCAAGGGCGGGAAATTTGTTTTGTTCCGGGTTGGCATTGATCATGCTGGCAGAGATGATCAGCGCGTTGTCCCGGCCGGGGTGGGGGCGGATGTTGCGTGACACCAGCGTCATGCTGGACAAATCCACGCGCGGTTGTTCCGTGGGGCAGTTAAATTGCTGGCACAGACGGCCGGCCCAGCCATCGTCGGTCAATTGGATGGCGCCGGAGCGAATCGCTGAGGTGGTTTGCCAGCTGAGCAGACCGAGCATCAGGCCGCTGGCGATCAGCCACAGCAGTGAGCCGGTGCGTCGATTGGGGTGTTCTGCATGCGCCGCGGACGCGTCCAGATCCATGGCGGAAGCCTTTAGGTCCTCTTCCATGTCCGGAAACAGCGGTTCATGGGCGCTGGCGCTGAGGGCAAAGACCGGCACCGGCTGGCCTTCCTGAAAATCCAGAGAACGGGTCAACAGCGGCGGTGCCTGATCGCTTTCATGCAGAATCAGATCCTGGTGTTCCTGAGGGGGCTGGTCGGAGAGGGTTTGTAAGGCGTTGAACACGGTGCCACAGACATTGCATCGCACCATGGCTTTGGCCATGGCCAGTTCATCCACACCGATGTTAAATATTTCTCCACAACCACGGCATTGAGTAAACACCGAAAATTCCTCTTTTTTTAGTCAGAATGCTGTTCAGACGGACGCCGGCCGATGGGCGGCAAGCAGTCCCCAATCATCCTTAATTTTGTGTGTGATGTCAACGTATCTGTTGCTGTATTTTGTGTGAATCTGCTCCATCTGGCTGGCCAGCAGGCCGCTGAGAATCACAAAGCCGCCGGGTTTGAGCAACTCAAAAAACACGTCGCTTTGCTGCAGCAAGGGTTCCATCAACACGTTGGCCATGACCCCGTCCAGCGGCGGCAAAGTGGACAGCGCATCGGTGGCGACGATGTGCAGCGCGTCGCTGACCCGGTTTTTTTCGGCGTTGGCACAGGTGGCCTGTTCGGCTTGCGGGTCGATGTCGGTGCAATGCACGACGCGGGCGCCGTGACGCGCCGCGGCGATGGCCAGTATGCCCGAGCCACAGCCAAAATCCAGCAACTCCAGACCTGCCATGGGGTGCGCGTCGATCCAGTCCAGGCACAGCGCGGTGGTGGGGTGGGTGCCGGTGCCGAAGGCCAGACCGGGGTCCAGGTGGATGTTGCAGGCGCGGGCATCCACGGGGGCGTACCCTGCCGGAATGATCCAGGTGCCTTGGCCGAAGCGCATCGGTTTGAAGTGCGCCATCCACTGCCGTTCCCACACCCGGTCGGCGAGTTGGGTGGCCAGCAGTTCACTGCGTGGAAAAGCGCTTTTCAGTGCTTTAAAGGCGTTCTCACTGCAATCTTCGCGATCGAACAGGGCGGTGATTTTAACCGCCGGCCAGTACGGCGTCTGGCCAGGCAGCGGTTCGTAAATGGGTGCATCGCCGGCGTCCGCAATGGTCACCGACAAGGCGCCGAGTTCATGCATCAGCGCTTCGGCGCGCTCAATGGCCTCGCACGGCACGTGCAGGGTCAATTCATGCCAGATCACTTCTTCGCCTGGTTGAGGCGTTTTTCCAGGTAGTGAATGTTCTGACCGCCGGTGACAAAGCCCTGGTCCTGCATGATGCGTTGTTGCAGGGGGATGTTGGTTTTGATCCCGGACACCACGGTCTCCGCCAGCGCCAGGCGCATGCGTTTGATCGCGGTGGAGCGGTCCTCGCCGTAGGTGATGATTTTGCCGATCATCGAATCGTAGTTGGGCGGCACTTTGTAGCCATCGTACACGTGGCTGTCGACCCGCACACCGGGGCCCCCCGGCGCGTGGAAAATTTCGATGGCGCCCGGCGAAGGCATGAAGGTGTCGGGGTCTTCGGCGTTGATGCGGCATTCAATGGCGTGGCCCTTGAAGGTGATGTCTTCCTGTTTGATGGCCAGCGGCTGACCCGAGGCGATCAGCAGTTGCTGACGAATCAAATCGATGCCGGTGATGGCTTCGGTGACCGGGTGCTCAACCTGGATGCGGGTGTTCATCTCGATGAAATAGAACTCGCCGCCGTCGTACAAAAACTCAAACGTGCCGGCGCCTTCATAGTGAATGCGTTTGCACGCCTCAACGCAGATCGCACCGATGCGCTGGCGCTCCTCCTCGCTGATGCCCGGTGCCGGCGCTTCTTCCACCACTTTCTGGTGGCGCCGCTGCATCGAGCAGTCGCGCTCGCCCAGGTGGATGGCGTTGCCGTGCGCGTCGGACAGCACCTGGATTTCCACGTGGCGCGGATTCTCCAGGTATTTTTCCATGTACACGGTGCCGTCGCCAAACGCCGCCTTGGCTTCGGTCTGGGTGGTCTGTATGGCGTTGTGCAGCGCCGCGTCGGTGTGCACCACGCGCATGCCGCGTCCACCGCCGCCGGCGGCGGCCTTGATGATCACCGGGTAGCCGATGCGTTTGGCCATTTTGTAGTGTTGTTCGGTGTCGCTGCCGAGCGGGCCGTCGGAGCCGGGCACGCAGGGCACGCCGGCTTCCTTCATTGCCTTGATCGCCTGCACCTTGTCGCCCATCAGGCGAATGGTGTCGGCTTTCGGGCCGATGAAGACAAAACCGGACTGTTCCACGCGCTCAGCGAAATCGGCGTTTTCCGCCAGAAAGCCGTAGCCGGGGTGGATCGCTTCGGCGTCGGTGACTTCGGCCGCGGCGATGATTTTCGGTATGTCCAGGTAGCTTTCCGCCGAGGGCGGCGGGCCAATGCACACCGATTCATCGGCCATGCCGACGTGTTTCTGGTTGCGATCGGCGGTGGAATGCAGGGCCACGGTTTTGACCCCCATGGTCTGGCAGGTGCGCAGAATGCGCAGCGCGATTTCGCCGCGGTTGGCGATGACGATCTTGCTAAACATAAGTGGCCCGGTTACTCGATTTCAAACAGCGGTTCATCAAATTCGACCGGTTGGCCATTGTCCACCAGCACGCGGCGAATGGTGCCGCTGTGATCCGATTCGATTTGATTGAACATTTTCATGGCTTCAACAATGCACAACACATCGCCGGCCTGTACTTTCTGGCCCACTTTGACGAACGGGTCGGCTTCCGGAGAGGAGGCGTTGTAAAAGGTGCCGACCATGGGGCTGCGCACGATTTTGAAATTGCCACCGCCGGGGTCGGCGGGCGCTGCATCGGGCGCGCTGGCAGCCGGTGCGCTTTGCGCCGGCATGGCCACGGGTGGCGGCGCCATCATCGGGGCTGCGATCGCATGCATGGCGTGACCCTGACGCGAAAGGCGCACGGATTCTTCGCCTTCAGTGATTTCCATTTCGGTCAGCGACGATTCTTCCAGCAATTCGATGAGTTTGCGAATCTTGCGGATATCCATTGGCTCTACCTCTTTTGTTGTGACAGGAAATGATCCAGCGCCAGACGGTATCCGGCCGCGCCCAGGCCACAGATGGTGCCGGTGGCGATGTCGGACAGCCAGGAATGGCGGCGGAATTCTTCCCGCGCATGAATATTGGACAAATGCACTTCAATAAACGGAATCTGCACCGCCAACAGGGCATCGCGCAGGGCCACGCTGGTGTGCGTGTAGGCGGCCGGGTTGATGACGATGAAAGCCACGTCCTCTTCGGCGCAGCGCTGAATAAAATCCACCAGTTCACCTTCGCTGTTGGACTGTTGGTGAATCAGTTCACAGCCGTGCGCTCGGGCGTGCTGTTGCAACTCAGAAACGATTTCATCCAGGCTTGCGGCGCCATAGATTTCTGGCTCGCGACGGCCCAGCCAGTTCAGGTTGGGGCCGTTGATGAGGGCAGCCTTGGTCATGAAACTCCGCTTAACTCGTGACTAAAAGCGTTGATTTTGCATCAATTTGTGCTGAAAGTCCAGATTTGCACCAAAATTAGGCCAAAACGGCGACTCGCCGCACAAAGTGCGCGATGACGGCCTGAAATCAGGCCTTACTGCGCCGCTTGCAGCAACAGCGCCTGCATCGACTCGGCGTCCTTGTAGCCAAAGAAGTTCAGGTGCGCCAGCGGCGCGCCGCCGGGCTTGAAAAACAGCGTGGCCGGCGGACCGACGATGCCAAATTCATCCATCAGGGCCGTGTCCAGATCGTCCTGCGCGGTGACGTCGGCTTTCAGTGCGGTCCAGCCACTCAGCGTTTGCACCACCTGCGGATCCTGAAAGGTGGTCGCTTCCATGCGTTTGCATTCGATGCACCAGTCGGCGTAGAAATCCAGCATCACCGGGCGTTCGGACGCGGCCAGCGCGCGGCGCACGTCTTCAATACTTTTGATTGTCTGAAATTCAATGTGTGCAGCCTGGTGTGCGCCGCCGAACAGCCCTTTCAGTGGCGCCAACGGCTGCGTGCCGCCGGCCAGGGCGCCGATGATTTGCGCGCCGCCGACGATCAGCAGCAGCAATTTGATGAAGCGGAACAGCGCCGCCACCCAGCCGCCGGTCAGGCCATTGTCCAAGGTGTTCTGATGCCACATGACGCCGCTGGCCAGCGCCAGCGCGCCCCACAGGAACAGCACCAGGGTTGGATCCAGGATGCGCGATAGAAACCACACCGCCATGCCCAGCAGGGCGATGCCGAAAAATGATTTGACCACATTCATCCAGCCGCCGGACTGTGGCATCCAGCGTCCGGCGCTGGTGCCCACCAGCAACAGCGGCACGCCCATGCCCATTCCCATGGAAAACAGCGCCAGGCCGCCGGTGAAGGCGTTTTCATTATTGGATGTGATGTACAACACCGCGCCGGCCAGCGGCGGCGCCACACAGGGGCCGACGATCAGCGCAGAGAGAAAGCCCATGATTGCCACACCGAGGTAGGACCCGCCGCTCTGGCGGTTGCTGATCTGGGTCAGGCGGTTCTGCCAGCGCGCCGGCAGTTGCAGGTCGTAAAAGCCGAACATGGACAGCGACAGGAGCACAAACACAGCGCTGAATGAAACGATGATCCAGGGTTGCTGGAAGGCCGCCTGAATGTTGGTGGCTTTCAGCAGTCCGGCCGCCACGCCGACGGCGGTGTAGGTCAGCGCCATCGCCAGCACGTACACCAGCGACAGCCCAAAGGCCTGCCAGGTGGAAATGTTTTTCTGCCCGACGATCAGTCCGGAGAGGATCGGTATCATCGGGAAAACACACGGGGTCAAAGACAGCAGCAAACCAAAACCCAAAAAGCTCAACACCGTACGCCACCACGATTTGCTGTCCAGGTCGGCTTCGATGCGTGCCTGCTCGGACAGGGCCGCGGGCGCGGTTTCGCTTGCGCCGCCGGCGTCATTGACGGTCGCGGATTCATCGCTTTGCGGCGCGGCCAGACCCGCTGGCCAGGGCGGCAGATCCACATTCAGGCGGCGTTGCGACGGCGGGTAGCAAATGCCTTCATCAACGCAGCCCTGAAACTCGGCGTCGATCTCAATGGCGTTGACCTCGGTGCGGCTGCGCAGCACGTCGATTTCGAATTCGACCAGATCATAAAACACCTCGGTGCGGCCGAAGTGCGGATCGTCCTTGATCACCGCGTCGGGGAAATGCCAGCCGGTGATTTCAATGCCGGGTGTGGCCGAAGTCAGTTTCACCTTGTCTTTGTATAGATAAATGTTCGGAGCCAGGGTGAAGCGGCCGAACAGGGTGTCGTGGTCCAGCGCAATGGTTTCAAACAAAAAGGCTTGGCTTTCTGGCAGAACGGTTTCATCCTGCACCAGCGGCGCGTTGCCAAACAGGCCGTCCAGCGCGCCGCCTGAGGCGCCCAGCGGCAAGCCCGCCCCGCTCGCCGGCTGCGGCCAGTCAACATTCAGCGTGCGGCGTTGCGGCGGGTAACAGATGCCGGCGTCGGCGCAGCCCTGATAACGGAACTGCAATGCGCCGCTTGCACCGCTTGTGTCCGTGTACGGCAGGCGAATGTCGATGCCGTGGCGATACACTTCGGTCTCGCCGAAGAATTCGTCGGTTTTTTTCTTGCCGACGGGCCAGGTGATGGCCGCGTCATCCAAGCTGAAATTCTGCGGCGTGAAGCGGAAGGCGTGCTTGTACAGGTAATAGCCTTCGGCGATTTCAAAATGCAGCACCACGGCGTCGGCGTCGACCGCGCGAATCGAAGGGATGAACGCGTCGTCGACGTCGAGCAGCTCATCCGGGTTGATGGCCGCCGAGGCCAGGGCCGGCAGCAGCAGCCACAGCCAGTTAATCGTCTTCAGTTTCTTCATAGATCCAGTCCAGATAGTCTTGGTTGCCGCAACGCACCTCGCAGGCGATGATTTCCGGCGTGGTGTAACTGTGGAGTTCACGCACGCGTTTCTCAAGGGCGGCGTACACAGCGCGCCGGGTTTTCAGCAGCAGCAGGGCCTCCGAATCGTTGCACACGCGGTCATTCCAGCGGTACATCGACTCGATCCGCGGCACGATCTGCGCGCAGGCAATCAGCCGCTGCTGCAGCAGGGCCCGGGCGATGGCGCGCGCCTGCGGCACGTCGCGGCAGGAAACATAGACCTGCAGGGCGTCGGTTTTCATGCAATTTTTCGTTTCTCTCATTGTCACTGATAGACAAGCGGCGCGGTGCGCGGTTCAGCGCATGCTGCGATTCGCGGGCATTCGCCGAAAACTGGATTATAATGGAAATCGCGCCGGGGCGGGTCACCGCTGCAGATGTTTGACCCGCGCAACCAATCAGGCAACATGCATCATAACAAGGAGAACACCATGGCACGCACCACCCTTCTGATCCTTCTGGTCGTTTTTTTCATTGCACCCGTGGCCGCGCAACCGGTGCCCGAACCGCTGCAGGCCTGGGTTGACTGGGTGCAATGGCAACCGTCGCACAAACAATGTCCGCGCCGGCACAACGCCGCGGATAAACTCGGCAAAGCCGCCCGGCTGTGTTTCTGGAGCCAGCCGCTGAAACTGGACTTGCAAACCGACGGCGGCGCCTTCGATGTGCAGCTGCGCCTGTTCGATGCCGACTGGGTGCCATTGCCGGGGGATGAAAAAAATTGGCCGGAACAGGTGCAGGTCAATGGCGTCAATGCCGTGGTTGCCAACCGAGAGAATAAACCTTTTGTGCGATTGCAAGCCGGAGAACACCGCATCAAGGGACGCTTCTCCTGGGAAACGATGCCCCAGTTTCTTTCTGTTTCCGATGAGTATGCCCATGTGGACATGACGCGGTTCAATCAGACTCAGCCATTCGTTCAACGCAGCACGGACGGCTCGTTGTGGCTTATGCAGACGGATGAGACGTTGAATGAAAACGAGCGGGATGCCCTGGATGTTGAGGTGCTGCGACTGATCTCCGACGGCCATCCGATGAAAATGCTGGTGCAGGTGCGTCTGCACGTGTCCGGTCGTGCACGCAACGTCGATCTGGGTTTGCTGAAGACGGCGCAGCTGGACGTGCTCAGCATCGACAGTGAATTGCCCGCTTCGGTGGACAGCGCGGGTCACCTGCAGGCGCGCTTGATGCCGGGAAATTATCAGTTGCAGGTGCTGATGCGCGTGCGCGGCTGGCCCGAGGCATTGAATTTCGAGCCGCAGGGAACGCATTGGCCGGCGCAGGAAGTCTGGGCTTTTGAAGACAACAAGCGCCTGCGTTTGACACAGATCAGTGGGGTGACGACGATCAACCCCGATCAGTCGGAATCCGAGTGGACGGATTTGCCGCATTATTTGGTACAGGCCGGCGACGCCTTTCACATTGAGGAAATTAAACGCGGTTCCTTCAGCCGCAATGAACAATATCATTTGCGGCGCGAATCGTGGCATGCGTTTGAACAAAACAGTGTGCGCACAGTGGACCGCATCGAAGGTTTTCATTTGGGCTCCTGGCGTCTGGACGCTCAGCCCGCACTGGATTTGTTGACCGTGCAGTCGCACGGCGAATCCCTGCTGGTCACGCGCAGCACCGAAGGCTTGAAAGGGGTGGAATTGAAACGGCCGCAAATTGATGTGCACGCCATCAGTGAACAGGCGGCGCAGACACAGCAGCCGGTCACTGGCTGGAATCTGGATTTTGACACGGTGCACACCACCGTGCATCTGCCGCACGGATCGCTGGCGCTGGCCACTGCCGGTGTGGACAACGCCCAGGGTGTGTGGCTTGAGTACTGGAGCATCTGGTCGATGTTCTGGGTCATGCTGGCGGTCGCCGTGTGCCAGCGCCTGTTGGGCTGGCGCATCGCCGGTGTGGCGCTGGTGGCCCTGGTGCTGGGGCATTTTGAAGCGGGATTTCCGTTGTTCAATGTGTATTTCCTGCTGGTGATGTTGGCATTGGTCAAACTGCTGCATCGTGGTTTACTGGGTCAGTTGACGCGTGGATTGCTGTGGTTGTCTGTGGCGCTGTTTGCGTTTGCTGCCGTGCCTTTTTTGCTCAACACCGCCAAATTGACGGCGTTTCCACATCTGCATTATCAAGGTTACGGCATGCAGTGGACCATGGCCGCATCGCCCATGGCCGATGGGTTGTACAGCGTTGAAGGCGAAGAGAGCGATCTTGATGCCGATGTGGTGAAAAAATCGCGCAACAACTACATCGATGAACACCTGCAAACGCAGCAGTTCAGCAACATGGAAAAAAGCCTGCAATCGCCCGAAGAACGCGCGCAGGGGAAAATCACGGTCACTGGCGCCAGCTTTAAGCAGGCGCAATTTTTAAACAACCGGTATCAGTCCGGCGCCAACTTGCAAGCCGGCAAGGGGCGACCCAGCTGGCGTGGAGAAACGGTGACTTTGCGCTGGGACAACCCGGTGCAGGCACAGCAGAGGCACCGGCTGATTGTGTTGACGCCGTTTTGGCACAGCGTGTGGCGCGCCCTGGCGGTGGTTTTTTTCATCGGCTTGTCGCTGCGGTTGTTGCGCGCCGCGTTGCAGCAGCGCTTTGATTTCAGTTGGCAAAGCAAGTGGGCGGTGTTCGCCCTGTTTGTCTTGTTCATGACGCCGGCGTGGGGGCAATACCCGGATGAAAAACTGCTCGAGACGCTGCAACAGCGCACAACCGACGCGCCCGTGTGTGATGTGGACTGCGCCAGTCTGCAACGCATGGACATGACCCTCAACGGCGACCGGTTTGAGGCGCGACTGGAATACCACGTCATACAAGCCGTGGCCGTGCCGTTGCCGCGCTCAGAAGAATGGACTCTGCGCCGGGTGGAGGACGCTCAGGGTCGGGCCTTGCTGCTCAGCGGTGAGCACGGTGAAAGCTGGGTGCACCTGCCGGCCGGCATCCACGCCGTGCACATTCACGGCCAATTCTCACCGCTGCCCATGGTGTTCATTGGTTTCCCGCTGGATCCCAGTGCCGCGGTGGTTGAAGGCAGCGGCTGGACCGTGGCCGGTCTGCAACACCGCCGCGTGCTCAATCAATCGCTGCAATTGAATCGCACAGCCCAGTCCATTGACGCGCTGGCCAGTGGCTCGGGTGCCGAAATGAACACCGCGATCAATCCCGTGGTCATGATCGACCGCAGGTTGTATTTTGATCAGAACTGGACGCTGCAGACGCACATCACCCGGCTGGCGCCGGAAAACGGTGCGATCAATGTCAAAGTGCCGCTGTGGACATTTGAAAATCCCACCACCGAACTGGACGTGGATGCGAACGGCGCGGTTAACGTGTCGCTGGCAGACGGGCAATTCGGCATGCATTGGACCTCTGCGATTGAGCGCAACAAAGCCTTGACTCTGCAGGCGCAGGATTCTGAAGAATTGCTGGAATCCTGGTCGGTTTTGTCGGCGCCGCAATGGCACATTGATTTTGATGGTGTGCCCAACGTCATTGCCAGCGACGCCCTGGACGTGGACGATTATTTTCTGCAGCAGTATCTGCCGCGCCCCGGCGAGCAATTGCAATTGCGCATCGAGATGCCTGAAGCGGTGAGTGGCGAGATTCTGGCGATCCAGAGTGTGCGCGTGCGCCACAGCGTGGGCCAGCGCATCGTCAAGTCCAGCGCCGAGATCGCCTACCGCGCCACCCAGGGCGGTCATTTGCCGCTGGATTTTGGCGCCGATGCGCGCATCAACGCGATCCGCTACGACGGCCAGGAAGGCCTGATTGTGCCGGAATCCGGCGCCTTCAATGCCGACGTCAAGCCCGGCACGCACCGCGTGCAGGTGGAATGGCAAAGCGCGCGGGGCGGCGGATTCATGACCCGCGCCCCGGCCTGGTTGATGGATCAGCCGTTCACCAATCTGTCCACCGAGATGAGTTTGCCAGGCGATGAATGGCTGCTGCACGCCAGCGGCATCGGCAAGGGGCCGGTGGTGCTGTACTGGTGGAGTCTGCTGGTGTTTGCCGCGCTGGCCTGGGGCCTGGCGCGGGTGCGCACATCGCCGCTGAAATTTCATCAATGGCTGATCCTTGGCGCCGGATTGGGGGTGTTTTCCTGGTACGCCTTTGCGGTGGTGGCGGTGTGGCTGTTGATCAGCGGCCACCTGCGCGAGGGCGACGGTGATTTTGTGCAACGCCTCCCGGTGTTGAGCCAGTGGCTGTTGTTGTCGCTGACCTTTTTTGCCACCCTGGTGCTGATTGGTGCCCTGGCTTACGGCCTGCTGGCCGAGCCGGACATGGCCATTGAAGGCAACGGTTCATCGGCGCACCAGTTGCGCTGGTTTGTTGATCAGGGCGTGGCCGGGGCGCTGCCGCAGGTCGCGGCACTGACCGTGCCGATGTGGCTGTTCAAGGCCTTGACGCTGCTGTGGGCGGTGTGGCTGAGTGCGTCCCTGCTGAGCTGGGTGCTGGGCATACTGAAATCCTTTGACGCCTCGCGCTGGTGGCCGCCAAACAAGCCCGCGAAAAAAACCGCAGCATTGGACAAGGAATAAAGCACACAGGTGACATGCGATCGCTCAAGGCCTGAGCGATCGCCACGCTGTCAGCGGCGCCGCCCGAAGAGGTTTTTCCACAGGGAATTGACCAGCTTGGTGCCCAGGGATCGGGCCATGCTTTTGCCGGCCGATTCCCACACGCTCTGGCGTCCGGAGCGGCGGGTTTTCTGTTTTTCCGCCTCCAGTCGCAGCTGTTCCTGTTTTCTCTGTTCGGCCAGCTCAGTGGCGCGTGTCTTGAGCTTCTCATGCGCCGATTCGCGGTCCAGTGGCGTGTCGTACTTGCCTTTAACCGGCGAGCGTTCGATCACCAAAGCGCGTTCGGCGTCGCTGGCCGGGCCCATGCGGCAGCGCGGCGGTGCGATCTTGACGCGGTCCACCACGCGCGGCGCGCCTTTTTCATCCAGCGTGGAAACCAGGGCTTCGCCAACCCCCAGCTCGGTGATCGCTTGGGCGGTGTCAAAGGCCGGGTTGCTGCGGAACCCGTCGGCCACCGCGCGAATGACCTTTTTGTCCTTGGGTGTGTAGGCGCGCAGGGCGTGTTGAATTTTGTTGCCCAACTGGCCCAGCACGGTGTCGGGGATGTCTCCGGGCGATTGGGTGCAGAAATACACCCCCACGCCTTTGGAGCGGATCAGCCGCGCCACCTGTTCGATCTGGCGCAGCAGTTCATTCGGCGCGTCGCTGAAAATCAGGTGCGCCTCATCAAAGAACAGCACCAGTTTGGGTTTGGGCAGATCGCCGACTTCCGGCAGTGTTTCAAACAATTCAGTCATCAGCCACAGCAAAAAGGTGGCGTACAGCTGCGGTTTCATCATCAGTTCGCGGGCTTCCATGACGCTGACGATGCCGCGCCCTGACATGTCCTGGCGCATCAGATCGGCCAGTTGCAGCGCCGGTTCGCCAAACAAGGCGTCGGCGCGCTGCGAAGACAGGTTCAACAGGCGCCGCTGAATCGCGCCGATCGAGGCGTGGGTGATGCGGCCGTATTGCTGCGATATTTCTTGGTGCTGATCGCCCAGGTGATTCAACAGGGACTTCAGATCGTCCAGATCCAGCAGCGCCAGTTGTTCATCCTCGGCGTATTTGAACGCCACCGCCAGCACGCCTTCCTGCACCTCGGACAATTCCAGCAGTCGTGAAAGATACATCGGTCCGATTTCAGCGATGGTGGTGCGCACCGGATGGCCGTGGGCGGCAAAAATGTCCCAGAAGATGCACGGCGAGCCTTCGTAGCGATAATTTTCAATGCCCAGCTTTTGCGCGCGCTGATCCAAAAACTCCTTTTGTTCACCGGCCTGCGACAGGCCCGAGACATCGCCTTTCACGTCGGTGACGAACACCGGCACGCCGAGGGCCGAAAAATGTTCGGCCAGGACCTGTACGGTGACGGTTTTGCCGGTGCCGGTGGCGCCGGTGATCAGACCGTGGCGGTTGGCGTATTGGCCGAGAATGATGGCCGCTTCGCTGCCGGTGCCAAAGTGCAGTTTCACCGCGTCGTTCATGCCGTGCCCCGCTTCAGCGTGGGCGGGTGCTTGCGACTGAGCCAGTCGTACACCGCGTGCATGCCGAGCGCTTCACCGCCGGCGTGACCGCCGGTGCGGCTGCCAAAATTCCAGCCGAAGGTGTCGATGTGAATCCACGGCGTGTGCACTTCGATGAAGTGCTGCAGATACAGCGCCGCGGTGATGCACCCGGCTTGCGGGATGCTGGCGGCGTTGGACAAATCGGCGATTTTTGGCTTGATGTATTTATTGTATGGTCGGTACAGCGGCATCGGCCACAAGGGGTCGTGGCAGCGCCAGCTGGATTCGTGCAGGTTCTTCAGCACGTCATCGTCGTTGCAAAACAGCGGCGGCAGATCCGGTCCCAAGGCCACCCGTGCGGCGCCGGTGAGGGTGGCAAAATCAATCACCAGTGTCGGTTCATGTTCGCAGGCATAGCTCAGGGCGTCGCACAGAATCACCCGGCCTTCGGCGTCGGTGTGACCGATTTCCACACTCTGGCCGCTGCGTGTGACAACCACGTCGCCCTGGCGATAGGCGTTGCCGGCCACGGCGTTTTCCACCGCCGGGATCAGCACTTTCAGGCGCACCGGCAATTCACTGCGCATGATCATGTCGGCCAGTCCCAGCACATGCGCGGCCCCGCCCATGTCTTTCTTCATCAGTTTCATGCCGGTGGCGTCTTTCATGTTGTTGCCGCCGGTGTCAAAGCACACCCCTTTACCCACCAGGCACACCAGCGGGGCGCTGTCCTCGCCCCAGTTCATCTCGATCAGGCGCGGCGCCTTGTGACTGGCGCGGCCGACCAGATGGATCGCCGGGAAATTGTGTGCCAGCAGGTCATCGCCGACGGTTTCGTGAAAACGCGCGCGGTGTGTGCGGGCAAAATCGCGACAAAAATCCGACAACTCGGTCGGGCCCATGTCGTCGGCCGGGGTGTTGATCAAATCGCGCACCATCGCCGTGGCCATCACCCGGCGCAGGGTGAGGCCTTGCATTTCCGCGTCCTGGACGTGCAACACGGGCCGTGGCTTGCTGCTTTTTTTGTAGCGCTCAAAGCGGTAGCCACCGAAACCCCAGGCCGCGATCAATGCGGCACGCACCGCCGCGTCTTCGTGTTCGATGACGTATTCGCCGGCCGGCAAGCGGTTGACGGCGCGACTCATGGGGTGCGGATTCAAATCGTCGCTCAGACCCCAGTACACGCGTTCGATGTGGCCCTCGGCGTCCATGGCGCACAACACCTCGCCCGGGCGTGCGCTAAAATCCGCGTGCTGCGCCAGATTTTGGGTGCGCTGCGGCTGCGTGGCCAACCAGGCATCGAAATCGCTCTGACGCACGGGCGTGATCGGGGCGCCGTCGCTGCCGGCGCGAATGAGAATGCTGTCTGACATGGGTGCAAATGGTCCTGAAAAAATCACATTATAGACCAAGCCTTGCCACGGGTAAAAAATCTTCGCAGAACAGCCGTCTTAACGAGAATGGCTGCACTTCAGCCGGGTTGCCAGCGCATGCGCTGATGCGGGATGTCGTCTTCCAGATAAAAATGACCGGTGTTGCGAAAGCCCAGGCGGGTGTAAAAACGGTGCAGATAGGACTGCGCGGAAATGCACACCGCGCTGTCTGGGTATCGCCGGCGGATTTCATCCATGCACTGTCGCATCAGACATTCACCCAGACCGCTGCCGCGCGCCGGTAAGGCAGTCAACACCCGGCCGATGGAGGCGTCCGCTCCGGGTGCGTCCGGGGCCAGGATGCGGGCGTAGGCCTGCACCTCACCGGCGGCGTCGCATTGAAACACGTGCAGCGCGTCGGCATCGGCGTTGTCAAGGTCCTGGTAGGGGCAATTCTGTTCCACGCAGAACACCGCGATGCGCGCGCGCAGGATCCGGTACAACTCGCCGGAGGTCAGTTCATCGAATGTTTTTGTTTGCATCTTCACATCTATTTGACCGGGGTTGTGGTATTGTATCCGCTGATTTCCCGCGATTCGAATGATCCATGAAAAAACTGTTTAAATGGTTGGCCGGCCTGTTGCTGACGGTCGTTGTTTTGGTGGTGCTGGCGGCGATTGCCCTGCCGCTGTTTTTTGACCCCAACGATCACAAACCGCGCATCGAGGCGGCGCTCAGCGAAGCGCTGGGACGACCGGCGGAACTGCGAGGATTGATCGAATGGTCGGTGTTTCCCTCGATTGCGCTGGGCATCCACGACGTGCGCATCGCCAATGCCCCGGGTTTCGGCGACGCGCCGTTGGCCCAGGTCAATCGCCTGTCGGCCGATGTGCGCCTGTGGCCGTTGTTGTCGCGTGAGATTCGCGTCGGTGCGGTGGCGCTGGATGAAGCCACGATTCAGTTGCAAGTCAATGCGCAGGGCGTCAGCAATTGGCAGTCCATTGTGCAGCATCTGCAACAATCTGGCGCCGGGTCTGAGGCATCGGACAGTGACTCCAGTGTGGAAATACGTCAGATTGACATCAACAATTCAAGCCTGAATTACAGTGACCGCCAGGCCGGTCAGGCACTGCAACTGCGGGATCTGAATTTGTCGCTGGACGGCATCGGCACAGGGCGCGACAGCACCCTTGAATTCAGCGCGCAGTTGAGCGATGAAGACGCGGGATTGCAGGCGACGCTGGCTGCGACGCTGGGACTGAGTGATGTGCTGGCCGATGCCCCGGTGAAAATCGCCTTGCGTGACGTGCGCATCGACGGCGCGGCCGGCGTGGCGAATACGCCCTGGCAGGCACGCATCAACGGCGGCCAACTGGATCTGGGCAGCGACGCCTTGACGGTGGAGGCGCTGCAACTGGCGCTGGCCAATGCCCGCGTGGAAACGTCCCTCAAGGGCGAACGACTCAGCGGCGATGCACGCTTCAGCGGGCAATTGCGGGTGGATGAATTTGCCCTGGATGAATGGCTTGCTGCCCTCGGTGTACTCTTGCACAACGCCGCGGACAATCGCCTGTCACTGCAGGCGAACTGGCAGATGCAGGGTTCGGGTCTGAAGATTCAGGACCTCGATGCGCGACTGGACGAGACCCGACTGAACGGTCAGGTGAACCTCACCGATCTGGCGCAACAGCGCGGCAGTTTTGTGCTGAATGTGGATCACATCAATCTGGACGACTACCTGCCGGTGGATCAGTCCGCGGCTGAACAGGGCGATGTCAACGCCGCCGAAGCCTTGGATTTTGGCCACCTCAAGGGCACCCTGTCGGTGGATGCGCTGCATTACCAGGGTTTGCAATTGTCGCATCTGGATGCCACCGTGAGCACCGATGGCCCGCGCTTTGCCGTGCAACCGCTGAGCGCCGATTTCTATCAGGGCCGACTCAACACCGCGCTGAGTTACGACGGCACGGCTCAGGGTGAAAAACTCAAGCTAAAACACAGCATGGAAGCGATCCAGGCCGGCCCCTTGCTGACCGATCTGAGCGGCGAAAAATACCTCACCGGACTGGGCGGATTGACGCTGGATCTGGCATTGGATGCGCCGTTCTCTGAACAGCCAATGCGCAGCGCCACAGGGCGGTTGAGCTATCGATTGGATGATGGCGAAATTTATGGAGTGGACGTGTTTGGCATGGTCTCCAAGGGTTTGAGTCTGTTGTATCCTGAAGCCACCGCTGCCAAGGCCGATGAGACGGTGACCCGCTTTGCCGCCATGCAAATCGACGCCGACATTGAGGCGGGGGTGCTGAAAACCCGGACCCTGTCACTGAAATCGCCGTATTTCGAGGTCAATGGCGCGGTGCAGATTGATCTGGCCGATCTCAGCGTGTCGGGTCACATCCGTCCGATGCTGATTGACGTGCCGGAACAACTGCTGGCGGCCGAATACCAGCGCCTGTTGAACGTGCGCATTCCGGTGTCCCTGGCCGGGCCGTTGCTCAATCCAGAAGTCAAGATCGATGTGGCCGAATTGATCAAGTCCTCGCAACAGGACAAGATTGACCGCAAAAAGGATGAACTGAAAAAAGACCTGTTGAACAAACTGCTCAACAAGGACGATGAAAAGGACACGGAAAAGACGCCGGCGCAGAACGACGGTGCGCAATCCGGACAACCGGCGCCGGCAGGCTCGGCCGCCGAAGGCGAGTCAGCGCCGGCGGAAGAAAAACAAACCAGCGACAAGGACCGCGTCAAGGCGGCGTTGCTGCAGGGCCTGCTGAAACGCCGCGACGACAAGAAGGATCAGCCAGCCGCCCAGGAGGACAAGGACGACGGCGGACAGTGATCCGCTTGTGACGGCGCGGCCGACCGGAACTGCCGAACGATCGCTACTGTGCCTTACAGCGGATCTTCGAAATCGTCTTCGAAAATGAGATCGAAATCGAAATCGAAACCGTTTGCAAAAATTGTATTGTTGTCGATGATCTCTGTCGGCAAGGGCCACACATAGGCGCCGCGTGAGCGGGTGAACACCGCCAGCGTGGTGGCGCCGCGATCAATGGCCATGTCCCAGATCATCACCGAAGGCAAGCCCGCCGAGAAGCGATACCACAGCGGTTCACTGACTTCGATGTCGTTGGTGTAATACAGGCCCCAGTCGGTGCCGGCAAACACCATGCCGGGCACGTTCGGGTTGACCATCACGCTGTCCACCGGAATGTTTGGCAGATTGCCGCTTTTGTCAAACCAGGTGAAACTGCCGCAGGCCGCGTCGTCGCACACCGCCTGGAACACATGGCCCGGCGTGGTCGGGGTGTTCTGATCGAAGCCGCCGACCGCGGCGTACACCGTGGTGGCTTCCACGGCGTCACCGACCACGTCCAGAATGGGGCGGTTGGGCAGCACCGCGTTGCCGTCGGTGAGGTCCACCCAATTGGCCGAATTGGCCGTGCCTGCGCCCATGTTGAAACCGATCTGCACATTGCCGTCGTTGGTGCCAACCATGGCGATGCTGGCGTCCACCAGAGAAAAATGCAACTGGTTGATGATGGAGCGATTGCCCAGCGCGTTTTTGGTCAAATCGGGTGAATTCACATACCAGCTGCCGTTGCTCAGACCGCCGTTGACCGTTTCCCACACGCGGTAGGTGCCGGCAATCAATTGATCGCAGCTGCCTCCGGTGCAGTTGTATTTGTTGATTTCAAAGGGAAAGACGAACGGCACCCGGTTGTCGCCGGACCACGGGCTGACGAAGTTGTTGTAGCTGCCCAGCGGGCCGGAAGCGCTGACGCGCATGTTGCCGTTTTGTGATTCCACGTACACGCGCTGGCCGTTGAGCGGTTCAATGCGGGCAAAAATGCCGTCGCCGCCATTGACCCGGGTCCAGGCCACCGGCCCCACGTCCTCGACGTTGGTGTCCCACAAGGCCACCGAAGAGCCGTTGTCCTGCGCGCCGGCGGCGGCGAATTTGGTTTGCGTGTTGGCGAAATCGCCGGACAAATCACCGGAATAAAATTCAATGGTGACCACGCTGTCGTTCAATTGCGTAAAGCTGATGTTGCGCGGGTTGGCGGCATCGGCGTTGTCGGTGTACCACACCCCGCCGTCCGAACCGATCAACAGTCGTGCCGGGTCGTTGTTGACGTACGCACGGGCGTGGTGATCCACGTGCACAAAATCCCCACTCAGCGTGCCGCCGGCATAGCCGCAGGTGGAGTTGGTGAATGTGTTGCCGCCGTTGTCCGATCTGAACACGTCCACGGCCGACAGAAACAACACGTCCGGATCGGTGGGCGAGACGCTCATGCCCATGTCATACCAGGCCTGCGATCCCGAATCGTCGCAGCCACCGATGTTGCCGCTGCTGGCGGTCTGGGTCCAGCTGGCGCCGCCGTCGCCGGTGCGCCACACACCCAGCACCGAACGGTTGCTGATGTTGGCCACCTGTGCGTACAACACGTCGGGATCGGACGGTGACATGGCCAGGTCGATGCGGCCCAGGCTGTTGGTGGGGAACGGCACGCCGCCCCCGGTGCCCGCCGGCCAGCCGTTCAAGGGCGTGCTGACCAAGGTCCAGACGGGGCAGCCACTGGTCGGAAATGCGGTTTTATACACGCCATTGGCGCCGTTCTGATCCAGGTCCGGTTGCACCGTGGTGTTGTGTCCGCGGGTGCCAATTGAGGCATACAAATTGCCGCTCGGATCGACCTCCATGCCGGTGACGTCCTGTCGCTGGCTGGTGTGTGCGTTGGTCTGGCACGGCCCGGTCCAGTTGGCGCCGTCGTCGTAGGAGAAAAACACACCGGTCTTGGTGCCCACCGCAATGTGTGTGGAATTCAACGGATTGGTGCGCACCCGGCCGATGGCCTGGTATTGGGGAAATTCGCCCGGCGGCTGATCGCGCACCGGGGAAAACACGTCTTCTCCGAGCACCGTCCATGTCTGGCCGGCGTCTTTGCTGCGCAACAGGCCGGAAGAGCCGAAACTGTAAGACCCATAGCGCAGATCACCGGTGCCCGCGTAAATGATGTCTGAATCGTTGGGGTCCAGGTGCAGATCGCCAATGGCTGCGCCATTGATGGAGGTGTGGTCGGTGACGTTGTCCCAGCCGGTGGCGGCAGAACAGCAGTTCTCGGTCTTCCACACGCCGCCGCCGTCAACCCCGATGTAGGCCACCTGATCGTTGAGCGGGTCGGTGACGATCACATTGACACGGCCGGAAAAACGCGATGAACCGGCGTTCAGTGGCTTCGGTCCCAGGGACGTGAAGCCACCGACGGGCAGGCCGCGGATGTCTGCACGACCGTTGCGGGCAAATCGGCCCTGCGGCGTGCGCGCGATGTTCAGATCGTGTTGCACCCGCGCCTGGCTGAACCAGGCGGGGTCGAACTGGTGGGTCGGATAGGTGTAGCGGTCGGCCCAGTAATCGCCGCGCATCGGTTTGCTGTGCAGCAGTGCTTGATCGCTGTTGATCTGCGGCTGTTCGGAATGTTGGCATGCGCTCAAGACCAGCAGCAGCGGCCAGATTTTGTGTTTATTCATGGTGCACCTCACTCTTTTTGTATTGTTTGTTGACCAATTCATCGGTGAGCGGGGTGTCTTCGATGGCATTGGCGATCAATTGCATGGTCAAATTCACCGCGCCGCGGTTGCGGTCCACCAGGCCTTTGGCGGCCTGGCCCATGTGCAGGCGTTTGTCGGGGTTGTTGATCAGGTCTTCCATGTGTCGCACGATGTCGTTGGCATCGCGCACCAGCGCTGAACCGCCGCAGTCGTTCAGCATCTGGTTGATTTCGGTGAAGTTGTGGGTGTTGGGGCCGACCAGCACCGGCAGCGAAAACACCGCCGCTTCCAGCACATTGTGGCCACCGATGTTGGCGATGCTGCCGCCCACGAAGGCGATGTCCGATGAGGCGTAGAATTCCAGCATCTCGCCCATGGTGTCAACCACGAACACATCGGCGTTGATGTCGTACAAACCGTTTTCACTGCGCAATTCGGTGTTGAATCCGCGGTTGCGGCAGGCCTGGGTGGTGCTTTGAAAGCGCTCCGGGTGGCGCGGCACAATCACCAGCATCAGTTTGGGGTATTGCTTTTTCAGGCGGCTGTAGGCGTCCAGCACTTCGTTCTCATCCGCCAGGTGCGTGCTGGCGGCGATCCACACCAGCCGTGCGTCCTCGTAATGGTCGCGGATTTCCTGACCCTTGGTGACGATGGCGTCGTCGATGATGATGTCGAATTTGAGGCTGCCAACCACGTAAATTTTATCCGGATTGCACCCCAAATGAATCATTCGGCGCGCATCGGTGTAGGTTTGCGCAGCAACAAATTCAGTGTTGTTGAAAGCTTTGGCGGCCAGCGATTCCACCCAGCGATAGCCTTTCATCGACATTTCCGAAAGGCGCGCATTGGCCACCACGATGGGCACACCACGGCGTTTGCAGAAGCGAAACAGGTTGGGCCAGATTTCGGTTTCCATGATGACCGCCAGCACGGGTTTGGTTTTGCGCAGGAAGCGTTTGACCGCGCCGGACAAATCGTAGGGCAGGTACACGTGAAAAACCTGGTTGCCAAAGACCTGTTGCACGCGGTCCGAACCGGTGGGGGTGATGGTGGTCAGAATGAATGAAAAACCGCGGTATTTTTCCATCAAGGCCCGGATCAAGGGAATGGCGGCGTTCACTTCACCCACCGACACGGCGTGCACCCAGATGGTTTTGTTTTTAAAATGGGGGTTTGGGAACACGCCAAAGCGCTCGCGCCAGCGGCGCAGGTAGGCCTTGGTTTTCAAACCGCGGTTGGCCAGCCGGATCAAAACGATCGGTGTCAACAGGGCGGTCAACAGGGAATAGATTCTGTTTGTAAAATCCAGCTTCACTTAAGATTCTCGGTACACTTCGCCGGAGGCGGCATCAATGATCTGACTTGGGCGGGTCAATCCGCCCAATGGTCGGTCGAGGTAACCGTCCACCGCATCGCCAAAGGTTGATTGTATCTGATCCAGGTCGGCAAAGGTAGCCTGGCCGCTGACGTTGGCGCTGGTGGAAACGATGGCCTGGCCAAGGTGTTCACACAGGCCGATCACGGTCGGGTGGGCGCTGACGCGCACCGCCACGCTGGGGTGAGCGCCGCTGATCCAGTCGGGCAGAAACGGACTTTTGGGAAACACAAAAGTGCTGTGTCCAGGCCAGGCACCCAGGGCGCGTTCAAGGTCGCGCGTGTGCGTGGGTTGGATGTAGGGGTGCAGTTGTTCGATTCTTGATGCGATCAGGATCAGGCCTTTTTCCACCGGGCGATTTTTCAATTGCAGCAGTTTCATCACCGCTGCGCGGTTGAGGAAATCACAGCCCAGACCCCAGACCGCTTCGGTGGGGTAGACGATCACGCCGCCGCTGGCAATGAGTTGAGCCGCTTCCTGTACTGCAGCGCACAGGTGTGGGGTGTTCATTTCCGCCGTGCGCGGCGTTTTCTTTCAGGCGCCTTGTCGAGAATCTCGATGCATTGTTCATGCGTCAGAGAGGCCGGCTCGGTGTCTTTGGGTATTTTGCCGTTCTTCTTGCCATTGGTGACATACGGACCGTAGCGGCCGTTGAGCACCTGAATGCCGTCGTCGAACGACTGAATGATGCGGTTGGCGTCGGCTTGCTTTTTCTCAGCGATCAGTACCAGGGCTTCATCCAGGGTGATGCTGTAGGGGTCGCCTTCCTTGATGGAAACAAACTTGTTGCCGTAGCGCACATAGGGTCCAAAACGGCCGATGTTGGCAGCCACTTTTTCGCCTTCGGGCGTTTCCCCCAGATCCCGCGGCAGCTTGAACAGCTCCATGGCTTCTTCGTAGGTGATGGTGTCCAGTTTCTGGTGTGGCAGCAGACCGGCAAAGCGCGGTTTGTCTTCATCGTCGCGGGTGCCAATCTGAACAAATGATCCGTATTTTCCGACCCGCACGGTGACCGGTTTGCCGGAATCCGGGTCGGTGCCAAGTTCGCGTTTGTATTGCGCTTCTTCGCGGCTGACGGATTCTTCCTTGTCGTCCAACAACTCTTTGAACGGCACCCAGAATTTTTCCATCAGCGGTTTCCATTCTTCCTCGCCGCGAGAAATGGCGTCCAGTTCATCTTCCAGTTTAGCGGTGAATTCATAATCCACGTACTGGGTGAAATGGGTGTCCAGAAAACGCGCAACCACCTTGCCCACGTCGGTGGGAATGAAGCGTTTTTTGTCCAGCTCCACGTACTCCCGGTTGAGCAGTGTGGAGATGATGCTGGCGTAGGTTGAGGGTCGGCCGATGCCGTATTCCTCCAGCGCCTTGACCAGAGAGGCCTCTGAATACCGCGGCGGCGGTTCAGTGAAGTGCTGTTGGCCGTCGATGGATTTGAGTTGCACTTCATCGCCTTGCTTGAGGCGCGGCAGATTGTTTTCTTTGATGACTTTGGCGTCGTCCTGGCCTTCTTCGTACACCGTCAGAAAGCCTTTTTCCAGCACCGTTGAGCCGGTGGCGCGAAAGCTGTGACCGTCGCCAAAATCAAAATCGGCCGAGACCATGCCGATCAGGGCGTTGGTCATCTGGCAGGCGATGCTGCGTTTCCAGATCAGGTCATACAGTTTGTATTGATCGCTGTTGAGGGATTTTTTGATGCGGTTGGGTTGCAGGCGCGCAGACACTGGCCGGATCGCTTCGTGCGCTTCCTGCGCGTTCTTGGATTTGCTGCGGTAAAAGCGCGGTTTGCCCGGCACCAGTTCGGCGCCGAACTGTTCACCGATCACAGCGCGCAATTCATTCAGCGCGTCCTGCGCCAGCACCACCGAGTCGGTCCGCATGTAGGTGATCAGGCCCTGGGTCTGGTTGTTGACCGTGATGCCTTCGTACAGCTGCTGCGCTACCTGCATGGTTTTGCGCGCAGAAAAGCCCAGTTTTCTCGCCGCTTCCTGCTGCAGTGTTGAGGTAATGAACGGTGGCGCCGGTGAGCGTTTGCGTTGCTTTTCAGCCACTTCAGTGACTTTCAGCGTGTTGCCCGCCTGTTCCCGCAGGGTGTCCAGTGCGGCGTGGGCTTTTTTCTCATTGCCGAGATCAAATTTTTTCAGCTTGTTGCCGTTCAGCTTGATCAGATTGGCCTCGAACGGCGCGGACTGTTTTTCCAGGGCGGCGTGTATGCTCCAGTATTCCTGGCTTTTAAAGGCGTCAATTTCCTGTTCCCGCGTGACGATCAGCTTCAAGGCGGGTGATTGCACACGCCCGGCCGACAGACCGCGTCGAACTTTTTTCCACAGCAGCGGCGACAGGTTAAAACCCACCAGATAATCCAACACCCGCCGCGCCTGCTGGGCGTTGATCAGCTCGGTCGACAATTCGCGCGGATGATCGATGGCCTGACGAATCGCCGTCGGGGTGATTTCACTGAACACCACACGATGCACTTGCTTGCCCTTGAGGGCTTTTTTGTCCTGCAAAATCTGCACCACGTGCCAGGAAATGGCTTCGCCCTCGCGATCCAAGTCGGTGGCCAGATAGATGGTGTCGGCTTTCTTGGCGGCTTTGACGATGGCGTCGATGTGCTTTTTGTTTTTCTCGACGTAGACGTACTGAAGGGCAAAATCGTCGTCCGGATCGACTGCGCCTGTTTTCGCCAACAGGTCGCGCACGTGTCCATAGGAGGCCAGGACTTTAAAGCCCTTGCCGAGGTATTTTTCAATGGTTTTTGCTTTGGCCGGGGACTCGACGATCAATAAATTTTCAGACATGATTAATGTTCATGATTGTCCGGGCTCTCGAACAACATGTCCTGCAAACTTTCAAACGCTTGTTCCTGTCCCGGTTGTGAATATAAAATGATTAAAGCCAGCCATTGTAAATCATCGACGTCGATGTTGTCAGCTTCCAGATCAAAAATACTGTTGATCAACAGCTCCCTGGATTTGCTGTTCAAGATGCCGGTGTTTTCAAGATACATCACAAAATCAATGCCGTCCTGTTGCAGCAGATCGTATTCTCTTTGGCTGTACAGGCGCACGGCATCGGGGTTGGCGGTTTTCAGGCGGTCGGAATGTTCGGGCAGTTTTTCCAGCCAGTCGAAGGCGGCTTCAATGACTTCATTGGAGAAGCCGGCCTGTTGCAATCCGTCAAACAATTCGTCCTTGTTGAAGTGTTCTTCGGGGGTGTCGTACAAATAGTTTTCAAACAAGTAAACCAACAGGTCGACCACATTTTCATTCATAGTTTCTGATACCTGGCTCCGGGCAGTTTCTGGATTTTATTTTTCAGCTCCAAAATCAATAGAATGGACGAAACGGCCTGGGTTGTCAATCCGCTGGCCTGAATAATTTCCTCGCTGGCCATCGGCTGGTGACCGATTTGAGCCAGCACCTGGCGCTGATCGTCGGACAAATCCGATGTGGGGACTGAATCCGGCTTTTCAATGTTTTCATTCGCGAGGGCACTTTGCAGGTCCATTTGCAGCTGTTCGGACAGGTGCGCCGCCATCGGCTGCAATTCTTCCAGCACTTCATCGGCGCATTCAACCAGCCGTGCGCCTTCGCGGATCAAGCGGTGATTGCCGCGTGCCATGGGGTTGTTGATGGCGCCGGGAATGGCCATCACCGGGCGATTGATTTCCATGCTCAGACGCGCGGTGATCAGTGAGCCACTGCGCAGACCGGATTCCACCACCAGTGTGCCCAATGCCAGACCGCTGATGATGCGGTTGCGGCGCGGGAAGTGCTGACTGGCCGGCGGTGCGTCGAACGGCAATTCACTGACCACGGCGCCGTGTTCAACCAGACGCTTGGCCAGGGACACGTTGGATTTGGGGTAAATGCTGTTGATGCCGGTGCCCATCACCGCCACGCTGCGGCCGCCGGCATCCAGCGCGGCCTGGTGTGCCTGCGTGTCAATGCCTTGTGCCAGGCCGCTGGTGATCACCAGACCGCCTGCCGCCAGTTGGCGGCAAAAGCGTTGGGTGTTTTGCAATCCGCCGGGGGTGGCGTTGCGGCTGCCCACCACGGCCAGTTGTGGCATCAGTAAAACCGCAGGATCGCCTTTGAGAAACAGCGCCGCGGGTGGATCGGGGGTGTTTTTTAACAACGGCGGGTACAATGGGTCGCACACCGTCAGCAGGTGATTGCCGGGTTTTTCCAGCCAGGCCAGTTCACGTGCGCATGCGCTGGGATCGAAGGCCTGCACGTGGCGCCAGGCTTTGGTCGGAATCTGGATTGAGTCGGGCGGGGATTTCAGCGCCACTGCGGCAACGGCGCTGCCGCAATGTTGCATGAGTTTGAGCAGCCGGGTGTTGCCCAGGCCTGGAGCATTCAGCAATGCCAGCCAGGCCTGGTGTTCATTGAGATCCATCTCAACGGCGTTTATGCATCAGGGCAGGCGCACGTAGTCAAACAGTTTGACCGGGCGATTGCCGCTCATGATGATGGCGTAGCTGATGTGATCAAAAGTTTTGAACACCATGATATTGCCAACGAATTCCTCGGGCAGCGTGACCATCGCATCGCCCGGTTTGAACAATGTTTTCATTTCGCCTTTGGGGTACATCACTTCATCGCGAATGACTTTTTCCGGGCGGTAGGCCGCGAACACATCGCCGACCGCAACGTCATCGGCCGCGCCGGTTGATATTGCCACAATCTGACGCTTGCCACTGCCAAACAGGGCGTTGTTCAGGGCCACCACGCGCACATTGGGATGATCCAGTGTGGCCGCTTTGGGGGTGAAATACGGGTCGAATCTGAAATCGTCCAGGGGCAACACCAGATCGCCTTTCTTGACTTCCCAGGTGGCTTCTTTCAGTTCAATGGTGGTGATGTCGTCGGTGCCCACACGCACCACTTCAGCGACGCCAATCTCGGCCACTTCATAGCCCAGAATGCGCACGTGTTTCCAGTAGGCCTGCGCCAGGAAGTTGCGCCAGAAACGCTGCGCCACTTTGTCGCCGGTGTAATCCGATGTTTTGGCCCAGGGTTGAGAATCGACCCGGCGGTTCTCCGATTTGTACCAGGGGAAATCCACCGGCACTTCACGGTACACCACGGTGGGGCGCACCACCGCAAGCAAATCGCCTTGTTGCACGTTGCTCAGGTTGCGCACGTAGACATTGTCTGAAGGCGCGGCCATGTAGCGGTCTTCTTCCGCGGCCACGATGTACGGCGCGGCGTCAATTTCCTCTTTGCTGAGAATGCGCAATTTTTTCAGGAACGGCTCAATGTCGCCCAACGGGATGGTGCGGATGGCCTCGTCATGATCAATGGTGCGCACTTCAGGGCCCAGTTTGACCGTCGGATGGCCTCGCGATACGGTGATTTTGGGTTGTCCGTCCAAATACACCAGAGAAAGCACATCGCCCGGATAAATCAGGTGGGGATTTTCAATCTGTGGATTGACGTGCCAGATCTCCGGCCACAACCACGGGCTTTTCAGAAACGTGGCTGAAATGTCCCACAGTGTGTCGCCTTTTTGAACCACATAGGTGTCCGGATGGGATGGATTCAATTCGACTTGCGCATCTGCCGTGGCCATGAAGCCTATTAATAGCAGAACTATTAAAAGTTGTTTTTTAAACATCAGCGACAACCCTTTGATTTTTATAAAACTTTAGTTTAGCCATTTTAAAACAGAATTTAAACAAAAAAATGTGAATCTTGTGGCAAAAATCCGCTATTTTAGGCCCGCCCGGTTTAAAAAGCCGTGCAAATACCCCATAATGCGTGTTTCCGATTGTTGCCACACCCCGTCATGAGTGTACGAGAAATACTGACCATTCCGGACAAAAGACTGAAAACCGTTGCCGCCGAAGTCACGCGCATTGACGCGGCGCTGCAATCCCTCATTGATGACATGTTTGAGACCATGTATCAGGCGCCGGGCATCGGTTTGGCGGCCACTCAGGTGGATGTGCACA
>JBNLBT010000020.1:0-39121 GCA_050303435.1 Marinicellaceae bacterium
GTCGGTGATCGGCTCGGTGCAGGTGTTGGATGCGGCAGAAATTGATGGCACGCACAGTGAGCGATTCGCCGATGCGATTCGTTATCTGGGTGAGGTGAACATTGAAAACAGCGGCGGCCGATTTGCGCCCACGGGGGTCAACATTCGCGGCATCGGCGGCAATCGGGTGGCGATTGAAGTGGACGGGGTGCCGGCACCCGATGTGTTTGCCATCGGCTCCTATGCGTCGGTGCCGGCGCAGTTGCCTGAAACCGATTTGATCGAACGGGTGGAGATACTCAAAGGGCCGGCTTCCACCTTGTATGGCAGCGATGCCATCGGCGGCGTGGTTTCGGTCACCACCTGGTCGCCGCAAATGCTGGTGCACAGGTCGCCGGGCGATGACTACCGGCGCGTGCGGCTGGCCTACGACGGTCGGGTGCACGGTCGGGTGTTGTCGGCGGCGTATGCGCAACAAACGGATGACACCGGTCAGGTGTTGTCATTCACTCGGCGTGACGGCAAGGCGCGCGTCATTCACCCCAGCGCGCACGCTTTGCGTGATTTCAATGACTGGGACGAGCACACTGTGTATGCCCGCTGGCAGCACGACGTGAGCGATCAGAATGAATTGTTTCTCAGTCTCAATGCGATGCGCAGATCGCAGCACAGCCAATTGAACGGGTTGCTTGGCATTGATCGTTTCAGTCGCACCACTGAATTGCTGGGGGTCGACGATCAGCGCCACAGGCAATGGGTGCTGGGTCAGGATTTCACTTTGACGGGTGAACATCTGGAAGGTGGCCTGTGGCGAGTGTTCCACAGCAGTTCAGAGACCCGTCAGGACAGTTTCGAAACACGGCGATCGCGAAGCGGTGAGCCTTTGCTGCAGTTTCGGCGTTTTGATTACCGCCAGCGACGCACCGGAGTTGAGTTCAATTTACATCACAAGGCCATCCTCGGTGACACGTTGCACCGGCTGGTCAGTGGCTTTGAGTGGATGCAGTCGACGGTATCGGAATATCGCGATGGCTCGGAAACCCACGTACTGACCGGACAGGTGAGCGATGAAATTCTTGGTGAGTCTTTCCCAAGGCGGGATTTTCCCGATTCCGATGTGCAGACCGCCGGGGTGTTCATTCACGATGAAATTGACTTTGCCGACAGCGATTGGCATGCCATCGCGGCCGTGCGCTTTGATCGTCACCGCGTGGTGCCGCATCGCGATGCGCTGTTTGATGCCGTCGGCGGGCCGCTTGAAGTGGTGCGGGTTGAAGCGTCGGATGTGTCGCCCAAGGTGGCGGTGATGCGTGATTTTGCTCGCTCGGGCAGTGTGTATTTGCAATACGTGCACGGTTTTCGTGCGCCGCCTTTTGCCGACGTCAACATCGGTTTAAACATACCGCAGTTCAACATTCGCGCCATTCCCAACCCGGAATTAAAGTCCGAGCGTTCACACGCGTACGAACTGGGTTTTCGTCTGGCCGGTGAGACGCATCGATTGGAAGCGGCGCTGTTCAGTAACCGCTACCGCGATTTCATTGAATCGCGGGTGCGTGTGGGGGTAGACCCCGAAACCCAGACCACCTTGTTTCAGTCAATCAATCTGGCCCGCGCCGAAATACACGGGTTTGAATTGAGTCATGCCTGGCGCGTTCACCCGGATTGGCTGTTCACCCAAAACTGGGCCTGGTCGAAGGGCAAGAATCGACTCAATGGACAGCCTTTGAACAGCGTGTCACCGGCCAAAGCCAGCCTGTCTTTGCAATGGGCCGCGCCGCAGGGACACTGGTCGTCGCGTTTGTATGCCGTCATCAATCGCCGCAAATCAGCCGTGGATGACGCCGATGAAGCGCTGTTTGTGCCGCCGTCCAGTGTCGTTTTTGACTGGTTGCTGGCCTGGCAGTCGCGCGCGTTCGAAGCGCGTTTTGCATTGTTCAATCTGGGCAATAAAAAGCATTGGGACTGGCAGCAAACGCGGCGATTCAGTGACCACGATCCGCTGGTTGAGTCGTTGAGTGAACCGGGCCGCACCGCGTCATTGTCCCTGAGCTGGCGCTGGTGAATTCACTCAGGTTCGAATGTCGCGTCGATTGCTTCCAGAGTGTCCGATGTTCAAGGCGAAGGTGTTTGTGGCAATTGATGTACATCAAGGCATGGGGGGTGTGGTGCAGGCTAACATGCGGTCAGGCTGGGTTCGGTTGAGATCAATCGCTGACCGTCGCGTGAGACATATTGAGTGGAGAAAACTGATGAAAATTGTGGGTGTGTTGATGGTGGTTTTTTGTGCCGCTGTGGCGGACGCCAAAGAAAATCCGGTGGCGGTGCATCAAGCCGAAATGAAGAGTGGCATGGCAGAAACCATGCAAGCCGGCGAAAGCGTGTATCAAACGCATTGCGCGGCGTGTCACCAGGGCACAGGCCAAGGCATGAGCGGTGTGTTTCCGCCTTTGGCGGGATCGGATTTTCTGTTGCAGGACAAACAGCGCGCGATCCGCGTTGTACTGGCCGGTTTGAGCGGTGAAATCACCGTCAACGACTCCAAATACAACGCCGTGATGCCCAATCTGGCGTACCTCAGCGACGCTGAAATTGCCCAGGTGATCACCTACGTGGCCAACAGCTGGGGCAATGCAGGTTTCCAGGTTACAGCCGAAGAAGTGGCGGCCAATCGAACGCTTGCTGTGCAGGTGCCCAGTGGCACGCCAGTTGATCACCCGGCGGCCAGCGAGGCGCAAGTCAGCTATCAGGGCGCACCGTCTGGCATCGATCCTGAGCAAACCGTGCAAATGATCGACAGCGAAGGGCCGGCCATGCGCACGGACGAATTTGCCCAGGCCACAAAAATCTATTTTGAGCGCTGCGCCGGCTGCCATGGCGTGTTGCGTAAAGGCGCCACCGGCAAACCACTGACCACCGACATCACGCGCGAGAAAGGTCTGGATTTTCTCAAGACGCTGATCACCTATGGTTCACCGGCAGGCATGCCAAACTGGGGCACGTCGGGTGATTTGAGCGCTGAACAAATCGATGCAATGGCGCGTTTCCTGCAGCACGACCCACCTGAACCGCCGCAGTGGGGCATGGCGGAAATGCAGGACAGTTGGCACGTCTACGTGGCGCCAGCAGACCGGCCTGAAAAACCGCAGCACAAACGCAACATTAAAAACTTTTTCTCGGTGACCTTGCGCGATTCCGGCGAAGTGGCCATCATCGACGGCGACAGCAAAGAGATCGTCAATATTCTGAAGACCGGTTACGCGGTGCACATTTCACGAATCTCGGCCTCTGGCCGCTACGTATTCACCATCGGGCGCGACGCCAAAGTGGACATGATTGATCTGTACATGGATCCACCGCAGATTGTCGCCACAGTCAAAGTCGGTCTGGAAGCGCGTTCGGTTGAAACTTCCAAGTACAAAGGCTATGAAGACACCTACGCAATCGCCGGATCGTACTGGCCGCCACAGTACACCATCATGGACGGCGACACCCTGGAGCCGAAACGCATTGTGTCCACCCGCGGCATGACCGTGGACACGCAGGAATACCATCCGGAACCGCGCGTGGCGGCCATTGTGGCGTCGCATCAGCACCCTGAATTCATTGTCAACATCAAGGAAACAGGCCAAATCCTGCTGGTGGATTACAGCGACATTGAAAACCTCTCGGTGACCACCATCAACGCGGCGCGGTTTCTGCACGACGGTGGCTGGGATCGCAGCAAACGGTATTTCCTCACCGCCGCCAATCAATCCGACAAGATTGCCATCATTGATTCCAAGGAACGCCGACTGGTGTCTTTGACCGATGTGGACAAAATCCCGCACCCGGGGCGCGGCGCCAATCTGCTTGATCCAAAATTCGGTCCGGTTTGGGTGACCAGCGCACTGGGCAATGAAAAAGTCACCTTCATCGGCACCGATCCAAAGAAACACGCCAAAAACGCCTGGCAGGTTGTGCGCGTATTGAAAGGCCAGGGCGGTGGATCACTGTTTGTAAAATCGCACCCCAAATCAAGGCATTTGTGGGTCGATTCGCCCCTCAATCCGGACCCGGCCATCTCACAGAGTGTGGCGGTGTTTGACCTGCGCGATTTGGAGGCCGGCTACACAGTGCTGCCAATCGCAGAGTGGGCCGATGTCGGTGAAGGACCAAAGCGCGTGGTGCAGCCGGAATTCAATGCCGCCGGAGACGAAGTCTGGTTTTCGGTGTGGAACGGCAAGGATCAACGTTCTGCGCTGGTGATCGTGGACGATCAAACACTCAAGTTGAAAGCGGTCATTAAAGACCCGCGTCTGATCACCCCAACCGGGAAATTTAACGTCACCAACACCGTGGAAGACATTTACTGAACATGTGAGCCAAGTCTGCGGCTGTTGGGATTTGAAGTAGACGGGTGAAGCCTGCGTGGATTCACCCGTTTTTTTGTCCGGTTGAAGTGGTTCCGTCAGTGCGCACCTCAAATCATTTCAAGGTCCAGCATGTGACGCAGGTTGCGCACGTTTTTCAGTGTGACGCGGTTGTCTTTAATGTCAATCAGGCCGCGCACGGTCAGTGATTTCAGGGCGCGGGAAAAAGTTTCTGGTTTGATGGACAGACGCGAGGCAATGTCGCGTTTGGGGATGTTCAATTGCAACTCATGGTCGCTGTGGCCATCGGTTTTTCCATGTCGGTCCAGCTGGTTGAGAAAATAGTCAATGATGCGGAAAGACGCGTTGTGCAGCGTTTGTTTGTCCAATTCGTTCAGCATCCAATGCAAGCGCCGCGACAAATGCGCCAGCATCGACAAACACAGATCGGGCGATCCGCGCAACAGCGCCAGCAGCCCGTCGGCTGAAACACCCACCAGTGTGCTGGGATTCAATGCCGTGGCCGACACCGGGTATTGTGGCACACCATCGAACAGCACACCCTCTGCAAAAGTGCGGCCGTTCTGCACCACTTCGATGATCTTTTCCTCGCCCTTGCGGGTGATTCGCCCCAGTTTGACTGCGCCGGTGTAAACAAAATAAACACGCGTCAATGCTTCGCCCTGATGAAACAACATCTGTTCGGCGTGCAGTTGAACTAAATGGGCGCAGGCCAGGATGCGGTTGAATTCTTCATCGCGCATGGCGGCAAACAACGGGCATCGACGCATGGCCTCAATCACGTGTGTGTTTAAATCAACATTCAGCATTGGAAACTCCGGTATCATCAGCAGTGCGTTTATTGCGCTTCATTGGCCATGCCACATGTTAACTGATCCGCGTGCGCGGGAACAGGGTATTGGTGCAACGAGGCCGGCAGGGTTTATGTGGCTGATTGCGGCCGAAGAATCTAAACCATTCTTTCGCATTGAGTTCGGCACGGTTGTTGTAGAGGGTTTTCCTCAGTGGCATTGGCCGATGTGGTCTTGTTTTTTTTATTTGTTTTCAGTCGTCCGATGTGTCATTCTTGCAGCTCCGTGACTTAACCATGCATATGAAATTCTTTCACATTTTCTTGTTATTCGTGTCGCTGCCGCTGTATGGCGTGGACTTTGTTGTCAATGAAACGCTTGATGCGGTGGACATCAATCCGGGCGATGGCGTGTGTGCAACCGCGACGGCCGGTTGCAGTGTGCGCGCCGCGGTGATGGAAGCCAATGCGCTGCCGGGTGCCGACGCGGTGCTGTTGCCACCCGGTGTGTTCACCTTGGGCATTGCCGGCATTATGGAAGAGGCGGCCCTGACCGGCGATCTGGATGTCACCGAATCCTTGCGCATCGAAGGCGCTGGATCGGCGTTGACTCGGCTGGACGGTGCCATGCTGGACCGGCTGCTGGATTTACAGGGGCCCTCACCGGTGACTTTGACCTTGAACGGCGTGACTTTGAGCAACGGCCTGATCAACATCGGCACCTGGTTTCAACGCTCCGGCGGCGCCCTGTCAGTGCGCAGCGGCGATGCCGTGCTGGCCAACGACGTGCATTTTGATGGCAATGAAGCGTTGCACGGCGGTGCGGTGCTGTTGCAGGGCGCCTTCACCGGCGATCGGGTGCAGTTCACCGGCAATGCGGCGTTCGGCTCAGGCGGGGGTGTTTTTATGGAGGGCGGCGGCACGCGACTGCATTTGACGCAGTGCCTGTTTTCTGAGAACACAGCGGCCTCTGCTGCGGCGATGAGTCTTTCCGGCACCGATGAGGATCGCGGTGAAGCCTCCCTGGATCGCTGCGCAGTGATCAACAACAATTCCGGCAACACCGGCACCCTGTTGAACAACAGCCGCGTTGACACCACCGTCAGCAATTCCACTTTCAGCGGCAACGTCACCGACGGCGCGCTGTTCAATGACGGCGGCGCGGTGCTGTTCATCCGCAACAGCAGCATTTTCAACAACCAGGGCACCGGCATTGCCGAAGTGCATTTCAACGACCAGTTTATATTTATCCGCAACAGCCTGGTGGCCGGCAACAAAGGCTCCATCGGCGTCAATTGTTCACTGCGGCTGACTTCAGAAGGCGGCAATTACTTTGGCGACCTGGATGGCTGTCAGCCGACCCTGCACGCCAGCGATGTTTTGGGCACCGACGCGCCCGGTGTCGCCCCGTTGACCGCGATGGGGCAGCCCTGGCAGTGGGTGCACCGGCCGCTGAGCGGCAGTGTTTTGCAGGACGGTGGTCTGGATTCTGTCTGTGAAGCACACGATCAGTTGGATCAGATTCGGCCGCAGGACGACGATCTGGATGGTCAGGCGCATTGCAGCATCGGTGCGGTTGAAGGCATCGACGTGATCTTTCGCAACGGTTGGGACGTCGCGGTGCGCCAAGCCGTTCACTGAATGAGGTGAGTGCATGCAACCCATGGCATTGATCCGAGTGGCCCTTGCGGTGTTGATTGCCATACACGGTGTGACCCGCATCGCCTTGGGCATCGTTGATGATTTTGGCGTGTTTCTGCAACAAAGCGGTTTCCCCATGGGCGTTGTGTGGGCCTGGGCGGTGACCGTTTTTGAACTGCTCGGTGCTGTGCTGCTGGTGATCAAACGCTTGGTGCGACCGGTGTGTGTTTTGTTTATCGTGGAATTCATCCTCGGCGCAGCGCTGGTGCATTGGCCGCACGGCTGGTTTGTTGTTGGCGCCGGCCGCAATGGCATGGAATACAGCGCCTTGCTGGTGGTTTGTCTGGTGGCGGTGTTCTGGCAACAGCGGCGTTCCTGAGCGCGTCTTCAGTTGGTTTTTGAAACTGTTTGTGTGCGCTGGGGCCGTGCTATAATTATTTTTTTTCTCCTTCAGTGCACATGAAACTGCTCGGTATACGATTTTGTCAGGTCAGCGAAGCGGCGGCAGAGATGGCGGACTTTCTGGAAAATTCTTTGGGTCTGGCGCCTCGTCCGATGGTTGATTCGACGGCGTCGGAATTCAACGGCGCGGTGTTTCCCGCCGGCGGTGGCGACAGCTGGATAGAAATCTGGCCGGTCACTGAAGGCATGTCGGCCGGGGTCATGTTGCAGCTGGTGGTGGACGACATTGAAGCCATGGCGGCGCATGCGCGATCGCAGGGATTGGATGTGCACGGGCCAGTGGACGCGCACGGTGAACGCATTTACTACGCCAAGCCACCGACCGGACTGGCTTTCAGTTTTCAGTCCCCCTGGCCGCGCACAGACGAGGGCGTCCATGATTGATGCGGATCGCGCTTTGGCCCGCCTGCAGGCCGGCAACAAAAGATTCATGTCGGGTGATCAAAATCTGGAAACCATCAATGATCTGCGCAAACGCAGCCAGCTGGTGGCCGGGCAACAACCGTTTGCTGCAATCCTCGGTTGTTCAGATTCCAGGGTGCCGGTGGAGTTGATCTTTGATCAGGGACTGGGCGATCTGTTTGTGATTCGGGTGGCCGGCAATATTGTCGCGTCCACGCAGATCGGCAGCATAGAATTCGCCGCTGAACAGTTCAAAACCCAACTGGTTGTGGTGTTGGGTCACAGCCATTGCGGTGCGGTGCACGCCACACTGGATCAGTTGAGGCGGCCGGCGGCGATGCAATCGGTGCACCTCAAACGCATCGTGGATCACATCAGCCCTTCGGTGAAACACCTGGTGGCAGAAACCACTGAACTCACCGAAGAATGCGTGGATCGCGCCGTGCGCGCCAATGTGCGCCACGTGTGCCGACAATTGCAGCACGGCTCCGAAGTCATAGAGCAGCGCATCCACTCAGGCCTGCTGAAGGTCGTCGGCGCGGTGTATTCCATTGACAGCGGCCGGGTCGATTTTCTGCGCGACGAATCGATTCAGTCGACCGCGGGAGATTGATGCCGCTGCTGTTCATCCGCCAGCACTGCGCGGATGCGCGAATCGCTCAACAAACGCGTGGCCTGTGCCTGCAGGAAAGGCCAGTCGTTCAGCGACACGTTCAGGTGTTTGAGCAGCAACAGCACCCACACCACATAGCAATCCACCGCGTTCACAGACGCCTCACTGCAGCAGTTCTGCAAACGCGTCGTTAAATGCCCCAGCGCCACGTGTAAACGGGCGAAGCAATCGGCCCTTTGCCGTGCATCCAGGTCCCGGTTGAACAGGGGATACAGGCAGTCTTTGTGTATTTCAGTGGCGATGAATGACAAGGTGCTCAGCATCTGCCAATGGCGTGGATCCGAGGCCGGCGGCAACAGCCCGGATTCGGGGTTTTTCATGGCGATGTATTGCAGCAACACCGGACCTTCACTCAGCACCGCGCCGTCTTCACAGCGCAAGGCGGGCACTTTGCCGCTGGGGTGTATGCGTCGGTAGTCGCTGCCGTCCTCGAGGGTTTTATCCTGCAATGAAACCCACAGGCACTCGACCGGTTGTCCACTCACGGCACAGGCCAGTCGGGTGGTCAGTGCGCAAGTGAACGGGCTGTGATACAGCTGCATCATGCGTACCTCCAGTCAAGTTCGGCCTGTCGGGCGTGGTGTTCAGCCACCGCATTCAGCACGGCGGGGTCTTCTGCGTCCACACTGGCCACCTCTGGCAGGTGTGTGGCTGGGTAATATTCGATGCCGCAACGCAGCAACTGCGCGGTGCGCGCGTTGCTGATGTGCTCAACCAGATACAGCGCGCCGTCCAGGCACGCGGTGACGCCGCCGGCGGTGATGCAATGGCCGTCGTGGCTGAAACGCGCGGCAGAGACCTGCGCGCCTGTGGCAGCCACCCGTGGGCGACTGAAATAATTGCAGCTCACGCGCCGGTCTTTGAGCCAACCACATTGTGCCAGCAGCTCAACCCCATTGCACACGGCGAACACCCATTGTGCTTGCGCGCATTGCTCGGCCAGCCAGTGCATCAGTTCGCTGTTGTGCAATTGCGCGGTCACGCCGGCACCGCCGGGGATGTACAGCACATCACACGCCGATGCGTTGTTCAGTGTGTTCTGTGCAGTGAACTGCAATGGCGGCGTGTCGCACTTCACCGCGCCATTGTGTGGCGCGACCAGGTGCGTGTGCATGCCGGGCAGTCGTGTCAGGATTTCCAGTCCGCCGGTCAAATCCAGCGCGGCAAATCCATCGAATATCAAGGCGTTGAGTTGCATGAGGTGATGTTCCAGTGGAAATAGACGTTCATTGTCCTGCCCCGCGCACTTGACAACAAGTGGCGATAATGACATATTTATGGTTCACATCGCCAATGAACTGCCATGCCTGAGCAACGCATCGCGGTGCTGGCTTACCCGCACTGCATCGCTTCGGAGTTATATACTTTCCGCGACCTGTGGAATTTTGCCAATCAACTGGCGGCGCAGTATGGATTGCCACAGGTGGGTGTGGATCTGGTGACGGCGCGCGGTGGCAGCGTGCCGCTGTATGGCGGTGGCAGTGCCGCGGGTGAGCGGCTTGATCACAGGCACGCGTTGCTGGTGGTGCCCGGTTTTCTGCCCCCGGCGGGTGTGTCATTCCGACAGCTGTTGCAAGGTCATCAGGCGGAGTGCCAGCTGTTGCGGTCGCATCGGGCGAATGAAAAACCGCTGGCATCCATTTGCGTGGGGGCTTTCCTGCTCGGGCAGGCGGGTGTGCTGGAGGGTCGCAGAGCGACCACGGCGTGGCTCTACGCAGACGCATTGAGCCGCATGTTTCCATACATTCATTGCGTGAACGATGCCATGCTGGTGGAAGACGGTGGCATCACCACATCCGGCGCCTTCAGTGCCATGCATGAATTGACCTTGCACTTGATGGCGCGCTTTTTTCCATCCCGCGTGGTGCAGGCCTTGCGCAATGCGGCGTTGATCGACGGGGTGAGGGACTCGCAAAAACCGTATCTGGATCCGGCCCTGTTGCCCGCCCGGCGCAGCGCATTGGCCGAACGGCTGGAAGCCTGGTTGATGGCGCGACTGGAGCGTCCATATTCCCTGCAGCAGGCGGCCCAGGCGCTGGCGGTCAGCGATCGCACCTTGTTGCGCAAATACAAGCAGCAACGCGGGCTGACGCCGGGGCGTTTTTTCCAGAACGCGCGACTGTCAAGGGCGCGGGATTTGTTGCAGAACAGCCATTTGAGTGTGGCGGAAATCGCCCACCGCGTGGGTTACAACGACGTGGGTGCATTTCGCAAGCTATTCAAGAGGACCACCGGTCTGACACCGGCGCTGTATCGGCAACGATTCGCGCTGGTTTAAAACATCGGCAAGGCGCATTCAAAGCCTGTTCGAATGCACGAGTCAAGGCGGGCCTTAAGCACGAAAAATGCCGTATACAAAGACTTGGAATTTGTCTGGTTTTTTTCTCTTTGAAGTGATAAAAAATGAGGTTGACCACAGGTTTCAACATTGAAACATTTTATTAACAACATCAAGCGATCTAATAAAGGGGGTCCTATGTTAAAACAGAAGTATTTGTCCGTGTGTTTGCTCACAGCACTCGGATCGGCCGCGCAGGCCGAACGGCCGGTCACAGACCCGGCCTCGCAGCAGGCGCATCAACGCGTCATACAGGCGCAATTGAAAAGCCAGGCCACAGAACAGCAGGTGCAAACACGCATCCGTGCGCACCTGAACAAAGTGCTGGAACAACAGCATCAGCGCGGTGTGGTCAGTGCCAACACACTCAAGCAATTGCCCGCGCCTTTGACCGAAGACGATTTTTTCCAGTACGACGCCGACCACGTCAAATTGGGCAATCTGTTGTTCTATGACAAAATTTTGAGCGGCAACCAGAACATCTCCTGCGCCTCCTGTCACCACGGCATGGCTGCCACCGGCGATGGCCTGTCCCTGCCGGTCGGTGAGGGCGGCAATGGATTGGGCGTGACCCGCGATTCCGGTTTTGAACTAGACGCCGTGCATGAACGCGTGCCGCGCAATGCACCGCACGTGTTCAATCTCGGCGCCAAATTCCACGACGTGATGTTTCACGACGGGCGCGTTGCAGTCGATGCCTCGCAAGCCAACGGGTTCCTGAACCCGGCCGGCAGCAATCTGCTGCCTGGTTTGGACAACGCACTGGCCGTGCAAGCCATGTTTCCGGTGACTTCGGCCACTGAAATGGCCGGTCAGGTCGGAGAAAACGCCGTGGCCGATGCCACCGCGGTCGGCAATTTGGCCGGACCCGGTGGGGTGTGGGAAATTCTTGCCGGTCGAATCCAGTCCGTGGATGAATACGTGGACTTGTTCAAGGACGTGTATCCGGACGTGAACCAGGCCTCCGACATCACCTTTGCGCACGTGGCCAACGCCATTGCGGCGTTTGAAGCCACCGCCTGGCGTGCGGACAACTCTCCGTTTGACCAGTATTTGCGTGGCGACGACGGCGCCATGAGCCCGAATCAAATCGATGGCATGAACCTGTTTTACGGCGAAGCCGGCTGCTCGGGTTGCCACACCGGCAAACTGCTGGCCTCGAATGAGTTCAAGTCCATCGCCATGCCGCAAATCGGTCCAGGCAAAGGCGACAACCTGCCAGGATTTCATGATGGTCTGGACGATTTTGGTCACGAGCGCGTGACCGGCAATGAAGCCGACCGTTTCAAATTCCGCGTTCTGACCGTGCGCAACGCGTTGCTCACCGGCCCCTGGGGCCATTCAGGCGCTTACGACCGCCTGCGCGACATGATCATGCATCACCTGAATCCCGCGCAAGCGTTGGAAGATTATGATCGCAGTCAGGCGCGCATGCCGTATCGCCGCGATCTGGCGGCGCTGGATTTCGCGGTCATGAATGACAGCTATTCACGCAACGCCATTCTCGCCAGTTCCGACATCCAGCCGGTGAATCTGAGTGAAACCCAGATTGATCGTCTGATGGATTTCATGGACGCGGTGACCGATCGCAAGAGCATGGACATTCGCATCGATGTGCCCGTTCGGGTGCCGAGCGGATTGCCCGTGTTTGACTGATCACAGTGATGGCAAGGCGGTCAGTGCTGATCGCCTTGCATCGCTGCCAAAGCGCCGGAACCTATCCGGCGTTTTTTTTTGCCTGAATCCGGTGATTCAACACGGCACAGAACTGCCGTTGAGTGTCAAAACGCGGTCCAGTGTGCATGAAGTGGTGGCCCGCTGACAGCCTCAGTCTTCTGGCGACTTGTCAAAACACCCGGGCAAAGGCTTGAATTACGAAACATTTTTGACTTCAAAGCGGAAATTTGACACAATCAAAACAACAAACGACCCGGGGGCAACCCATATGCTGAATAAATTGCTCAATTTTCTGGGGATCATCGTCGCTGTCACTGGCAGTTTATGGATATATGACAATTTAGTAAAACCTGTGAGTGCACCTGCTCAGGCGCAGACCGGATTGAATGATCAGGCGGTAGAGCGCATCGCCAGTGTCACCAGCGAACGGGTCGTGAGCGAAATGCGTTCGGAGCAGCAATCGCCATTGCACTACATGCGCGCCACCCAGTTCATGCAAGGTTTGACCATGGTGGGGCCGGTTAAGGCCATGGTGGCGGAGTTCTACCTGGCCAATGGCCGTTTCCCTTCCACCAACAGCCAGCTGGGCATGGCCCGCCCCAAGGATTACGCCAACAAATACCTGCGTGAGGCGCGGGTGATGCGCAACGGCATCATTTACCTGACATTCCATGACGTGGTGTCCGCCGGCGAAACCAATTTGCCCGTGTTGATTTTCGAACCATCGTACAACACCACCTCGCAGGCCTTTGAATGGACGTGTCTGGCGCGCAACATCAATGACATTAAAGCGTTTCTGCCGGAATGCGGCTTGTGGGAATGACGCCGTGTTGGCACTGAAATCTGTGGCATTGATGCGCCATTGACGTGCCACTGATGCGTGCGATTGGCGCCTGTTTTCACAGACTTTTGTGCTATAATTTCGCCTTTTTTCAAACAATGAAATATGGCTGAAAAATGGCTGGTCACCGGCGGCGCGGGATTCATCGGTGGCAACTTCGTGCTCAGGCAGGTGTTGCATCACCGGCGAGACATCATCAACCTGGATAAATTGACCTATGCAGGCAACCTGGACACATTGGCGGCGATCAACGAGGCCCCCAATCACTGCTTTGTCCAGGCAGACATTGGCGACGCCTCGGCGGTGGCTGAACTGCTGCAGCGGGAACAACCCGATGCAGTGATCAATTTTGCCGCCGAATCGCACGTTGACCGCTCCATTGACGGACCGGCTGAGTTCATTCACACCAACGTGCTTGGCACATTCAATTTGTTGCAACAAACGCTGGCGTATTACCGCACGCTGTCGACCGAGCGGCAAAAGGCTTTTCGTTTTCTGCACGTGTCCACCGACGAAGTGTATGGTTCACTGGGTGAGACCGGTTTGTTCAGTGAAACCACGGCGTATGCACCGAATTCGCCGTATTCCGCCAGCAAGGCGTCATCCGATCACCTGGTTCGGGCCTATCATCACACCTATGGACTGCCGGTGCTGACCACCAACTGTTCCAACAACTACGGCCCATTTCAGTTTCCGGAAAAACTGGTGCCACTGATCATTGACAAGGCCCTCAACTGGCAACCGCTGCCGGTCTACGGGGACGGCAAAAACGTGCGCGACTGGCTATACGTCGAGGACCATTGCCGCGCCATTGAATGCGTACTGGCCTCTGGACGTGTGGGCGAAGTGTACAACATCGGTGGCAACGAAGAACGTCAGAACATTGAGGTCGTGCACGCCTTGTGCGACGCCCTGGATCAGCTGCACCCGCGCACCGGTCAACGCCGCCGCGACCTGGTTGAATACGTCAGCGATCGCCCGGGGCATGACCGTCGCTACGCCATCGATGCAAGCAAAATTCGCAGTGAGCTGGGCTGGCGCCCGCGCGAGGATTTTGCCTCCGGCATGCACAAAACCGTGCAATGGTATCTTGATCACGCCGCCTGGTGCGCGCGCGTCAAGGACGGCTCGTATCAGGGTCAGAGGTTGGGCGCATGAATCGGCGGGGCATCATCCTGGCGGGCGGTTCGGGCACGCGACTGTATCCATTGACGCATTCCATCAGCAAGCAATTGTTGCCGATTTATGACAAGCCGATGATCTATTACCCCCTGAGCACACTGATGAGTGCCGGGATTCGGGACATTTTGATCATCAATACGCCGCATGAACAACCACTGTTTCAGCAGTTGCTGGGCGATGGCGCGCAGTGGGGCATCAATCTGCAGTACGCGGTGCAACCCAAGCCGGAAGGCCTGGCACAGGCGTTTCTGATTGGTGATGCCTTCCTGCAAGGCGAACACAGCTGCCTGATTTTGGGCGACAACATTTTTCACGGCGCCGGCATGCAGGCACTGATGCAGGATGCGTCGCTGTGCGAACACGGCGCCACGGTGTTTGGCTACCGGGTGCACGATCCGGAACGCTATGGCGTGGCCGAATTTGATGCGGCCGGGCAGGTCATCGGCCTGGAAGAAAAACCGGCGCAGCCGAAATCCAACTACGCGGTCACCGGTTTGTATTTTTACGACGGTCAGGTGGTGGAGATGGCCAAATCATTGCAGCCTTCGCCGCGCGGTGAACTGGAAATCACCGACTTGAATAAACTCTATCTGCAACAGCAGCAACTCAAAGTGGCTTTGATGGGGCGCGGCTATGCCTGGCTGGACACCGGCACCCACGATTCTTTGGCCGAGGCCACCAATTTCATTGCCACCATCGAGAAAAGGCAGGGCATCAAAATCGCCTGTCCGGAAGAAATCGCCTATCGCCAGCGCTGGATCGATGCCGAGGCGGTTTTGCGTCTGGCTGAACCGATCCGCAAAAACGGCTACGGGCAATATCTGATTTCATTCATCAAGGAGCGACATGAAGGTCTGTGACGGCGCATTGCCGGGTCTGAAAATCATTGAGCCCGATGTGTATGGCGATGCCCGTGGCTGGTTCATGGAGTGTTGGAATCGCCGCCGCTACGCCGAGGCTGGCATTGACGTGGATTTCATCCAGCAAAACCTGTCGCGTTCAAGCCGCGATGTGTTGCGTGGGCTGCATTACCAGCAACCCGACGCGCAAGGCAAGCTGGTTTCAGTGATTGACGGCGAGGTGTTTGATGTGGCGGTTGACATCCGCGTCGGATCGCCCACCTTCGGGCGCTGGGACGCGGTGATCCTGAGCGGAGAAAACAAAAAACAGTTCTATGTGCCGGGCGGGTTTGCCCACGGTTTCTGCGTGTTGTCCGAAACGGCCGTGTTTGGCTATTTGTGCACCGCGCTGTACAACGCCGAGGCCGACCGCGGCGTGGCCTGGGACGACCCGGCCATCGGCATTGAATGGCCGGTCAGTGCCCCGCGCTTATCGGATAAAGACCTCAAGCTGCCTGTGCTGGCAGCGCTAGATCACAGCCTGTTGCCGAAGCATGGGGTGCCGGCATGAAAGTGCTGCTGATCGGTGCCAACGGTCAGGTCGGTTTCGCCCTGTGGCGTTGTCTGCAATTCACTCAGGAAGTGATTCCGACCACTCGCCGCGGCGGCGATGTGCATGGCATGAACACATTGAACCTGGATCTCACCGACTTAAAGTCATTGGAGAAAAAGCTCAAAAACATCGAACCGGACGTGATCATCAACGCCGCCGCCTACACCCAGGTGGACCGGGCCGAAAGCGACGAAGGTGAGGCCTGGAAGGTGAACGCCGAGGTGCCGGCCGTGCTGGCAGCTCACGCGGCGGCCAGCGATGCGCTGTTGATGCATTATTCCACCGATTACGTGTTTTCCGGTGATCGCGACATGCCGTGGAAGGAAATCGATGAAACCGCACCCAAATCGGTGTACGGCCAGACCAAACTGGAAGGCGAGCAGGCCATCATCGAACGCGGTTGCCGGCACATGATATTTCGCACCGCCTGGGTGTATTCCGCCGGCGGACACAATTTCCTGCGCACCATGTTGCGCCTGGCGCGGGAAAAAGACGAATTGTCGGTGGTCAACGATCAATCCGGTTCGCCGACCTGGTCGGAAACCATTGCCCTGGCCACCATGCTGGCTTTGCACAAGCCGATGAACGGCCTGTTTCATCTGACCGCTTCGGGTCAAACCACCTGGTACGGGTTTGCCCGGCGCATTTTCTCACACGCACAACGCATCGGCCTGATTGAGCAGTCGCCACGCGTGATCCCGATATCAACCGAAGAATTCCCCACGGCGGCCAGCCGGCCAAAGAATTCGGTGCTGGATTGCGATAAATTTGAGTTCAATTACGGGCTGCGTTTGCCACATTGGCAAAACGCCCTGCATTTGTGCATGCAAACCATGAATACAGAAACACCATGAAAATCATACCTGTCATATTGTCCGGCGGTGCCGGCACCCGATTGTGGCCCGTGTCCAGAAAGGCCTACCCCAAACCCTTCATGAAACTGGCCAACGGTCAGACGCTGGCTGAATTGGCCTTTGATCGCGCCCTGGACATTGCCAGCGATGGACACGTGGTGACAGTCACCTCCAGGGACTACTATTTCATTTGTCGGGATCTGTACAAAACACACCCGGACTGTCGTCTGGAAAAGCTGGATTTCCTGCTTGAACCGGTGGGTCGCAACACGGCACCGGCGGTGGCGCTGGCGGCCTTGCATGTGGCAGAAAAATACGGTGAAGACGCGGTGATGGTGGTGATGCCATCCGATCATTTGATCAAGGACAAAGTCGCATTCAAAGCCGCGGTGCAGCAGGCCGCCGCGCTGGCACTCACCGGCCCATTGTGCACCTTTGGCATCTACCCGACCGAACCGGAAACCGGTTACGGCTATATTCAGGCCGGAGAGGCGATTCCTGGACACAATGCAAAAGCCATCAAACAGTTTGTTGAAAAGCCCGATCTTGAAACCGCTCGAGGGTATCTGCAAAGCGGCGAATACAGTTGGAATTCGGGCATGTTTTGCTTCACCCCGCGGGCTTTGCTGGCGGTCATGCGCGCGGTGGATCCGCGCGTGGCTGAAGCCGCACAGCGGTGTTATGACGCCAGCAACACCGCCGCCACACCGCTGGAATTTGATGTCGAGACGTTCAAGAACATGCCGGACATTTCCTTCGATTACTCGGTCATGGAAAAAGCCCCGCATAGGGCCGTGATCGATGGCCGCTTTGACTGGAATGACATTGGTTCATGGAATTCCATGGCGATGCTGTCCGATCAGGACGAAAGCGGCAACCGCATTGAAGGCAAAGCCATCACCATCGAATCCAATGACTGCTACATCCGTGCAGGCGATCGTCTGGTGGCCACCGTGGGGGTCAGTGATCTGCTGGTGGTGGACACCAAGGACGCCGTGCTGGTGGCGCACCGCAACAAATCGCAAGGCGTTAAGGACGTGGTGCATTTTCTCAAATCGAGGGCGCACGACGCGGCGATTTATCATCAGACCGTGCATCGGCCCTGGGGCAGCTACACCATCCTGGAAGATGAATCCGACTGCAAAGTCAAGCGGCTGATTGTCAAGCCAGGCCAGGTGTTGTCGCTGCAGTTGCACCACCGCCGCAGCGAACACTGGACTGTGGTCAGCGGCACCGCCAAGGTGCGCGTGGGCGATGAGGAATTTCTGCTCAAACAGAATCAATCGACTTACATTCCAGTGGACACGCTGCACCGTCTGGAGAATCCCACCGATCAGGACATCGCCTTGATTGAAGTGCAGTGCGGCGATTATTTCGGTGAAGACGACATCGAGCGTTTTGAGGACATTTACGGGCGCGCCAATGGCAGCTGAGTGCGCGTTGGAAGCGGCCGAACTGTCGGCTTTGCTGCAACTGGCCCGCGATGCGGCCACAGCGGTTCAGCCGATCATTGAACAGCACTACCAACAGCAGCCGGAAACCCGCTTTAAATCGGACCAGAGTCCAGTCACCGTGGCCGATGAGGCGTGTGAACAAAGAATTCGTGACATCATTTCAACGGCACACCCCGAGCACGCGTTCTGGGGTGAAGAAGGTGGCATGCACTCCAGCGATTCGGAATTCCTGTGGCTGGTCGATCCCATCGACGGCACCAAAAGTTTTGTGCGCGGTTACGGTTTTTTTTCCACCCAGGTGGCCTTGATGCATCGGGGCGAACTGGTGCTCGGTGTGTCGCATGCGCCGGTGTTTGGCCAGACCGCCTGGGCGGCGCGGGGACAGGGTGCATTTCTCAACGGCGAAGCCATCCGCGTTGACACCCACATCGATCCTTCCATGCGCTGTGTGTCAACCGGCAACATTCGCAGTCTGATCGATAAAAAATGGAATAAGTTGGGTGATTTGCTGAAAAAATTTAGTAAAATTCGCGGCTACGGGGATTTCTACCATTACCATTTGCTGGCCGCCGGCAAACTTGATCTGGTGATTGAATCGGACGTCAATATACTGGACGTTGCGGCGTTGAGTGTGATCGTTCAGGAAGCCGGTGGTGTGGTGACCTCATTGCAGGGGGATGCATTGGATTTGTCAAGCACTGACATTGTTGCGGGCACCCCGGAAACTCATGAATTGGCACTCAGGATTTTGCATGGATAACTTGCTCAAATCAATCGAAGAACTTGCACACAAAGCGGCCGACGCCATACTGGATGTTTACAACAGCGATGATTTTGAAGTGCAGCTCAAGGGCGATGATTCGCCTTTGACGCGCGCCGATCTGGCCGCTCACAACGTGATTATGCAGGGATTGCAGGCGTTGACGCCTGAAGTGCCGGTGCTGTCTGAAGAATCGGCGGAAAAGGCGGATTTTTCAGTGCGATCGAACTGGCAGAAATACTGGCTGGTTGATCCGCTGGATGGCACCAAGGAATTCATCAAGCGCAACGGTGAATTCACCGTCAACATTGCGTTGATCGATCGCGGCGTGCCGGTGCTCTCCTGTGTGCACGTGCCGGTCACCGGTGTGGCCTATTCAGCGGCCCGCGGCATCGGCGTGTTCAAGCGTGAAGGCGGACAGAAAAAATCCATCATCGTGCAGAAAAGCAGTCGCTACAAGCCTCTGGTTGTGGGCTCAAGATCGCACCGCAGCGACGCGCTCAACGCCTATCTGGAAAACATGGGCCAATATGAAATCGTCAGCATGGGCTCGTCGTTGAAATTCTGTCTGGTGGCGGAAGGCAAGGCCGATCTCTATCCACGCCTGGGCCCCACCTGTGAATGGGACACCGCCGCCGCGCAATGCATCGTGGAACAGGCCGGTGGCCATGTGCTGTCACTGGAAGACGGGCAGCCGCTGCGCTACAACCAGCGAGAATCACTGCTCAATCCGCATTTTGTGGTGTTTGGTGACCCCGGCAAGGACTGGTTGAAGTTCGCCTGATCTTCAAGGTTCTCTGAATTTCATTCCTGCGGCATTGAAAGGCTGGCGTTCAGCCCGGGTCGTGCTGTTTGATGTCGCGCAATTGCCGGCGCTGCTTTTTATTCGGTCTGCGTTCGGGTGTAGGCACCGCTTGCCGTGCCAGTGCATTGAAGCGTTGCTGCTCGGCGCGCTTGGCCTCGCTTTCTTCAGATTCTCTGTACAGGGTTTGCGCCACCCTGGCCGGACCGCGCCGGTCGCTCAGCTGAGTCACGTTGAGAACCCAGATTAAACCGTCCCGATGGATGCTCACCTCATCGTTCAACTGTACCGCGCGCGCGGGTTTACAGCGCTGTCCGTTGATTTTCACTTTGCCATGTTCCACGGCGTGCTTGGCCAGCGAGCGGGTCTTGTAAAAACGCGCCGCCCACAGCCATTTGTCAATTCTGACTTCTTCAGGCATCTATGATTCCTGCGGCAAAACCAGTATTATACCGTTCGATTGAAAACAGAAAGAATAGATGTCCATGAAAATATACGCGTTGATGATATTGGGTTGCTTGATGCACACTCTGGGTCTGGCAGAAAATGAAGACGCCAAGATTCAGCAATTGAACTGGAAAGTGGTCAGTCAGGCCAAACGGGTGGTGATTGAAAATTTAAGTGGCGACGTGCGTGTGAGGTACGGCGGCTTCAATGACGAGATAGAATCTGTCGCCATGGTGCAGCACAACGAAAAAGAAGGGTATCTGGAAGTCGTGCAGGAAGACACCCCTGAGGTGTATTCTCTGCGAGTGGTGCGCCGCTCAAAGAAAGATGACAAGTCATTGCCAGTGCGCATACAGGACAAGGCCCGAATCGATTTAACGGTGTTTGTTGCCGAAGGCAAATCGGTGCATGTTCAGACGGATCAGGGGCTGGCTGAGGTGCGCGGTCTGAAGGGCGATCTTTCAATAGAAACACAGACGGGCGCAGTCAAATTGATGAAAAACAAAGGCAATGTGACGGTGAACACAAAGGAAGGTGCCATCGAGTTGAACGTGCCTACACAGGACAAGATCACTCAACAGCTGTTGAACAGCACCACAGGTTCAATTGAAGTTTGGATTGGGGAAAATTCGCAGCACGTCGTTAAAATGCAGACGTCCGGCAAACTCAGCACAGACGTCAGTATGGAAATTGATCTGGATTTGAGCCGTTTGCCGAATAAATTGGCGCGCGGACAATACGGCGCACAGGGTGAGTCCGAGGTGCGCATGAGCAGTCAAATTGGTGAACTTGCCTTGCGCGTTTATCCCGAATCCAAATTGCAAGAATAAGCAAGAAAAATAGTTGCAAATAAAACCATAAGTTCTAAACTTGGGTACCAGACTTTACAGAGAGAGGTATTTATGAAATTCAGGTTCAGTTTGCCGCTGATGGTGGCAACTTGTCTGGGGTCATCCTGGGCATTGGCCGATGGGACAAAAGAAATTGATCCTTCCGGTTCATTCAGCGTTGAAACCATAGGCGGTCCGTCGGTTCCATACCGGTCAGGCATTCCCGCCAAGTCTCTGCCGGTGGTAGGACGTTGGCAAGTGGGCGATCCAATCAAAGAAGTGCCCAGACGCAGTTACCCGGCCGTGGATGAGCTCGGTCCAACCGATCGCCAAGTGGGCCCCGATCCATTGGCGGAATTACAAACGCAGACGGTCAAACGGCAAAGCCGGGCATTCAGCACGCCATTGGTCAACGTGGATTCGCAAGGTTTCACCGGCGTCAATCCGCCGGATCCGGTTTTGGATGTGGGGCCCAATTTTGTCGTCCAGTCGATCAACGGCGGCGGCGGTGCGCTGGTGGTTGTATTGAACAAAGCAACCGGTGCGGTGGTGAGTGGTCCGTTCTCCATGGAGACCATGGGCACCGGCAGTTGTGCTTCCGGTAACGGCGATCCGATCATTTTGTATGATCAGGGTGCTGACCGCTGGTTCCTGCAGGAGTTTTCATCGTCGGGCAACTTCATGTGTTTTTACATTTCAGACACCAGCGACCCGACCGGCACCTATACACATTATGCATTCAGTGCCCCGACTTTCCCGGATTATCCGCATTTCGGTGTTTGGCCGGACGCCTATTACGGCACCGCCAATCAGCAACGGGCGTTGTATGCGTTTGACCGCACCAGCATGCTGGCCGGCACAACCGCCGCGCCGATGCAGCGTTTTCAGCTGACTGCGTTGCCTGGGTACACCTTTCAGACTGCGACACCTGCAGACTGGGACGGCTTGACACCGCCGCCGTCCAATGCGCCGGGCATCATCATGCGTCACATCGATGAGGAAGCGCATTCCAGTTTCACCAACAACCCCACCACGGATTTGTTGGAGATGTATGAGTTCACTGTGGATTTTGTTACGCCGGCCAATTCATCGGTGGATCAATTGCCGGACATAGTGATCACGGATTTCAATTCCTGGTTCATCAATTACACGCAATTTGCCACGGTGCCACAACCCGGCAGTTCATCACGCCTTGACGCCATCCGGGAAGTGATACTGAACCGTCTGCAATACTACAATTTCGGTAGCCACGAAGCCATCGTCGGGGTGTTCCCCACCAACATCAACACCGCCACCAGCGGCTCGGTCGTACAGGCCGGTCTGCGTTGGTTCGAGCTGCGCCGCACCGGTGGCAACGCCGGCAGTTGGGTGTTGCATCAGGAAGGCACCTACGCCGACACCACGGCGGCCACACAAAACCGTCTGGTGGCTTCGATTTCCTTGGACCAGTCCGGCAACATGGCGCTGGCTTATTCGATGACGGATACGAACGGTTCAAATCCGTTGCCCGCTTCGGTGGCCTACACCGGCCGTTTGTCCAGCGACCCCTTGAGCGTGATGCCAGAGGCTGAAACCATGTTGGTGACCGGTTCCGGTGCCAACACCAGCGGACGCTGGGGAGACTATGCCGCCATGGGCGTTGACCCGGTCAATGAGTGTACATTCTGGTACACCAGTGAGTATCAGACCGGTTCCAGCTGGTCCACGCGGGTGAGTTCATTTGAATTTGAGGCCTGTGGTTGCGATCTGGCGCTTGACACGCCGACGGCTGCAGCAAACGCCAACGCAGACAACAACATTCAGGTCACATGGAATGATTCCAGTTTGGCGCAGATCTCTGAATACAGGGTGTTCCGCGCCACTTCTTCCGGTGGACCGTATGAGTTGATCGCCACCGTCACTGACACCAGTCCAGGCGTTGGCGGTGGTGCCGGGTACACCTACGATGACGGCACTGTTTCCGGTGGAACCACGTATTTTTACGTGATCAGATCTTCTGATGGCAGCGCCTGTTTGTCTGAGCCTTCAAATGAAGTATCGGCCACTGCCACTGGCGTGTGCACACTGTCGCCGACCTTTGCAGGCGTGACGGGCGTGTCCAACCTCGGCAGCGGTCTGTGCAGCCTCAGCGTGGACTGGGCGGCCGGCGCTTCACAATGCGCCAACGGCCTGACCTACGACGTGTTCCGTTCTGATACCTCTGGTTTCACGCCGGGTGCAGGCAATCTGATCGCCACTGGCATCACCGGCACCGGTTACACCGACGTGACTGGAGATTTGATGAACGGCACCGAGTACTTCTACATTGTGCGCGCGGTGGACGATGTCAACGGTTCCTCCGATGACAACGTGGTTGAAGGTTCTGCCATCCCGACCGGGCCGGTCTCCGGTGGCAACACCCTGGATGTCGATGTGGAAGCCTACTCAGACATCGCGTCGGCCGTTTCGGCCGGTTGGGGTCACGGCGCCGATCAGGGCAGCGATGACTGGCGCATTGAAACCGGCGACGACAACACCACCGGTACAGGCAAGGCGTTTGTTTCGACCGATGTGGATGACATCACAGATAAGTTTCTGATATCACCGGAATTTGCGGTTGGCCCGACCTCGCAGCTGACATTCTTCCACAAGCACGATTTTGAAACCAACCTTGCGGTCACTCGTTTCTTCGATGGTGCCGTGCTAGAAATCAGCATCGACGGTGGCAACAACTGGATCGATTTGGGTGGCAACATCACTGCTGGTGGTTACAATGGCACCATCGATGGTTGTTGCCAAAATCCATTGGCCAATCAACCGGGTTGGGGTGGTGAGCAGAACACTTTTGCTCAGGTGATTGTGGATCTGACTTCATTCAATGGGGATGTGGCACTCATTCGCTGGCGAATGGGTACGGACTCTTCAGTTGCAGAAGGTGACTGGAAAATTGACGACATCGTGATCACCGATGTGGGCACCGCCGGTGTCTGCAGTCAATCAGATCTGATCTACGCAAACACATTCGAATGATCTGATCTACAACAAAACCAGGGCGGTCAATTGACCGCCCTTTTTTTGTCTCTAATTCTGACAGGTTTTGTGCAGGCAAGCCGTGCGTTGTTGCCTGCGGATTGACTTTAGTCATGCGTTGTCTAGAAATGAATTCAGAACTGACTCGGCCGCACTGGGCCGGGTGCTTTACAACACATGATTGGACCTGATGGGCTGCATTGCGCGACTTAAAATGCACAGCAACACGCACATGTCCCGGTGGGTCGTTGTCAAGGTTTCGACGGTGCAACTGCTTGCGCCGGGCCAGTTGAATGACCGGATCGATGACGAAGTTCCCAACTCGGAAGTGTTGGTTATTACAGGTTTTTCTGTGTGGAAATAAATAAATTGCCCATCAGCAGGCCGATGGAAATGGACACGGCAATGAGCATTGCGTCAAACGCGGCTTGCACGCCGGTCAGGGTGTCGTGGTTGAGCATCGCCGAGAGGGAATTGAAACCGATGCTGCCGGGCACCAGCAGAATCACCCCGGGAATGTGGATGATGGCAGCCGGGTTCTGGCTGATGCGCGCGTACAGATTGCCGGCCACGGAAATCAGCATCACCGTGATCAGCGACTTGTACGGTTGCTGAATCCAGTGGCCGACGACCTCGGAGCTTAAATAGGCCAGGGTGATGGAAAACAGAATCCAGAACATATCCAGCACGCGGGATTTGAACAGCACCGCAAAACTGGCGGCCATGGCCAGCAGCATCAAATAGCTGAACCACATGGGGATTGGCGGGCCTTTCACCGGCGCCACTTCGCCAAAGAAATATTGCGCCAGCAGGTAGCCAAAGGCCAGTCCGAACACCAGCAGGAACAGTGTGGTCACTGCGCCGGCCATGCGGCTGCTGCCGGAGACCAGATGGCCGGTGGACAATTCGCGCATGGCCACGGTGATGCCCAGCCCGGGCACCAAAATAATCAGTCCGGCCAGCGACACCAGGAAATGGTCGATCAGCGGTTGCCAGTGATTGATCGCGATGGACAGAAAGCCGATGCAGAAGGCCGACATGGGGCCGTACAGCAAGGCCAGGTTGGAGTTGCGTTGTGAATACACTGTGATCACGCCGGTCAGCAGCCCCATCGCCGCGGAACAACCCACGTCAATCCAGCTGCCCTGGAACAAGGCGGTGAACCCGGCCGACACCACGGCAAAGGCCAGCAGCATCAGTGCATTGGGGTAATCTTCACCGGATTCGACGATCTGTTTGATGTCCTTCAGGGCGTCGTCGATGCTGATGCGATCGCTCTCAAGCTGGTTAATGATGGCGTTGATTTCCTGCAGGGTGCTCAAATCGATGTCGCCGGGGGTGATGCGCACCATGTAGGAACGCTGGTACTCTTCGTCCCCGAGCGAGGCCAGAATCGCCGTGGGCATGGAAAAAAAGCTGCCCTGCATGCCGAATTTGTCCATCACCACCTGCATCAGGGTTTCCAGCCGGTGCGCCGGCGCGCCGGCTTCACCGATGGCCTTGGCGATTTTCAGCAGCACTGAAGCCTGTTTTTTGCGCGTCTTGCGGTCAACCACGGCTGTACCTGAGCAAACGCGCGAACAGCAGCGCGGCAAGAATGCCGGCGTAGATCAGCGGTTCCAGTAAATCGGCTTTGACCAGCCAGATGAAATGCAGGGCGGACAGCAGCGCCACCAGATAAATGCCGCGGTGCAAGGTCTTCCAGCGTTTGCCGAGGCGCCGGATCATGCGCTGATTGGAGGTGACGGCCATCGGCAACAGGATCAGCCAGGCGCCGAAGCCGACGGTGATGAACGGTCGCTTGACGATGTCTTCAAGCACATGTGACCAGGCCAGGCTGCGGTCAAGCACCAAATACACAAACAAATGCAGCGACGCATAGAAAAAGGTGAACAGGCCAAACAAACGGCGCACGCGAATGAATTGATTGTTGCCGGTGATCCATTTCAAGGGCGACATGCACAGGGTCACAATCAACAAGCGCAGGGCCCACAAGCCGGTGCGGTGCAACACGTCTTCAATCGGATTGGCCGAGAGGTTTTCGGTGACCACATCGTACACCAGCCAGCCCAGCGGCACCAGACACAGCGCAAACAGCGCCGCCTTGAGCATCGACAGGGACTTCATCAGAAATGTTTTCTCAGATCCAGGTCTTTGTACAGGTGGCCCACGTAGGCTTCGTAGCCGTTGAACATCTGCGTGTCGATGCGCGGATTGAACAGCGAAAAACCGCCGGTGATGCGGCGTTCCGAGGCCTGCGACCAGCGCGGGTGATCCACTTTGGGGTTGACGTTGGCGTAAAAGCCATACTCATGCGGAGCGATCTGTTGCCATGAGTTCAACGGCTGTTTGTCCACCAGCGCAATTTTCACGATCGACTTGATGCCCTTGAAGCCGTATTTCCACGGCACCACCAGGCGCAGCGGTGCACCGTTCTGGCCCGGCAGTTTCTTGCCGTACATGCCGACCGCCAGCAAGGTCAACTCATTCATCGCCTCGTCCATGCGCAGCCCTTCGCGGTAGGGCCAGGGGATCACCGCGCGGTTCTGCCCCGGCAACTGTTTCGGGTCGTACAGGGTTTCAAAATACACGTATTTGGCCTGGCTGGTGGGCTGCACGTGGCGCAGCAGATCGGCCAGCCGGAACCCCAGCCAAGGAATCACCATGGACCAGGCTTCCACGCAGCGCATGCGATATATGCGCTCTTCCAGAGCAAAAGGCTTGATCAGTTCATTCAGGTCGAAGGTGCCGGTTTTTTCCGCGTACCCTTCAATTTTCACCGTCCAGGGTTCGGTCTTGAGGCTGTGCGCCATTTCTGCAGGGCCGTCTTTGGAGGTGTTGAACTCGTAATAGTTGTTGTAGGTGGTGGCCTTGTCTTGCGGTGTGATTTCATCCAGCCGGTGCTTGGGGTTCTTGCTGAACTGACCGATTTCCACAGCCTGCGCCAGCGGACCGGCCAACAGCGCCGAAGCGCCCAGGCCCATGCGTTTCAGCAGGGCACGACGTTGTCGGTACACCGCTTCGTCGGTGATGAGATTTTCGCTGCAATCGTTTTTGAATTTCATGCTGTAATTCTGATGTGAACGCCGCTGCAATTGAATTACAATTATCGCCATTAATCATCACAAGACAATAACTAATCCATGACAATTTACAATTTTTCACCGGGGCCGGCGGCCTTGCCGGATGCGGTTAAAGCACAAATTTGTGAGGACATGGGCGACTGGCGCAACACCGGCGTGTCGGTGATGGAGGTGTCGCACCGGGGCCGGGAATTTCTCCTGCTGGCGGATGAAACCGACGCCTTGATGCGGCGGCTTTTGGGCATTCCGGACAGCCACAGCGTGCTGTTGATGCCCGGCGGTGCGCGTTTGCAGTACGCCGCCATACCGCTGAATCTGGCGGCTGAAGACGACCGCGCACATTACCTGATCAGCGGCCATTGGGGCAAAGAAGCGCTGGCCGAGGCCGCGCGTTTCTGCCGTGCTTCGGCAACCACTCAGGTGGCCGCCGGCGGTTGCGACCGCATCCCCGAAGGCGTCGAGAACGGTGTGGCTGCGGATGCGGCTTATGTGCACTACACCAGCAACGAAACGCTGGAGGGTGTGCAGTGGCACCGCTTGCCTGAGGTCGGTGCGGTGCCCTTGTGTTGCGACATGACTTCGGACCTGCTGACGCGCGCGGTGGATGTGGCGGCGCACGATCTGATCTATGCCAGCGCGCAGAAAAACCTCGGCATCGCCGGCATCACTGTGGTGATTGTCAATCACGAGCGGATCAAAACGTCGCAGCGGCTGGTGCCGCGGATGATGGACTATCAGGTGTTCCATGAATCCAAATCGTTGTACAACACCGCACCGACCTTTCCCTGGTATGTGATGAATCTGGTGTTGCAATGGGCCGACGGGCAGGGCGGTGTGGCGGCACTGGAAGCCTTGAACAGGCAAAAGTCCGAACGCCTGTATCGTTTCATCGATGGCCACGACTTTTACCTGAACAAGGTGCAGCCGGCCGATCGGTCGATGGTCAACGTGCCATTCTGGCTGGCCGATGAATCCTTGAATGAAGCGTTTCTGGCGGCCGGTGATGCGGCCGGTCTGAAGGCCTTGGCCGGTCACCGCGTGGTGGGCGGCATGCGCGCCAGTCTGTACAACGCCCTGCCGCTGGCGGCCGTCGACACGCTGGTTGAATTCATGGCAGAGTTTGCCCGCACGCGGGGCTGAATTTTTGCATCGGGCGCTGCACCGCGCCCGATGGCCATCACATGTTGGAGTAATTGGGGCCGCCACCGCCTTCCGGTGGCACCCAGTTGATGTTCTGTGACGGGTCTTTGATGTCGCAGGTTTTGCAATGCACGCAGTTTTGCGCGTTGATGCGAAACGACTGCTGGCCGTTTTCTTCCACCACTTCATACACCGCCGCCGGGCAATAGCGTTGCGCCGGTTCGGCCCAACGCGGCAGATTCACCGCCAATGGCACCTTGGGGTCTTTGAGTTGCAGGTGACAGGGCTGGTCTTCTTCGTGGTTGGTGCTGGACAAAAACACCGAGGACAGGCGATCAAAACTGATGCGGTTGTCGGCTTTCGGGTAGTGCAGCTCGCGACATTCTGCCGCCGTTTTCAGGCGTTTAAAGTCGGGCACGCGGTTGCGCAGGGTGAACGGCAGCTTGCCCTGAAAAATGTTTTGTTCAATCCAGGTCAGCGCGCCGCCGAAAAAGGTGCCAAACCTGTTCAGCGCCGGCTCAAAATTGCGGCCCTTGCGCAATTCCTGATAGATCGAGGAGGTTTTGACCGCGTCGGCGTAGGCGGTCAATTCCTTGACCGGTTGTTCGGCCTGCAGCGCATCGGCGATGGCTTCGGCGGCCAGCAGACCGGATTTCAGGGCCGTGTGCGTGCCTTTGATTTTCACCGGATTCAGGAAGCCGGCCTCGCACCCCACCAGGCAGCCGCCGGGAAAGGTCAGCTTTGGCAGCGATTGAAAGCCGCCCTTGTTCAATGCGCGCGCGCCGTAGCCGATGCGCTTGCCATCTTCGATCACGGTGCGGATCGGTTCGGCGTGCTTCCATTGCTGAAACACTTCAAATGGATTCAGGTAGGGGTTCTCATAGTTCAAGGCCGCCACGTACCCGAGGGCCACAATGCCCGGTTCCAGGTGATACAGAAAACCCCCGCCTTCGGTGTGATTGTCCACCGGCCAGCCCAGCGTGTGCATCACTTTGCCGGGTTCGCTCAAGGATTCATCGATGCGCCACAATTCTTTCAGGCCAATGCCGTAATGTTGCGGATCGGCGTCGGCATCCAGGGCAAATTTGCGCATCAGCGTTTTGCCCAGTGAACCGCGACAACCCTCAGCAAACACGGTGTGTCGTGCGCGCAGCTCATAGCCGGGTTCGTGGTTGGCTTTGGGTTGGCCGTCTGCGCCGATGCCCATGTCGCCGGTGATCACCCCGGCGACCGCGCCGTCCTCGGTGTAAATGATTTCGGTGGCGGGAAAGCCGGGAAACACATTGACGCCGAGGTTTTCCGCCTGTTGCCCCAGCCAACGGCACAAATTGCCCAAAGAGACAATGTAGTTGCCGTGATTGCGCATGGGTTTGGGAATCAGGAAATTCGGCACGCGACGGGATTTGCCCTGACTTTTGAGGTAATAGAACTCATCGCTTGTGACCGCGGTCTTGACCGGTGCATCGCTGTTTTGCCAGTCGGGAAACAATTCACTCAAGGCGTCGGTTTCAATCACCGCGCCTGACAGGATGTGGGCACCGATTTCCGAGCCTTTTTCCACCAGCGCGATTTGCCACTCCTGGCCCCGTTCAGCGGCCAGTTGTGCCAATCGGCAGGCGGTGGCCAGACCGGCCGGTCCGCCGCCCACAATGACCGCATCGAATTCCATGGATTCTCTCATTCAATTCACCTTGTGTTATTTATGGCAACCTCAGTGGCCGCACTTGTTGAGTGTCAGTCGGTGTTGTCAATCGCGATTGTACCACTGCTTTTTTACGGCGCCTGCCTGATCTGACAGCCCACAGTGCAAGGACAGTACAACACGCGATAACACCACAGCTATATTCTGTAGGCCAGAAACTTCATCGCTTTGGACATGCCCGCCATGGCGCGTCGCACCGGTAGCGGCAATTCAATGCCGCCGGCGGCCCGTGCGTTGTCGGCGTGTCGCACTTCATCGGCTTTCATCTGCTCAAGCACGGCCCGCGAATGGGCGTCCTGCGGCGGCAGCTGATCCAGGTGCGATTGCAGGTGGGCTTCCACCTGCTTTTCTGTTTCAATGACAAAACCCTGACTGACCCGATCGCCGAACACGGCGGCCACTGCGCCCAGCATGAACGACGCGCCGTACCAGAAGGGGTTGAGCACGCTGGTTGGTTCGTGCAGTTGTTCCAGGCGGTCCTGACACCAGCTCAGGTGCGCGTGTTCCTCCGCCGCGGCTTCACGCAGGTGGGCCCGGGTGGATGCGTCGCGCGCCATCAGGGCCTGGCCATGATACAGCGCTTGCGCGCACACTTCGCCGGTGTGATTGATGCGCATCAAGCCACCCACATGGCGTTGTTCAGTTGCGCTCAGTGGTTCATCGGCGGGCAAGTTTGCGGCCGGTGAGGGCGATGGGCTGCGCGCCGGCAGCGCGACCGTTTTCAGCCAGCGGTCGAGTTCACTGCACAGCTGCTCTGCGAAGCCCGATGCGGCGTTTCGCGCGTCCAGCCCTGTGCGGTGATTGACATGGGTTTTGTCAGCGTTCATAGGCACGGCATTATAACAGGTTTGCCTGAATTCTTGCTTGGCATTGATTGACTTCACTGGGGATGCTGCGCCTGTGCAACCGCTTCGATGCCGTTGCACTCGCGGACGTCATTGCAGTGAAAATACCCAATAAAACCATTGATTTGTGCGCGTTAATCTGTATGATCGTGCACCCGGTCGGCTGTCCTCTGTGGCGCCGGTCATCTTTACCACAATTGCATAGGTGATTTGAATGAATAAAACATTGATTGTCATGGGCTTGATGAGTTCGGGTCTGTGCTGGGCAGCCGAGGATGCGGCCGATGGATGGTCGGGCACCGGCCAATTGGGATTCACCCTGACCGGTGGCAACACCGACACGGAAACCCTGTCGGCGGGACTGCATCTGAAAAAGGAAACCGATCCCTGGATTTACGAAGTCGGCCTGAACCTGTTGCGCGCCTCCACCAACGACGTGGACACTGCTGAGCGTTTTGATGTGAGTGGCAAGGTGGGTTGGAAATTGGATGACAACGACTACGTGTTCGGTGCCGTGCGATACGACAACGACAATTTTTCAGGTTTCGATTACAGCGTCACCACCGGTTTTGGCTGGGGCCATATTTTTGCCGACGATGAAGACGGACGTTTGATCACTGAGCTGGGTCTGGCGCACAAAACCCAGGCCATTGACGTCGACACTTCGGAAGTCTCGGATGCGGTGCTGACCGGCAAACTGGATTACATGCGGCCTCTGACCGATACCGTTAAATTCATTGATTTGCTGGTCATTGAAGCGGGCAGCGACAACACCTTTGCGCAAAACGACGCCGGTGTGGCGTTCAAGGTCAACGACGCGTTTTCAGTGAAGCTGACCCATCAGGTGCGTCACAACACCGATGTGCCGGTGGGTTTCAAGAAAACCGACACCCTGTTCTCTGCCAGTCTGGCCTACGATTTTTAATTGCCCGCGGCGCCGACGCCAATGCGTCTGCGCCGCGCTGCTTTCAGCTCAGGGTGACGCGCGCAAATTTGCGCTTGCCGACCTGAAACACGCCTTCAGTGCCGACCGGATAGTGCGCGTCGGTGCGTTCAATTTTTTCACCGTCCAGACGCACCGCGCCTTGCTTGATCATGCGCATGGCTTCTGAAGTGCTGCTGCACAGGCCGGCGGATTTGAGCAGGTGCGCAACACCCATGCCGTTTTCATCCGCTGCGGTGTTCAAGGTGATTTCTTCGATGTCATCCGGCAACCGGCCTTTCTGAAACTGTGCCTTGAATGCCTGCAGGGCATTTTCCGCGTCTGTTTCGCTGTGAAAGCGGGCAACAATCTCCAGCGCCAGTTTGAATTTGATGTCGCGCGGATTGGCGCCGACGGCCACGTCGGCCTTGAATTGATCCAGTTCTGCGCTGCTGCGGAAGCTGAGCAGATCAAAGTATCGCCACATCATTTCATCCGACAAGGACATCACTTTGCCGAACATCTCGTTCGGCGGTTCGTCGATGCCAATGTAATTGTTCAATGACTTGGACATTTTTTGCACCCCGTCCAGCCCCTCCAGCAGAGGCATGGTGATGACCACCTGCGGATCCATGCCGCGCGCGCTTTGCAAATGTCGGCCCATCAGCAAATTGAATTTCTGATCGGTGCCGCCCAGTTCCACATCGGCTTCAAGCGCCACCGAGTCGTAGCCCTGGATCAGCGGGTAGAGAAATTCATGGATGGCGATGGGTTGGCCGGATTTGTAGCGCTTGTCGAAATCATCGCGCTCGAGCATGCGCGCCACCGTGTAGTTGGACGCCAGCGCCACCAGTTCGTCCGGTCGCAGGGCGTTGACCCAGCTTGAATTGAAAGCGATGCGGGTTTTCTCGGGATCCAGGATCTTGAAAATCTGTGCCTGATAGGTGCGCGCATTTTCCGCCACCTGTTCCTGAGTCAGCGGCTTGCGCGTGGCACTTTTACCGGTCGGGTCGCCGATCAGTCCGGTGAAATCACCGATCAGGAAAATCACTTCATGCCCGAGGTCCTGAAACTGGCGCATTTTATTGATCACCACGGTGTGACCGATGTGAATATCGGGCGCGGTGGGGTCGAATCCGGCCTTGATTTTCAGGGTTTTACCGGATTTGAGTTTATCTTCAAGTTCGCTGACTTTGATGACTTCGTCGGCCCCGCGTGTCAACAGCGCCATGGTTTGCTTGATGGACATGGTGGATAATTCGTGCAAAGGTTTGCATTTTACAAAAAACAGCCGATTAAATGAATTGCTTTTGAACCCAAGTGCATGAAAATACTCTATAATACCATTTGCTGAAATTTGATCAGGGTGGGTGTGAACATCAAATCGCAAGCCTGGTATAAAGGCCTTTCTGACAAGGGGATGTTGAACAGAAAATCTTTATTTGTGGTGGCCGTGACGCTGTTCATTGGCTTTGCGCTGTATGAAATGACGTCCGTTGAAGCGCACCCCACACCGTCAGTGGCCAAGAATGCGCCGCCGCAGCGCATTGATCTGCCGGCGGTACCGATCCTCAGCTTTGCCGAAGAAGGACTGACCGGCACCGAACAGCTCAAATGGCACCGCATGGTGCTGCAATCCGGCCAAACCCTGTCGGGCATTTTCACCGAACTGGGACTTTCACAGGGCTTGTTGCTGAAAATCATTGGACTGAATGATGACAGCAGCAAACTGGCGCGCATTTATCCGGGCGCTGCGCTGGAGATCGCGCTGGCACACGACGGCGAATTCATGCAGTTGCGTTATCGACCCAGCGAAGACGACGAGCTGGTCATACACAATGACATGTCGCAACTGTCCACAGAAATCATTGAACACCCGAAGCAGGTGCATCTGGCCAACGCGTCCGGTGTGATCACCGATTCCCTGTTTCAAACCGGCAAACGCGCGGGTTTGAGTGACAACATGGTGATGAAACTGGCGCACATTTTCAGTTGGGACATAGATTTTGTCCTGGAGATTCGCTCCGGTGACCGCTTCAGCGTGATTTACGAACAGATTTATCAGGACGGTGAGTACCTGCGTGACGGCAATATTCTGGCGGCCACATTCACCAATCAGGGAGAAACCTTTGAGGCGGTGTATTATGATGCCGATGAAGATTTAACCGGTTACTACGCGCCCAACGGGCGCAGCATGAAAAAAGCCTTTCTCAGGGCCCCGGTGAAGTTTTCGGCCATTGTCTCCAATTTCAATCCCAAACGCATGCACCCGATTCTCAAGCGAGTCAAGCCTCACCGCGGCATTGATTACGGTGCGCCGACTGGCACACCGGTGTTTGCTGCGGGCAACGGCCGGGTGACGCATTCGGCCTATTCCAAGGCCAATGGCAACTACGTGTTCATCCAACACCCCAACGGCATCGTCACCAAATACCTGCATTTTTCCAAGCGCAAAGTGAAGAAGGGTGAGAAAGTGAAGCAGGGGCAAACCATTGGTCTGGTTGGGGCCACCGGACTGGCCACCGGACCGCACTTGCACTACGAATTCATTTACAACGGCGTGCACCGCAATCCGCGCACGGTGCAGTTGCCCAAATCCGAACCGTTGCCCGACGCCTTGTTGTCCGGGTTCAGGGACTACGCATCGCCCTTGCTGACCCAGCTGCACGCCATGGATGAACCGACGCTGGCGCAAAACAATTGAATTCCGCCCCATTGTACATCGGTGTGCTCAGCGGCACGTCCTGTGATGGCATCGATGTGGCCCTGGTTGAATGCCACAACGACCGGCCAGTGCTGCTGGATTTTACCACCGGCGCGTTCACCAATGGCGTGCACGCACTGGCATTGAAATGCATCCAGGGTGAGGCCATTTCGGCCGCCGATGTGACCCGTCTGGACGGTCTTATTCCAGTTGAATATTCAAGAATAATCAAACAGTTACTGGATAAAAATAATCTTAAATATGAAGACGTGCACGCCATAGGTATGCACGGTCAAACGGTGCACCATGCACCGGACGATGTGCCCGGCAACACCTGGCAAATCGGTTCTCCCGCGCATTTGAACGCGCTCACCGGCGTGCCGGTTGTGAGCCATTTCAGACAGGCCGACATGGCCCTGGGCGGCCAGGGCGCGCCGTTGGCACCGGCGTTGCACAGACAGCTGTTTTTCAAACAAGGTGCGCCATTGGCGGTGGTCAATCTGGGCGGCATCGCCAACGTCACATGGCTGCAGGACGAGGGGTTTCTGGGGTTTGACACAGGCCCTGCCAACGCTTTGATGGACCTGTGGATTCAGCGCCATCAAAATGCGCCTTACGATGCCGGCGGCCAATGGGCGGCCGCGCACGCGTATGATGCGCCATTGCTGACGGAGATGTTGAGCGATCCATACTTTGACAAAGCTGCGCCCAAGAGCACCGGACGCGAATATTTTTCAGCGGCCTGGCTGGACGCTTTTGAACGGGTGAGCGAATTGCCCGCCGGTGTGGTGCAATCGACCCTGGCGCAATTGACCGCGCGGACCGTGGCAGCGGCCATTGAACACAGCGCCGCGCAATCGGTTCTGCTGTGTGGCGGTGGCGCGCACAACACACATATTCAGGCCTTGTTGTCAGCACAATGTGGCCTGCCGGTGCAAACCACCGCGGCGCATGGCCTTTCACCCGATGCGGTGGAGTCTGTGCTGTTTGCCTGGCTGGCGCAGCGTTTTGCAGCGGGGGTGGCCACCGATTTGCGCGCGGTCACCGGCTGCAGCCAAGCCTTGGTCTACGGTGAGTTGAGTGACTGTTTTCGCGTATTGCGGCGTTCAGAACGCCACAACGATGACGGTGATGTTGTCTGAACCGCCGGATTCCAGTGCGGCCATGATCAGTTGATCGGTGAGTTCCTGGGGATGCAGGTCTTTGCTGAGAATTTCGGCGATCTGGCTGTTGTCGATTTCTTCTGTTAATCCATCGCTGCACAACATGATTTTGTCGCCTTTGTGATAGCGGCCCTGGCCGCTGGACACGCTCAGTTCACTGTTGTCGGTGACGCCAAGTGCCTGTGTGACCACATTGCGGTGTGGGTGTGAACGGGCCTGCAGTTCGGTGATCAGTTCCTGATCGACCAATTCTTGCACATAGGAATGATCGGTGGACAAGGGTTTGAGTTGACCGTTGTAGCAGTAGATGCGGCTGTCGCCAACCCAGGCGTATTCGAACTGGTCATCGTCCAGAATGCGCAACAGCACGATGGTGGTGCCCATCGGTAAATCGCCGCCGCGGTCCATGGAGTTTGAAATGATTTCGTAATTGGCCTGAATGATGGCCTGTTGCATGGAGGCGCCTTTGTCGAGAAAGTGCAAGATGGTGTCGCGCGCCATGGCGCTGGCAATTTCGCCGTGATCGTGACCGCCCATGCCATCGGCGACCAGAAATATGGCGTTTTTGTGACTGACCCCGTAAGTGTCTTCGTTGTGATCCCGCTTGATGCCCGCGTGTGTGCCGTGTCCTAGTTTAAAATTCATAGACTCTTGTTGGGTATTGATTGCTTTCATTCTCGCTATTATTGGAGCCTGTTGCGTTCCTTCCATTGTAACAGGTTCTTGTAGGTGATGATGTTTTCCACGTAAACCACCGCGGTTTCGCCATCGGCATTTCCGAATTTTAATGCATCTTCGAGCTTTTTGTCATTCAACATGGGCAAAAAAGATTTGACGTCGTCCCATTTATCCGGGTCCTTGCCGTGTCCCTGGGTCAGCCGGCGGGCTTCTTCGAGGTGTCCATACCCGATGTTGTAAGCCGCCAGCGCCAGGTATGTTTTGTCTGGTTCGGCAATGCGATCGGGTATTTTTTCCAACATGTTGAGAAAATAGCGGGCACCGCCTTCGACGCTTTGCAAGGGGTTTGTGCGGTCTTTGACACCCATTTCCTTGGCCACTCGACGGGTCAGCATCATCAATCCGCGCACCCCGGTGACCGATACGGCTTTGGGCTTCCAATGGGATTCCTGGTAGGCAATGGCGCCCAGCAGGGCTGGGTTGAGGCCGTGTTGCTCCGCCACCCGATAGAAATAGTCGCTGACTTCTGGCCAATGGGTGTTGTAGTTGTACAAAAAAGTCACGCTGTCAGCCACGGCCAGATCTGGCAGGCCGATGTTGATGTCATCCAGCATGCGTTCGATGAAGCCGTTTTTCCGCATGTGTTCAATGAATTCATTCAGTTGCAGGATCAAACTGTCGTCGTGCGATTGCGAACTTAAGAACACCACGTCCTGGGATTGCCCAAGGGGTTGCAATACGCGCAGCCCGGGCAGGTACTTTTGATAAATTTGCACCAGGTTGCTGTCTGCAAAGGTGTAATCGAAATCACCGGACAGCAAATCCTGAATGATCTCAAAGGTGGAAGAGTCGTCCACCACGGAGACGTTCCAGTCGCGGTGATTGGGCAGGCTGAGAAATTCTTCGGCGTAGCTGCTGGCCCCCAGAATGCGACCGCTCAATCCCGACAGGTCTTCAATGGTGCCCACCCTCGGCGTATTGCGGTTGCCCACCGCCAGGATCATTGACTGATTGTATGGCAGGCTGTGGTGGTATTTTTCACGCCGTTGCGGCGTCAACGTCAAGTGGGCGCCGGCGAGGTCGATTTCGCGGTTGTCCAGTGCGTGCAGCAGCGCCGTGTTGGAGTCCAGTTCAAGCACGTTCAATTCAATGTTGTGCGCGCGGGCAAACTGTTTCAATAACAGGTATTCCAGCCCGGCTTTGGTCTCCGGTGTGGAAAAATAGGTCAGCAGACTGGGGCGCGTGCCCCAGATCAGTTCACCGCGCAGTTTGATCTGTTGCCAGTGACTGAGTGAGACGTTGGGGCTGAGCAGAAACAGCCAGGCCAGCACGGCGCCCAGCGTTGCCGCCAACAGCCTGTGTGTCCAGTTGTTGCTGCCAGACCATCCCCGCATAAAAACTTTGTGTTTTGAATTCGGCCAATTATAATGTGTGACTCACTGAATAGACAAACACATCGAATGAACACGCGTGGATTTGCATTCCGATGGCTCGCCGCCATCGTCCTGGTTTTTCTCACATACAACCCCACCGGATATTCATTTGTGCACTGGATCTGGCCGCTGTCTTCCGAGCAGGCCCCTCTGAAAACACTGGCCGGACTGGCATTGCTGGTGTTGTACATTATTTTCATGCGCGCCACATTTCGCTCCATCGGTGTGATCGGCATCGGACTGATCGTCCTGTTCGTTGGCGCGGTGGTGTGGTTGTTTGTTGACCAGGGATGGATGGATCTGAAGAATCCAACGGTCAACGCCTGGATTCTGATTTTCACGGTGGGCACCACACTTGGCATCGGCGTTTCGTGGTCATTCGTGCGACGCAAAATGACCGGGCAATTTGACACCGACGACGTGGATGAATAAGCAACCGTGCTGAAAACATGCCCATTCGGGTTTTTTCAGCCGCTCCATCCATTCCATCCGCAGCGGCTGCACAGGCGGCCTGATTCGGTTAAAATGCGGCCGTTATTGGCTTGTCCAGCCTTCTCCGTTGTCTGTGATGCCTGACACGGGGCAGAGCGCAGGGCGGCCCAAATCAAATTGAGAAAAATCTTGTCATGACAGAAGAAACCGTTCAGTTTACTATGCAGGCCGGCATCGCCCGTCTGACCCTCAACAGACCCGACCGGCTCAACGCATTTTCCGACCAAATGCACGATGAATTCAATGCCGCGCTGCGCGCCTGTGCTGAAGCCGATGGCTTGCGCTGTGTGCTGATCACCGGCAACGGGCGCGGTTTTTGCAGCGGTCAGGATTTATCCTTTCGCAGCGCCGAAGAGCTGAAAACCATGGACCTGGGCGAAAAGCTGGAAAACGGGTTCAATCAGCATTTGCGCGTCATGAAAAGCATTCAGGCGCCATTGGTGTGTGGCGTCAATGGCGTGGCCGCCGGCGCCGGTGCCAACATCGCGTTGAATTGCGACCTGGTTCTGGCCGCCCGTTCAGCCAAATTCATTCAGGCGTTCACCAACATCGGTTTGATTCCCGATTGCAACGGCACCTGGTTGTTGCCGCGCCTGGTCGGCATGGCGCGCGCCAAGTCACTGGCCATGCTGGGGCGGCCTTTGAGCGCTGAAACCGCGGCCGAATGGGGTTTGATCCATGCCGTCGCCGACGATGAGTCTTTCGCTGAAACCTTGCAGGCTTTGGTGGACGAAGTGGCCGCACGCCCCACGCGGGCCTTGCTGCAGACGCGCGATTTGATGGAAACAGCCTGGCAACACAGCCGCGATGAACATCTGGACCATGAGCGCGATGCGCAGCGGGTGTGCGGGCTCAGTCATGACTACAATGAAGGGGTGCAGGCGTTCATGCAGAAACGCAAACCCAACTTCAAGGGACATTGATGCAGAATTTATTTGAACACGTGGCCGTGATCGGCGGCGGCACCACGGCCGTCGAGGAGGCGCTCTACCT
>JBNLBT010000021.1:0-38964 GCA_050303435.1 Marinicellaceae bacterium
GCATCGGACCACACCGGTCCGCTGCCCAGGCGCTCGATCAACCCTTCGAGGTTCTCAACGCGCTCAAACTCTCCGCGCACTGGGCCGGTGTGAATCGACTCAAACACATGCATCACCGGTTCCAGCGCATTCAAGGCGCGCTGCGGCTGATGACACACCAGCAGCGTGGATTGCAGTTCGGCCAGGCGCTGACGCGCCTCGCCCACGCCCTGATTGAGCCACTCATCCAGTGTGACCAGGTGCTGGCAATCGAATCGTCTGGCCACAAGCGCCTGTTCAAATTCACCGAAGCGGCGCGCCTGCAGCAGCAACAGGGCGACACCCTGAACACGCGTCGGCGCCCCCGGTCCCGCGGTTTCACTGGGGTCACTCAACAGGCGGAACACGCGCTCCACTTCCGGCAGGAAGCGGCTGAAGCCGACCGTCGCCGAAGCCAGTTCACGCATGCTGCCACCGGCGTAGCGCAAGCCCACCAAAAACAGCACCAATCCCAGCCAGTCGATGCGATCGTCTGCGTACAAATAACTGATCAAGGCGATCAACAGGGTTGAACCCAGCACCAGGAACAGCGCATTCAGCCAGGTGACGTGAATTTCCGCCAGGCGTCGCTGATAGCGCACGCGGGCAAAACGCTCATACTCGCCGTTGTCAAGCGCGCCGGATTCAGCCTGCGCCGTTGTCAATACGCCATCCAGGGTGCCGTCAACCAGCTCAGACAGGCCGCGAAACGCCGGTTGCGCCAGGGCGTTCTGCTTGAGCAGCAGGCGCGCCGCGTAGCGGTTGATGTAGTACAGCACCACCACGTACAAAACCGCGAGGGGCAGCAGGAACACCAGCAGGGTGCGATTCATTCGATACAAGGCCACGGCGGCCAGTAAAAAGGTCAGCAAAGGCACCAGCGTGCGCGTCAGACGCCGCGCCACCAGTCCGGACACGTGAGCGCTGAGTTTGATGTTGCGCAGCAATTCCTGACGCGGCTGACCATCAAACAAACGCATCCAGCGACTGTCCGGGTCATTGCCGACGTGTGACAGTGTGCGCGCAATCAGGCTTTTCTGATAGGCGATGACGGATTGCACCCCAACCCGGAAGGACAGGTATTGGCACAGCGCGGAAATCACCCCGGCCACCGTCAGCACAGTCAGCCAGCGCGGCCAGCCGATGGCAAAAAATGCCGCCAGCCAGGGCGCATCGTAGCGATCAAGAAAAGACGGGTCGTGCAGGTAATTGACGCCAGCAATCAATCCCAGCAACCACATCAGACCGGTCAGCATCGACAACGCCATCAGCATCTGAATCAACCAGAACGGCCACGTCTGATCCCGATAATAGCCACTCATCAGCTGACGAAACACGCGCAGGTAATTGCGCAGTTGCTGTTGCAGTGGCACGGCGTTCATGCGGGGCTTTTCTGGTGCCAGTCCAACAAGTCCACAAATTGCCTGTTGTGCGCCCGATAGCGCGCCACATCGTCCTCGCTCAGCCCCATCTGCGCGAAGCGCCGGACAAACAGATCGCGGGCAAATTCATACAGCGCCTGATCGATGTGGTTGATGGCCCGGATGCGTTCGATCAGTGCCGTCGGCAGCGCCGTTTTATCGGTCTTTTCACGCGATTCGTTCATGCGCCGGTAAAACACGTCATTCCAGCCCAAAGCGCGCTGCGCCATGAGCAGAAAATGATCGTACATTTCCGTGAGTCCGAACAGTGAGAAGCGGCGTTCCAACTGTTCGCACACGGCCTCGATCAATTGCTGATCGCTGCGGCGGTCCGCATGGATGGCGTTCTCACGCAACAAACCCAGAATGCGGTGCGCTTGCGCGTTGGGCATCTCGTCCACTTCGGGGTGTTCAATGAATTCTTCCAGACTCAATCCACACGCCATCGCGTGCTTGGGGTGATTCTTGCTGCTGCGCACGTAATCGTAATAGGAAATCACCCGACCGACCGGCTCGCGGATCATGGTGAACTGCACCAGTTTCTTGCGATCCAGCAATTGGTAGTGGATGTCATTCAGTTCGTAGTGACCGAGAAAGGCGCGAAAGGCCCGGCCGGCCTTGAACATACCGCGCACGTGCTGGTCCAGCGCCGGGGCGTTGACCTGGTACACATAATCCACGCGGTAGTTTTTGGCCACCAGATAATCCAGGGTGGTGCCACCGGTTTTGGGGATGTGAAAAAACACCACATGAAAACCGGCCAGACCAGGCAACGGTTTTTTTCTAGAACGCGCCAGCATGGCGCGCCAGGGCACCAGCTTGCTGTCGATCACTGCATTGTTCAGTCGATTCCTTTCTTCGATGGACAACGCGTACCATCGGCTCAAATAATCGGCCGGTATGTCAAATTGTTGTTTCAGCATGGAATTCAGCCCTGTGCGTATCCGGTGCGCAGATTCGGCGCTTTTGTGGCGTGTCAAAAAAACGCCGATTATAGCACGCGAGCGCAGCAGACCGAAACGCTTTGCATGGCGGTAAAGACGGGGCAAAAAGGTGCAGGCACAACGCGTGCAGCGCCTTTCGGCGGGCGCTGCAGAACTCCGCGCCATGCCGTGGACAATTTTTTCTGCGGGCTGACGCACAGATTCTCTGACCGCACACAAACGCCCATCATCTGGGACTTGTATGGGGTGCCCAGATTGATTATCATGAGAGCGAATGAACGCGTCAGATTCCAGTCCGGTCAAACCAGTGAAGTCCACCGCCCTCAAGCCCAACCCAAATTCCCGTCTCTCAGGCCGGGCAGGTCTTTTTTGCAGCGCAGTGCTGTGGCTTTTGATCAGCGGCTCACTCGCCGCGGCTGAACAGGAACGACCAAAAATCGGCCTGGCACTGTCCGGCGGTGGCGCGCGCGGCCTGGCCCACATTGGCGTGTTGCAGGCGCTGCACGACAAACGCATTCCCATAGACTACATCGCCGGCACCTCCATGGGCAGCATCATCGGCGGCCTGTACGCCACCGGCATGAACACCGACGATTTGGACTGGGTGGTGGCATCGGTTGACTGGGATTCGGCCTTCAGCCCGGCGGTCGACCGCGAACTGAAAAACTACCGGCAAAAGCAGGAAGAGAAAGACTACTTTGTTGACCTGGAGATAGGTCTGTCCCGCAAGGGCCCCAAGTCCGGTGTGGGCATCGCCGGTGATCAAAAAATCATGCTCGAACTGCAGCGACTGGTGGGCTCCATTGACGCGGACAATTTTGATGACTTTCCGATCCCCTTCAGGGCCGTGGCCACCGATTTGAACGCCGGTGAGCCCTACGTCATTGATCACGGCGATCTGGCGCTGGCGATGCGCGCTTCCATGGCGGTGCCGCTGATTTTTGGGCCAATCAAACACCAGGGCCGCATGCTGGTGGACGGCGGCATACTCAACAATTTGCCGGTGGATGTGGTGCGCAAGATGGGCGCAGACATCGTCATCGCCGTCAACATCGCCTCGCCGCTGGGTGCGGTGGATGAAACCAGCTCAGTGCTGTCCGTCACCTATCAGAGTGTGGACGTGGCGCTGGTGCAAAACACCATTGAATCTCTGGGCCTTGCCGACATCGTGATTGCCCCCAAACTGGAAAAAGTGGCCGCCACTGATTTTGACAAAAACGACCAGATGGTGGCCGACGGTTATCACGCGGTGGCGGAAAAATCCCTGGTGCTGGATCACCTGGCGCTGAGTGAACACGATTACCGCGTGCATCAGGAAAGCCGCAATTTTCTGGTGCGCAACGTGCCGGAAAAGATTCGCTTTGTGCGTTTCTCCGGCAATCAACGCACCGCCACCGCGCGCTTGCAGGCCTATGCAAACAACCTGATCAACCAGAGTTTTGAAACCGGGCAGGTGCAGCGCATCGCCGACAAAATCGCCGCCGCAGAACAGGACATCCAGATCATCACCTACCACGTGGTCAGCGAGGACGAAGAAAAGGGCATTGAATTCAATGTGCAGGAAAAACAGTGGGGCCCGGATTACGTCAAGTTTGGTCTCAAAATTGCCGATGACTTTGACTCCAACACGCGAATCTCTGTGCTTGCGCGACATCAGCGTTTCAACATCAATGACTGGGGCGGTCAATGGATCAATGACTTCAGCGTGGGTTCCCTGTTGCAATGGAAATCCGAATTTTATCAACCCATTGAGGCGAAGAGAGATTATTTCCTCAGCGCCAATTTGCACTCCATCAAAGACACCCGGCGCTTTTATCAGGACGACACCCGCGCGGTCGGCGAATACGACCTGAAACGCTTTGCGCTGGGTTTTGACTTTGGCATCAACATCAACGCCAACAGTGAATTCAGGGCCGGTTTGTGGTTCCGCGACGAAGACGTCAACAACGTCATCAACAGCACCAACTTTGACACCGCCATTGATCGATCAACCGGCCTGCTGGTGCGCTACGGCCTGGACACCCAGGAAAAAGCCCTGTATTCCCGTGAAGGCTACGACATCGAGACCGAACTGGGCTTGTTCAACAAAGTCCAGTGGATCAGTTTCAACGGTTTCAAACGCATCCCACTGGGCAAAACCAGCGCCGCGCATTTTGGCATCAAGGCGGACTTCACCGATTTGGTTGACGACGACCAGTTTTTTAAAGCCTACGGTGGCCTGGATGATTTTGCCGGCTTTCCACAACATTCTCTGCTGGGCCTGAACGCCTTTCTTTTTGAATTCGGTGGTTTCACCAAACTCGACCCGATCAAATTGCCGGTGGTCGGTACGCCGAACCTGATTGTTAAAGTACATTACGGCAATGTCTGGCAGCGACACATTAAACTGGATGACATGATTCTGGGGTTCTCGGCCGGGCTGTCGATCGACGTGGAAAACACCGTGATGTACGTTGGCAGCGGCTACAGCGACGGCGGGGATATACGTTTTTACCTGCGCCTGGGCACCGGTTTTTAGCAACCGGAACGCGCACCGAAACCGACACCGCCGACCAGTCTATCCGCACGCAGTAAAAGCAGAAAAATGCACTGCATTGCTTTAAAATTTTCGACCGGCGAACTCAAACCATCCATGCATTTGACTGGACCACGGTGTGACTCAGGGATGAGGCACCCTGTTGCCATTGGGCTCAAAAACGGACACACATAATCCGTTCAACCGCACATGCACTGAGCCTTCATTTTCCAGCCAAAAGCCCGCTCGGTCACTTCCTGGATGGATTTTAACCATTATTTAATGCGCAACTAGCGGTATATTGACAAATCCATGGGTATAATGGATTTTGTCACGTTAACCCGAATGGAATTGAGCAATGATACGAATTGCCCTGCTGTTGTTCAGCACGCCGCTTTTTGCCAGCAACCTGCTGTTGGACTCGAATTTTATTCAAGTGCAGAACATTTACACACTGGATTGCCATGGCCTGCACCTGTTCAGCAGCGACCCGGCCACGCAATGCACGCCGGCCGATCCACCCAATCCGCGTGAGTGTCCGGTGTTGATCATCGACGGGGTCAGCTATCAGTTTTTGCATGAAATTGTGTTCAACGTCATCACCAGCACCGCCAATGTGACCGGGCCGCTGTTTGACAGCTGCATCCGCCAGTCCAACAACGCCGCGCCTTCGCTGGGCGCCGGGTTTAAACTGTCAAGTGAAGGACAGGCCGTGCTAGGCATCGCCTCAATGCGCATTCTGACCGACCCCTGGGCCCTGGACATCACGTCCCTGGATGGCGATATCGTGTGTGCGGACACCGCCGCGTTTGAGATCATTTTCAAGCACAATTTCAACGGCAACTGACGCCCATTGTGCACTGACTTCTGCTGTTTAAGCAATCACGCGGCGTTTAATCCACTTTAAAAGGGATCAATCCTCAGGGTGCCGCTGCGCCAGTGACTGCAACCAGGCTTCATCGTGCACCGGCACATTCAAGGCTTCGGCGCGCTTGAGTTTTGAACCGGCCTTGTCTCCGGCCACCAGCGCATTGGTGTTGCTCGACACCGCGGAGGCCACGCGTGCGCCCAGACGCATCAGCAGTTCTTTGGCGGCGCTGCGGTTCATGTGCTGCAGGGTGCCAGTCAAGACCACCACCTGTCCAGCCAAAGGCAACACCGCATCATCCGCCGGCGCCGGCATCTCCGGCCAGCTCAGTCCACTGGCCAGCAGCCGATCCACCACCTCGCTGTTGTGGGTCTCCTGGAAAAACGCCGCAATGTGTGCGGCCACCACCGGCCCGACGTCCGGCACCGCCTGCAAAGTCTCCAGATCCGCCGTGCGCAAGGCGTCCAGCGTGCGCAACTCGCGCGCCAGTGTCAGCGCCGTGGCTTCACCGACTTCCCGAATGCCCAACGCGTAAATAAAACGCGGCAAGGTGGTTTGTTTGCTCTGTTCGATGGCGCTGCACAGATTGCTCGCCGATTTCTCGGCCATGCGCTCCAGAGACGCCAGCTGTTGCACATCAAGCCGATACAGGTCGGCCGGATTGCCAATCAGGCCCTGATCCACCAACTGTTCCACCAGTTTGTCGCCGAGGCCCTCAATGTCCATGGCCTTGCGCGAAGCGAAATGTTTGATCGATTGTTTTTTCTGCGCCGCGCAATACAGGCCGGCCGGGCAGCGCAACACCGCTTCGCCCTCCACCCGTTCCAGCGGAGAGTCGCACACCGGACAACGCTCGGGCATTTGAAACGGCTGAGCATCGGCTGGACGCTTGCTTGGCACCACTTTCACCACCTCCGGGATCACGTCCCCGGCGCGGCGCACAAACACGGTGTCACCGACGCGCACGTCCTTGCGTCTGATTTCATCTTCATTGTGCAGCGTGGCGTTGGTTACGCTGACGCCACCCACGTGCACAGGCTCCAGTCTGGCCACCGGCGTGATGCTGCCGGTGCGCCCCACCTGTACATCGATGGCGCGCACGCGTGTGGTGGCCTCTTCGGCCGGAAATTTGTGCGCAATCGCCCAGCGCGGGGCGCGCGTGACAAATCCCAGTTGCGCCTGCAATGCGCGGTCATCGACTTTGTACACCACCCCGTCGATGTCATAATCCAGGTCCGCGCGCTGGCTCAGTACGCGACGGTAGAAATCTTCACAGCCGGTCTCGTTGCTCACCACTTCAGACAAGGGGTTGACCGGCAGTCCCAGCTGTTTCAGCCAGGCGAGAATCTCACTGTGGGTGGCCAGCGTGCACTCGGGTTCGGCCAGCCCCAGCGAATAGGCATAAAAAATCAACGGCCGCGCGGCGGTTTTGGCCGGGTCCAATTGTCGCAATGAACCGGCCGCGGCATTGCGCGGGTTGGCGAACACTTTTTCTTCGTGGGCTTCGGCCCAGCGGTTGTAGGCATTGAATCCCGAACGCGTCATCAAAACTTCACCACGCACTTCCAGCACCGCCGGCGCGTCCCCGCGCAGCACCAGCGGCACCGACTGAATGGTTTTGACGTTGGCGGTGATGTCTTCGCCGGTTTGCCCGTCGCCGCGGGTCGCGGCCTGAACGTAGTGTCCGTGTTCATAGCGAATGCTGACGGCCAGTCCATCCAGTTTGACCTCGGCCGAATACAAGACGTCGTCCAGTTCAACCGTTTTGATCACTCGCTGGTGGAATTCCAGCAGCTCCTCTGCATCAAACACGTTGCCCAGCGACAGCATCGGCACCGCGTGGGTCACCGGATGAAATTTGTCCAAGGGACGATCCGCCACGCGTTGTGTGGGTGACGCCGGCGAAATCAGATCCGGATGGTCTTTTTCGAAGGCCAGCAGAGCGTGGTAGAGTCGATCGTATTCGGCGTCGCTGATGCTCGGGTCATCCAGCACGTAATAGCGGTGCGCGTGTTCGTTGAGTTGCGAAAGCAGGCGCTGATACGTGCTTTCGGCTTCAGATGGCGCCATGGCGGGATTCAAACTGACGCATTTCCTCGCGCATCGAGGCAATGCGCTGGCGTGAAAAGGCGTTGTGGTTTTCATCGGTCAGGCGACCGTCCAGCAGCTTTTCCAGGCGTTCGGCCACGGGGAACAGGGTGTCCCACATCTCCAGCGCGTCCATGATGCCCGGCAATGTCATGATGAACGCCAGCCCGGTGGTGCGCATGTCGGGTTGAAAATAACCCGGTTTGAGCATGTTGGCCACCAGGAAAATAAGGTCTTTCTGACCGCCGATTTGACGGTAGCGGTAATACAGGTTGTCCTCGCCGTATTCCAGGCCGGCTTTTTCCGCGGCTTCCTTGATTTGATGCCAGTCAAATTGCAAGCCGTCGCGAGCGTGTAAAAAAATGGTGACGATTTTGTCTCCACTGCTCTGCACTTCCGGCGCCCGTTGCTGTGTGCTGACGGGCGGATCGACCGGGTCCGCCGGTCTGTGATCGCCCAGATACGGTTCTTTGATGTCATGCATTTCATTGAGTTGTGACCGATCGGAGGGTTTTTTCCGGGTGCCGAAATAATAGATCAACCCGAGAACGATCAATCCGATGAAAGCGATGAATAATCTCAGTTCCAACATGTCAATGACTCACCGTGTGTCGGCATGAATTGCCTGGTATGATACCACAGGCTGGACGCAGTCCAAGCGACGCGTGTCGGACCGGCTTGTGCATGCGATCCAGTCATGTGTGCTCAATCATCCAGCATCTGTTCGGCCTCATCCAGGTCCACACTGACCAGTCTGGACACCCCGGCCTCGCGCATGGTCACGCCCATCAGTTGATGTGCAATCTCCATGGTGATCTTGTTGTGGGTGACAAACAGAAATTGCACTTTTTCCGACATTTCCGCCACCAGATCGGAAAAGCGTTTGACGTTGGCGTCGTCCAGCGGCGCGTCGACCTCGTCGAGCAGACAAAACGGCGCCGGATTGAGGTTGAAGATGGCAAACACCAGCGACACCGCGGTCAGCGCCTTTTCACCGCCTGACAACAGCTGAATGCTGCTGACGCGTTTACCCGGCGGCCGCGCCATGATCGCCACACCGGTGGTGAGCAGATCCCCGCCGGTCAGCTCCAGATAGGCGTGCCCGCCGCCAAACAGGCGCGGAAACAACTGTTTGACGTTGGCATTGATCTGCTCGAAGGTTTCCTTGAACAGGGTGCGCGTGTCTTTGTCGATGCGACGGATCGCCGCTTCCAGCGTTTCCAGTGCCTGCTGCAAATCGTCGTTCTGTTCATCCAGATACTGTTTGCGCTTGCTTTCCTCGTCGTATTCCTCAATCGCCGCCAGATTCACCGGCTCCAGGCGCACGATGCTGCGATGCAATTGTTCGATGCGTTCTTCGCGTGTGGCCGCGTCCTGTTCGGCGTCGACCGATTCAGCCAGCTCTCTGGCATCGAAGCCCTGATCGGCCAGTTGTTCATTGAAGCCGTCGGCTTTGAGGCGGTGCGATTGCCATTCAAGCTGACTGGCCTGCGTGCGTTCTTGCACCGCTTCCAATGATTGCTGGGCGGTGCTGCGTTGTTTTTCCAGCGTCTCCAGTGCCTCGCGTGCGCTGTTCACTTCACGCAGTGACGCGTCGCGGGTTTTTTCAACTTCGAGGCGTTCGCTGATCAATTGCTGCAGAGATGATTCCTGATCTTTGACCGGGTTCAGGTCGGCATCCATCTGTGCCAGCAGCTGCGCCTTGTTGTCCTGCAATTGCTTCAATTGCGCGTCGATGCGCTGCATGCCCTGTTGTTTGGATCGCAGCTCTGAGTCGAGTGACTGGGCGTTGAGCTTGAGGCCGTAGTATTCATCCGCCTGCGCATCCAGTGCCGCCTTGGCCTGCGTGCGCGCATCGATCAATTCGGTTTGTTGTTGTCGCAATTGCGACTGCGCATGGTTTAACCGTTCCAGCTCATCCAGGGCCGTTTGCAAGGTTTTGCGCGCCTGTTTGACGGCGGATTTATCGTGCGCCATCTGACGGCTGATTTGCTCCGCCTCTTCGCCCATCTGCTGTTCGAGGGACTGCAATTGTTCTATCTGCTGCCGCGCGTTGTTCAATTGCCCCTGCAATTCGGTGTGCCGACGGTGCACCATGTTGGCGTCCATGCGGCGCTGTTCAATCTCGCCCTGCAGGTCGTTGTCCTGTTGCCGCAGGTCGGCCAGTTCCTGTTGCATCGCCTGCAAGGTTTTCTCATCCCGCGCAATGGTCTTTTCCAGCGCGCGCAGTTTCTTCTGGCGCAATAAAAATCCACCCTGCTCCTGCTCCTGGCCACGATTCAACGTGATCCAGTTGCGCCCCAGCAGCAGCATTTCGTCGCGCACCGCCAACATCTGACCGGCTTGCAGTTGTGCCTGCAGCGGCAGCGCTGCGGCCAGATTGTCGCACACCCGCACCTGGTTAAACCATTCGTTGACCACCGCCGGACCCTTCACGTGCTGCGCCAGTGTGCCGGGTTGTGCCGCCTGCGCATCGCCGCTGGAATGCACCGCGGTGATGCGACCGTGTCGCCAGTCGGCCAGGGTTTCGTGCAAGGACGATTCGTGGCACACCAGGGACTGCAATCGGTGCCCCAGCACCAGTTCCACCAGCGGTTCATAGCCGCCGTCCACTTCCAGCAACTGCGACAGGCGCTCAGCAGCCACGCCCGAATTGCGATCAATCCAGCGACCCACCTCTTCCGCGTCGTTGGATTGCGCAGCGCTCTGTAGCGCCACCAGCGATTGCCGTTCGCCCTTGTTTTGATGAATGCCATTGAGCAGTTCGTTGCATTCCTGTTGCCGGATGCGGCGTGTTTCCTGTACCTCGGCGTGCGCCTGTTTGCCGTTTTGCAAGGCCTCCTCAGCGGTGCTGAGCTGCGCCTGCAAGGCCGCCACACGGGCCGCCAGTTCACCGGCTTTGTTGTGCAGATCTTCCGCCGGGCTGTCCGCGGTTTTCTGACGGATGTTTGCCAGTCGCCCATCGCCCCTGAGCATGGATTCTTCCAGGGCCTGTATGCGGGTTTGTTCGACTTCGACCTGGCGGTTCTTCTCCGCCAGTTTGGCGGTCAATTCATCCCAGGCCCCACGCCACTGGTTCAGCGCCGTTTCAGCCGCTTCGCTGCGGCCTTTGGATTGCTCCAGTTGCGCCTCGCTTTTCTGCATGCGCGGCGCCAATTGATCAAGGTGCGTTTGAATCGACTCAACCGCCGCTTCATCGTCCTTGAGTTGCTGCTGGTTTTCACTGCGCTGGGATTCATAGCGCTGCAGTTCATTTTGATGGCGTTCAGACAATGACTTGGCGTGCGCGATGGCCTGTTCGATTTTGCCGATGTCGCCATTGATGCGGTACAGTCGCTCCTGAATTTTTGCCGCGTCGTCCTGCACCTGCTGATGTGCCTGGCGCTGTGTTTCCAATTGCGCGTCCGCGCCGGTCAAGGCGCTGCGGGCTTTTTCCACATCCGTTTTCAAAGCATTCAACTGCTTTTCAGTGGCCTCGGCCAGCGCGGTCCATTCCAGCCAGCGCACCACCAGCAATTCCGCCTTGGCGGTTTTGTGGCGCTGCTTCAAGCGGGTGTATTTTTCCGCGTTCTTGGCTTGCCGTTGCAAATGCTGCAAATGCTTGCCCACTTCGGTGCGCAGATCATCCAGACGTTCCAGGTTCTCGCGGGTGCGCTGAATTCGGCGTTCGGTTTCGCGCCGACGTTCCCGGTATTTGGACACCCCGGCGGCTTCTTCAATGAATCCGCGCAATTCTTCCGGCTTGGATTCCACAATGTGTGAAATCATCCCTTGTTCGATGATGGAATAACTGCGCGGCCCCAGCCCGGTGCCGAGAAACAGATCGGTGATGTCCTTTTTGCGGCACTTGCTGCTGTTGAGAAAATAGCTGGATTGCGCGTCGCGGTTGACCTGGCGCTTGACGGATATTTCGTTGAATTGCGCGTATTCCCCTTTGATCAGACCGTCGCTGTTGTCAAAAATCAATTCCACGGTGGCCAGTCCCACCGGTTTGCGCGCCGAAGAGCCGGAAAATATCACGTCGGTCATGTCAGAACCGCGCAGCATCTTGGCCGACGTCTCGCCCATCACCCAGCGCACCGCATCAATGATGTTTGACTTGCCGCATCCATTGGGGCCAACGACCCCGATCAGATTGCTCGGCATCAAAATCTCGGTGGCGTCCACGAAGGACTTGAAGCCACTGATTTTAATTTTTGATAGTCTCATACGTCGAACCTGAAAAATGCACAAGTCATGATTTCATACAACAAACACACATCACTTTAAAAAATTTCATTCGACCGGAAAATAAACGCCTCTGCGCCTTTTTCAGGTCGACGGTGTGGCCCAGGGCCGTGTCACCTTGAGCCACAGGGCTCATGTGAGTCCATAAAACATCCATTCAAACGCGCCTGAACGGTTGCGTGTTTGGGGACCGATCCTTGAAAAGGCCGGGGTGGACTTTTTCAGGGCTGTTTCATTATTGCTTGCCAAATGCGGTCAATTTGGTTATTGTTCGAGGTTTTTCACGATCCGTCAGAAACATGTCTACGCAACCGACCAAAACGCTGGAAACTTTTCCCAATCCGAGAAAAAACCGCGATTATATCATTAATATGGAAATACCTGAATTCACATGTTTGTGCCCCAAAACGGGCCAGCCGGATTTTGCTTCTTTGCATCTGGAATACACCCCGGACGACTTGTGTGTTGAACTCAAATCGTTGAAGCTGTACATCTGGAGCTTCCGCGATGAAGGCGCCTTTCATGAAGACGTGACCAACCGGATTCTCGACGATCTGGTCGCGGCCACCGATCCACGCTGGATGAAAATCACCATGAAATTCAATGTGCGCGGCGGCATTTACACCGACGTGGTGGTGGAACACCGCAAGGATTGAACATTCAGTTTCTTGCCCGGCAACGGGCATAAAAAAACCGGGCGCATTGACCCGGTTTTTTTATGCCAGGTGATCGCGGCCTGGCGGCACGCGATCGTTCATTGGGCTCAATCGCTTTCGATGTTTTTCATCGACAGACGGATGCGACCCTGTTTGTCAATTTCCAGCACTTTCACACGCACCACATCGCCTTCGGACATTTTGTCACTGACTTTGTTGACGCGTTCATTGGAGATTTGTGAAATGTGCACCATGCCGTCCTGTCCAGGCAGCAGGTTGACAAAAGCACCGAAATCCATGATCTTGACCACTTTGCCTTCATAGATCTGGCCGACTTCAACTTCCGCGGTCAAATCTTCGATGCGTTTTCTCGCGGCTTCGGCGTCGTCCTGGTTGATCGAGGCAATCACCACCTGGCCGTCATCGGAGATGTCGATGGTGGTGTTGGTTTCTTCGGTGATGGAGCGAATGGTGGCACCGCCTTTGCCGATGATGTCGCGAATCTTGTCCGGGTTGACCATGATGGTCATCAGACGCGGCGCGTAACTGGACATTTCAGCGCGCGGCTCGCTCAGCACTTTGGCCATTTCACCGAGGATGTGGCGACGGCCTTCATTGGCCTGCTGCAGCGCAACCGACATGATTTCTTCGGTGATGCCTTCAATTTTAATGTCCATTTGCAACGCAGTGATGCCGTTTTCGGTGCCCGCCACTTTGAAATCCATGTCGCCGAGGTGATCCTCGTCACCAAGAATGTCGCTCAACACCACGAAGTCACTGCCTTCTTTGATCAGGCCCATGGCAATGCCGGCCACCGGTGCTTTCAATGGCACACCGGCGTCCATCATGGACAGTGAGCTGCCGCACACCGAAGCCATGGAACTGGAACCGTTGGATTCTGTAATTTCCGATACGATGCGTTTGATGTAGGGGAATTCCTGATCATTCGGCACCACCGCCAGCAAACCGCGCTTGGCCAGTCGACCGTGACCGATTTCCCGACGTTTCGGACCGGTCATGAAACCGGCTTCACCCACGCAGTAGGGCGGAAAGTTGTAATGCAGCATGAAATCGTCTTTGTGTTCGCCTTCAATGCCGTCGATCAATTGCGCGTCGCGACCGGTGCCCAGGGTGGTAGCCACAATGGCCTGCGTTTCACCGCGGGTGAACAGCGCCGAACCGTGCGCACGTGGCAGGATGCCAACTTCCACGGAAATCGGGCGCACCTGTTTGTTGTCGCGTCCATCGATGCGGTTTTGTCCGGAAATGACTTTGTTGCGCACGTGGTCTTTTTCCAGTTTGCTCAAGATGCCGGCAACGGCTTTCTGTTCCGGTGCGTTTTCATCTTCCGCATTGCACAGGGCTTCAATCACTTCGGCGCGCACAGCGTCCAGGGCGGCGTAACGCTCGGCTTTTTCCTGGTTGCCATAGGCCGCGGCGATTTTGTCTGCATAGCCTGATTTGATTTTTTCAACCAGCGCGGTGTCTTCCGCGGCCGGTTGCCAGTCCCAGGTGGGCACGGCTGCTTCAGCGGCCAGTTCCTTGATCGCCTGAATCACGGTTTGCATTTGCTGATGGCCGAAAGACACGGCACCCAGCATTTGCTCTTCGGTCAACAGTTTGGCTTCCGACTCCACCATCAACACGGCTTTCTCGGTGCCGGCAACCACCAGATCCAGATCTGAAGAGGTCAAATCCTCATCGGCTGGGTTGAGCAGGTATTCACCGTCACGGAAACCCACACGGGCTGCGCCGATCGGGCCGTTGAAAGGAATGCCGGAAATCGCCAGCGCCGCGGAGGCGCCAATCATCGCCGCAATGTCGGACTCCACTTCTTTGCAGTAGGACATCACCGTGGCGATCACCTGCACTTCATTTTTGAAGCCATCCGGAAACAGCGGACGAATCGGTCGGTCGATCAGACGACAAATCAGGACCTCACGCTCGGTCGGGCGACCTTCGCGCTTAAAAAAACCGCCGGGAATCATGCCGGCGGCGTAAAATTTTTCCTGATAATTGACGGTCAGGGGGAAAAATGACTGGTTCGGGTCGGCGTCCTTTTTGCCCACCACGGTCACCAGTACCATGGTGTCCCCCATGCTGACCATGACTGCGCCAGAGGCCTGGCGTGCGATTTTTCCTGTTTCCAGCGTGACCGTGTGTTGGCCGTACTGGAATTGTTTTTTAATGACTTTCACGTTGATGTTTTCCTGATGTTATCTGCGCAGACCCAGACGGGTGATCAATGTTTGATACCTTTCGGTTTCCTGACGTTTCACATAGGCCAGCAATTTGCGACGCTGGTTGATCAGCTTGATCAATCCGCGGCGGGAATGCTTGTCTTTGTTGTGCACTTTGAAGTGTTCAGTCAGGTTTTTGATGCGTGCCGTCAACAGGGCCACCTGCACTTCAGGGGAACCTGTGTCGTTTTCACTGGTTTTGTATTCGTTGATGATCTCTTGTCTTTGTTCAACAGTAATCATGATGTCCTCTCGTTGAATGGATTGTGTCAACCGGATGCCCGTCAAGACGGTCGCAGCATCCAGATAAATGAGTGCGTATTCTAATGACAAACGCTTGTAAACACAACCGTTTGTGCGAATATTTGCCGCCTCCGGCCGCGCCGGGACGGACTCAATCGCGGGCCAGGGCCTGCTGCCTTGAATTGTGAAACAGGCGCTTGACTTTCAGCTGCCCCAGCTCATCCAGTGACCCCAGTCCAACGAACAGCCCGAGCGCGTCATACAAGCGATACACGGCGGCGGCGGCCTGCACCCCGGCAACGGTCTGACCGCACACCAGGGTGTGCACCTGCGAGTCGCTCAGATTCAGGCGTGGGTATTCACACAATGCGCGATCCACGCCCTGCAGGTGTTGCCACGGATCGGCGGCATTCAACACCTCTTCAAGGGTCACCATTTGCGCGCTGTTGAACACACCCGACTCGGTGCGCCTGAGCGCACTCAAATGCGCCAGGGTGCCGCAGGCGCGGGCGAAATCTTCGATCAGGGTGCGCACGTAGGTGCCTTTGGAGACTTTGACATCGAAGACGAGTTCCTCGCCGCGGTTGTGCAACAAGTGAAAGTGATGCACGGTGATGTCGCGCGGTGGCCGCTCAACTTCCTCACCGCGTCGCGCCAGTTCATACAGGCGCTGGCCGTTGTGATGCAAGGCCGAATACATCGGCGGCACCTGCCGTTGCGCGCCGGTCATGCGCGCCAGCACCGACTGAATCTGTGCATCGCTGAGCGCGTTCAGGTCGTGTGTATTGATCACTTCCCCGGTGGCGTCGCCGCTGTCTGTCTGCGCACCAAGACGCGCCGTGGCGATGTAGCGTTTGTCTGAATTGATCAGCATGTGGGCGCATTTGGTGGCGTCGCCAAAGCAGCAGGGCAGCAGTCCGGAGGCCATGGGATCCAGGTTGCCGGTGTGGCCGGCCTTTTTGGCCCTGAACAGGTAACGGACTTTTTGCAGGGCCTGATTGGAGGTCAGACCGGTGGGCTTGTCCAGCAGCAACAGGCCATGCACCGGCCGGGTGAACGGGCTTTTTCTTTGCCCCTTATTCGTTTTCATCCTCGCCCGGTTCGGACAGCCCGGGGTCGGACGCGCGGGCTTTTTTGATCAGGGATTCCAACTGCTGTCCGCGTTCCAGTGACGCATCGTATTTGAAGCGCAATTCGGGAATTTTGCGCGCACGCAACTGCTTTGAAAGGATTTGCCGCAGGGCTTTGGCGTTCTGGTTCAGAATGGTCAGACCCGCCTCACTTTGATCCGGAAACAGGGTGTTGATGTACACCGTGGCCAGCGACAGATCGCGCGTCACCTCCACGTCCGACACGGTGATGAAGGTGGTGTGCTCATCCGGCAAGTCGCGGTGAATCGCCGTCGACAGCAGCCGCCTGATTTGTGCCGAAAAACGGTCACTCCTGTTAAAATCTCTGAATCCCATGTATCACCTGTGACCCGCTTTTGCGGGGATCAATCCAGTGTCTTCTGCACTTCCACGCGTTCGTAGCACTCGATCTGGTCGCCCGGCTTGACGTCGTTGTATTGCTTCACGCCGATGCCGCATTCGGTGCCAGAACGCACTTCCTTGACGTCGTCCTTGTGACGTCTGAGCGATTCCAGTTCACCTTCAAAAATCACCACGTTGTCGCGCAGCACCCGGATCGGGTTGTCACGCCGCACCACGCCTTCGGACACAATACAACCCGCGATGGTGCCGAATTGTGAAGAAGTGAACACGTCGCGCACTTCCGCCAGACCGATGATTTCCTCACGGATTTCGGTGCCGAGGATGCCGGTGATGGCCGCTTTGACCTGATCGATGGCTTCGTAAATGATGCTGAAGTAATGCAGGTCCAAATCGCTTTCCTTGATGATCTCACGCGCCGCCTTGTCGGCCCGCACATTGAAACCAATGATGATCGCGTTGGAAGCCGAAGCCAGTTGCGCGTCGGTGTTGGTGATGCCACCGACACCGGAGGAAATCACGTTGACGTTGACGTCGTCGTTGGACAATTTGACCAGTGAGTCGCGCAAGGCTTCCACACTGCCCTGCACATCGGCTTTGATCAACAGGTTGACTTCGAGTTTGTCTTCCTGACCCATTTGCGACATCAGGTTTTCCAGCTTCGCAGCCTGTTGTTTGCTCAAACGCGCGTCGCGTTCTTTTTCACGATTCTGATTGGCCGCTTCACGCGCCTTGCGCTTGTTGGCCACCACGATGAATTCATCGCCGGCCACCGGCACTCCGGACAAACCGATCACCACAGCAGGCATCGACGGGCCGACGGATTTGATGTCTTTGCCTGATTCATTGATCAGACTGCGCGCACGGCCGAACTGTTCGCCGCACAGAATCATGTCGCCTTTCTTCAGGGTGCCGTTTTTCACCAGCACGGTGGCCACCGGTCCGCGGCCTTTGTCCAGCGAGGATTCAATGATCACGCCGTTGGCCGGAATTTTCTTCACGGCTTTCAACTCCAACACTTCCGATTGCAGCAACACCGCTTCCAGCAGGTCTTCCACGCCTTCACCGGTTTTCGCCGACACTGGCACAAACTGCACTTCACCGCCCCAGTCCTCGGGCACCACTTCAAGCTTGGCCAGCTCCTGCTTGACCTTGTCGATGTTGGCTTCCGGCAAGTCCATCTTGTTGACCGCCACGATCAACGGCACGCCGGCTGCGCGCGCGTGGTCGATGCCCTCGCGTGTTTGCGGCATCACGCCGTCGTTGGCCGCCACCACCAGAATCACGATGTCGGTGACCTGGGCACCGCGTGCACGCATGGCGGTGAAGGCCGCGTGACCCGGTGTATCAATGAAAGATATCCCGCCCTTGGAGGTTTTCGCGTGGTAGGCACCGATGTGCTGGGTGATGCCGCCGGCTTCCTGGTCGGTGACCTTGGATTTGCGGATGAAATCCAGCAGGGAGGTTTTGCCGTGGTCGACGTGGCCCATCACTGTGACCACCGGCGGTCTCGGCTCGGCGTCTTTGTCGTCGTGCGCTTCCACCACGTCCTGTTTGAGCTCTTCCTCGATGGTTTGGATGCTGGCCTCTTCGGCCTTGTGGCCCAATTCTTCCACCACCAGCATGGCGGTGTCCTGATCCAGTGACTGGTTGATGGTGACCATCATGCCCATGTTCATCAGGGCCTTGATCACGTCGCCGGATTTAACCGCCATTTCCTTGGCCAGATCACCCACAGTGATGCTTTCCGGCACCTGCACGGTTTTCACCACCGGTGCGGTGGGCATCTGGAACCCGTGTTTGTCGGAACGCGATTTCAGACGCGGGCGCAATTGCTTTTCATCGCTCTTGTTGCCGTGCACGTGCAGCTGTTTGCGTCCATAGCGGGTCTTGGATTTCTTGTCGTGTTTGCGCTCGGACCAGTCTTCCTGTCCACCCCCGCGTGGCCCTTCGTCCTTGCCGGATTGTTCGCGTTTGCGCCGTGACCGTTCTTCGATGGCCTTGCGCACCTGCTCTTCAACCAGGGCTTCGTGTTTGCGTTTTTTCTCGGCTTCGTCTTTTTGCGCCTTGCTCAGCGGTTTGGCCTCAGCGTCCCCGTCATCGGCATCCGCGTCGGTTTCTTCCGCCTCGGAGTCTGCCGCTTCGTCGTCCGTATCTTCGCTGCTTTCCACTTCAGCATCCGTATTGCTGTCTTCCGCCTCGGCGCCATCTTCCACCGCTTCATCGGCCTCAACTTCAGCCGCTTCGGCCGCTGCCTGGGCGGCTTCTTCAGCGCGCAGGCGGGCGGCTTCTTGTTCCGCCAGCCGGACTTCCTCGGCTTCCGCTTCTTCGGCGCGTTTACGCAGCTCTTTCTTCTCTTGTTCTTCCTGTTTCAGTTGCTGTTTGCGCTGCGCCAGGGCTTCCTGTGCTTCACGGCGATCGCGTTCCAGCTCATCCAATTCCGCCTGCGACGGGCGGTTGGTGATTTTTTTCTTTTTGACTTCGATGTTGATGTTCTTGGTCTTGTTTTTCAGGCCGGTGCCACTGGTGACGCGCAACACGCCTTTGGACTTGCGTTTGAGAACCACCTTCTTGCCTGTGGACAGGCTTTTCTTTTCTTTGCCATGCGCGTCACGCAAAAACTGCAGCAATTTCACCTTGGCTTCGTTGCTGATGGTGTCGGTATCGGATGTGACTTTAATACCGGCGCTTTTCAACTGCTGCATCAGCTTCTCAGTTGAAATCGCCAGCACTTCCGCTAATTGTTTTACTGTGACATCTGACATAATAAAAGTCTCTTCGATTGTTTTATTCGAACCAATGCGCGCGCGCTTCCATGATCAATTCAGCCGCTTCTTCATCACTCAAGTCGGTCATCTGGGTCAATTCGTCGGTGGCCAGTTCCGCCAGGTCATCGCGGGACTGAATGCCTTGATCGGCCAAAGCATACGCCAGTTTATCACTCATCCGTTCCAGTGACAGCAAATCATCGTGCGGTTTCTTTTCTTCCAGCTGTTCTTCGTTGGCGATCATCTGGGTCAGCAGGGCATCGCGCGCACGTTGCCGCAGTTCATCAACCAGCTCCTCATCAAACCCCTCAATCGATAACAACTCGGCCACGTCAACATAGGCCACTTCATCGATGGAGGTGAAACCTTCCTGCACCAGCAGTATGGCCAGATCTTCGTCCACGTCCAGTTTGTCCACATACTCCTTAACGTACTCCAGGGCTTCGGCTTCGTTCTTCTCTTCCGCCTGTTCCAGGGTCAACACGTTGATTTCCCAACCGGTCAGCTCGCTGGCCAGACGCACGTTCTGACCGCCGCGGCCGATCGCCTGGGACAGCTGGGACTCCTGCACCGCCACGTCGATGGCGTTCTTTTCCTCGTCCACAACGATGGATTCGATTTCAGCCGGCGCCATGGCGTTGATGATGTACTGCGCCGGATTCTCATCCCACAGCACGATGTCGATGCGTTCGCCGCCGAGTTCATTGGCCACCGACATCACGCGCGAACCGCGCATGCCCACGCAGGCGCCGATCGGGTCAAGTTTTTTGTCGTGGGAAAACACCGAAATCTTGGCGCGCTGACCCGGATCGCGGGCGGCGCCTTTCATTTCAATCAAACCCTGGGAAATTTCCGGCACTTCAATCTTGAACAGTTCAATCATGAAATCCGGGCTGCGGCGCGACAGGGTCAGTATCGGGCCGCGGTTGAATCGGTTGACGTCGATCAGCAAACCGCGCAGGCGATCGCCGCGCTTGACGTTTTCACGGGGTATGCCAAATTCTCTGGGCACAATGGCTTCAATGCCACCGCCCACGTCAATGAAAATGTGACCGCGCTCAACCCGCTTGACCACCCCGGAAAGCACCTCGCCGATGCGGTCTTCATACATCTCAACCACCTGTTGACGCTCGGCTTCGCGCACTTTCTGCAGGATCACCTGTTTGGCGGTCTGCGCCGCAATGCGGCCGAATTCCACCGACTCCATGTCTTCTTCGATCACATCACCGATGTTCACGTCCGGATCGATTTTGCGTGCGTCCTCAAGCAACAACTGGCGGTCTTCGCTCTCGAATTCTTCCTCTTCCACCACGGTCCAGCGCCGGTAACTGTCGTAGTCGCCGGTTTCGCGATTGATGTCGATGCGCACGTCCATGTCTTTGTGGTGTTTTTTGCGCGTGGCCGACGCCAGCGCCAGCTCGATCGCCTCAAAAATGACTTCCTGACTGACGCCCTTCTCATTCGACAGGGCTTCTGCCACGTACAGAATTTCTTTACTCATCTACTCACTCCATCAAAATCCGGCACCAGCCTGGCTTGATTCACATTGTTGAAATCGAATGTGAACGTGTCTTGATCCGATTGCAGCGTGATGTGCTCACCTTCAACGCGATCAATCACGCCTTTCACTTTACGCGCCCCGTTCACTGGCACCATCAGTTTGACGGTCGCCTGGTGGCCAATATAGCGCTGAAAATGTGCCGCTGAAAACAACAGGCGGTCCAAACCGGGGGACGACACTTCCAGAACGTACGCGGTCTTGATCGGGTCTTCCACGTCCAACAATCCGGAAATTTCATGACTGCAGCGCGCGCAGTCGTTCACATCGATGCCATCGGCGTGGTCAATGAACACGCGCAACAGCGACTGGCCTTTTTGCGGCAACATCTGCAAACCCCACAGGCTGTAGCCGAGGTCCTCGACCAGCGGTCCAATCATGTCTGATAACAGTTTCTCTTTCATCAAATCACAGCAACAAAAAAGGCTCCCGAATGGAGCCTGTTTTACACCCTGACAAGTTGGTAGCGGGGGCAGGATTTGAACCTGCGACCTTCGGGTTATGAGCCCGACGAGCTGCCAGACTGCTCCACCCCGCAACATATCAAGAGCGTGCATTTTACCTGAATTATTAAATAATGCAACCCTGCACCCCGAGAATATTTGTGCCGTTCAAAGCGGCGCTGACTGCGCGGACCCAATGCACCGCACAGTCACATCAAAACGGACTCAGGCGCTTTCTGTGCGCGCCATCGCCGCCACCCGGCCCACCGTCAGACCCTGCACCAGAATACTGAACAAGACCACGCCGTAGGTCGCCACCAAAAGGGGTTCGCGCCAGGGCACGTCGGGCAGTGACAGCACCAGCGCAACGGAAATGCCGCCGCGCAGACCGCCCCAGGTGAGTATTTTGATGGTGTGTGGCGAATAGGTGTTGCGAATGCGCAGCAGCGTCACCGGCAGACCCACGCTGATGAAACGCGCAAGAATCACCAAGGGGATGATCAGGGCTGTGGCATACAGGTAAGCCGCGGTGAAATCCAGCAACAGCAATTCCACCCCGATCAGCAAAAACAGCACCGCATTGAGAATCTCGTCCACCAATTCCCAGAACGTGTCCAGGCGCTCGCGCGTTTGCGGCGACATCGCCAGCCGGCGCCCGCGGTTGCCGATCATCAGACCGGCCACCACCATGGCGATCGGTCCGGACAAGTGCAGATGCTGGGCCAGTGAATACCCGCCGGTAACGATGGCAATGGTGATCAGCACCTCCACCTGGTAATTGTCCACTGCCTTGAGCATGCGATAAGACAGGTATCCCACCACCAGGCCAAACAGCGCGCCACCAAAGGCTTCCTGCACAAACAAGCCGCCAACGTAGCCCCAGGAAAACTCATGGCGCCCGGTGGCAATGCTCAGCACCGCGATGAACAGGGTCACCGCCACGCCGTCGTTGAACAGCGATTCGCCGGTGATTTTGACTTCGATGGCTTTGGGCGCGCCGACTTTTTTCAGGATGCCCATCACCGCGATGGGATCGGTCGGCGAAATCAGCACTCCGAACAACAGACAATAGATGAAAGGCACCTCTATGCCCAGCGCAGAAAACGTCCACCAGGCCACCGCGCTGAGCATCGCCGCCGACATCAGCACACCGAGGGTGGCCAGCACCGCGATGGTGTCTTTCAATTCCGCCAGGCGATTGATGTTGACGTGCAGTGCGCCGGCAAACAGCAGGAAACTCAGCATGCCGTTCATCACCGTGTCGTCAAAATCAATCTGCCGGAAAATCCCTTCGATGTGTTCCACCTGAACCCAGCCGATCGCGTTCAGCGCGATCAGCATCAGCGACATCACCAGACCGATCAGCATGATGCCGATGCCGTTGGGCAAGCCAATGAATTTATGATTGATGAATGAAAACAGCGCCGCCAGCGTGATCAACAGCGCGATGATGTCAAAAAATCCCATGTCCCTGCCTGTATCAAAAGCCCATTATAGCCGCAAGCGCGCACTGAGCTGAACGTTTTACTGCCACACCGGCCTGAACCCAAGCGGTTGCCTCAATCCCCACCCGGATCAACATCAGCCAATGCATTAAACCGGAAAACGGGCATAAAAAAAGGCGGCCCGAGGGCCGCCTTTTTGATCTTGCTTGCTTGGCTGCTTACCAGTCCAGGCGGAAGCCCAGCTGTGCAGACCATCTGGAACGGAATTCATTGCCGTCGGCGGTGGAGAAGTTGCCATCCACGTCGCGACCATTCCAATCCAGGATCCAGCGGCCCTGATCGTCAAACCCTTCCAGGCTGTAGATGTTTTCGCCATCAAAAGCCGCAGTTCTGACAATGCCCCAATCGTCGTTCAACAGGTTACCCACGTTGACGATGTTGAAAAACAGGGTGGCACGCATGAAGCCCATTTCCGGCAGTTCCTGCTGGAATTTGATATCAAACTGGTTGATGCGCGGTGCTTTGAAGGCATTTTTCGGGGCCACCTGGCCGCGGTAACCGTCCAGACCGGATTCACGCAGGAACGCTTCAAACGCCTGTGTATCCGCCGGGTCTGCCAACACGTATTCATCCACCATCGGCACGTACACCAGGTCGTTGTCGCGGATGCGATCGCCGTTGACGTCGTTGGAGAATGTGTAGGAGAACGGTTCGCCGTCACGAGACACCCACACCAGACCGATGTTGGTCATGGTGTCGCCAAAGAAATTGTTTTCGTAGTTCACAAACATGGTGAAGGCGTTTTCAATTTCATAGGCAGAGGTGCCGATTTCGACCGCGTTCGGGTCGAACGCCGGGCTGTTGTTCCAGTTGGAAATGGCGCGTGAAGACGTGCCCGGATTCACTTCAGTTGCGTCGGTGTGCGTGTAAGACGCGCGGGCAAACCAGTGCTCATCCATTTGTTTTTCCAGACTGAAGGTGGCGCGCTTGACTTCACCGCCATCCACACTGCTGAGCAACATCACATCATTGAACAGCGGGTTGGCATTGGCGCGCTGGCCACCGCTCAATGTCAGCGGATCGCCGTAGAACGACGGGCGGCCATCCGGCAGGAAACCGGTCGGTGCGCCCAGGTTCAGGTGCTGGTAATGAATTTCGTTGCGTTTCTCAGAGTACTCCAGTTCGGCCGAAGCAATCAAACCCCACCACGGCAATTCGGCGTCCAAAGCGATGTTGGCTTTCAACACCGTCGGCACTTCGAAGTCAGGTGAAGTCACGTCCACGTCCTGGCTGGAGCCAGTGATGCCACCCACCAGGGGTTGGCTGTTGGGATCCGGCGTGAAACCGAAGTTGTCGAAATCGCGGAACACTGCAATGTCGCCACCGGTGTTGGTGAACGAGTTGGACAGCCACACGTCCGGGGTGCTGCCTGAGAACAGGCCGATGCCGCCGCGCAGTTGCATGTAGTACTCATCGCTCATGTCGTAGTTGAAGCCGATGCGCGGCTGCAACTCGCTGGAATCCAGCACGCTGTTGTTGGGGAAACCGAAGGCGTTGACGAAATCCTGATTCAGGCGCGGGGTGTCGTCCACATCCGGACTGTCCAGGCGCAAACCGAATTGCACGGTCAGGCGGTCATTGACGGTCCAGTTGTCCTGAATGAAATAACCGGTGTTGCTCCACGACCAATTGGCGGTCGGGAAACGCACGCTCGGATCGGAACCGATTCTCAGCTGGTAAAAATCATAAAAGCCGTTGGCAAAATTTTCTATGCCATCAAACTCGTAGATGCCCAATGAATCATTGACAAACAGGTTGCGAATGTCTTTGGATTTGCGGTCAACACCAAATTTCAGGGTGTGGTTGCCCATGAAGTATTCACCGGCCAGGAAGAAGGTGTCGGTGTCAACGGTCAGCTCGTTGGCGTGACGGAATTGCTCCGTGCCCAGATACACGCGATCGCCGCCGTCAAGATTCACTTCAATCTGCGGATACAGGTTGGCACCCAGTTTGGGGATCTTGTCGAACGATGAACTGGAGTATCTGAATTCAGTGGAGAAATTGGCCGTCCAGTCGCTGTAAACGTTCAATGCCAGTGAATCATTCTGGTAGTTGTTGATGTACCAGTGCGAACCCAGTGAAGCTTCATTGAAACCGTAATTCGGGATCACCACCTGGTCGTCGTCATTTGAAGTGTAACGCAAAGCGGCGCGGTGGAAGTCATTGATGTTCCAATCCAGTTTGATCAAAATGGATTCTTCAACGGTTTCCAGATCGGTCGGCGGCACGATTTCGCCGGGCACCATGCCCCAAACACTCTGTGCAATGCTTTGCACTTCCTGAATGGATGCCAGTGGCACGTCGGTGGTGTTGCCGGCTTCGCTCTGGGTTTCTTTTTCGTAGTTAATGAAGAAGAACAGTTTGTCCTTGATGATCGGACCACCCAGGCTGATGTTGTAAGTTTCATCGGTGTAATCGCCGATGTCACGCTCGTCGCCGTCCAGCTCATCGTTGATCAAGCTGTCGTTGCGGTAAAAACCGGAAATGCGGCCTTCAAATTCATTGGTGCCCGACTTGGTCACCGCGTTGATGTTGGCGCCGGTGAAGTTGGACAAAGTCACATCGTACGGTGAGATCTGCACGTTGAGTTCAGAAATGGTGTCCAGCGAGAACGGCTGGGAAATGCCGGAAAAACCGCCGGCTTCCAGACCAAATTCATCGTTGGTGGGCACGCCGTCAATGGTGAAGTTGTTGTAGCGGTTGTGCACACCTGAAACTGAGATGCCATCGCCGAATTCACGGATGTTGACGCGCGAGTCCAGGCGCACAAAATCGGTCACGGAACGTGACACGGTCGGCAGATCTTCAATCTGTTCCTGAGATACGCTGATGCCAGCGCCCATGGTGTCCGGGTTGAACACCGCTGAAGCGGGTGCCACACCCACGGCCTGAACGGTGTCCAGCGCGATGGCGTTGGCCACCAGCACGGCATCCAGGGTCTGAGTTTCACCCAGTTGAACAAACACATCGCCCTGTTCAGCATCGCTGTAGCCAGAATTGCTGACTTCGATTCTGTACGGGCCGCCGACGCGCAGACCACGGGCTGAATAGCGGCCTTCGTCGTTGGTGGTCAGTGTTTTCACCTGTCCGGTGGGTTCGTGTGTGACGACCACGGTGGCACCGGCCAGCGGATTGCCGTCGGAGTCGACCACGGTTCCATTGATGGCCGAGGCGGTTTCCTGCGCCGTGACCACACCCAATGGCAGGATCAGCAATAAAGCAGCCGTCCCCCACCATTTCATTTGCTTCATGTATCTCATTGAAAAGCACCCTGTATTTTGAATAAAAAAGGAATGACTTGGACTGCGCATACTGAAAAGTTATGACCCAGTGCTCAACCACTCGGCGACAACCGTTGATATTTTTGTATCAGTAAAACAGGTACCCAAGACGCTCTAAATTAACCTGCGTATTTTCTCATAGGTGGCGCGTACTTTAAAAGACTTTTGTGAATATTTCGTTAAATCCGGGTGACTATTGCGCGTCACATGAATCGCCCGTGCGGAACACGCCCGGACTTGCACCAAGAAATCGCGCGACGCGATGAAGTCGGGGGCCATGGCACTTCCGCCTCGCCGCAGTGGCACCCGCTTGTGCGCTGTGATGTATGGCTCTGCTGGACTTTTATTGCAAAGGCGATCAAAATGCAGCTTTGACAAAAGCGTTTTGTTCAGACCCTTTGCATGCGCCGCATGGCCCCGGTCAGCCACTCCGACACTGGCGACTCGACCGCCTGTGCACGCCGTTGCCCTGTCTGCATCAACGCCTGTCACGGGTTTGTTTCTTTTCTGTGAAACAATGTTCGGGTTCAAAACTCAGGTATCAATCAAGATGAAAAACGCATTGCTGATCATAGGTCTATTGATGTGCGGATTTAAGGTCACCGCCTCTTCAGATGTATTGCTGGCCGGCCCCATGCTGGGGCACACCGCGCTGCGCTCGGCCGACGTCTGGATTCAGTCGCGCACAGCGGGCGAAGCCACGCTGGAGTACTGGCGCGACGACGCCAGCGAACACAAGGCCGCCCTCAGCGGCGCCCTGAACGCCGAATACGGCCAGGTACACACCTTTAAACTGGCCAATCTGGAACCCGGCACCGCCTACAGCTACCGCATCCGCGTCAACGGGCAGGCCGAAGCCGGACAACCGGTGTACCATTTCACCACCCAGAGCCTGTGGCAGTGGCGCACCGATCCACCGGCCTTTTCGGTGTTGACCGGTTCATGCAATTTTGAGAATGAAGCCGATTACGACCGCGCCGGCAAACCCTACGGCGGCGGCTGGGAAATTTTTGATCGCATGAGTCAGGAAGACGCCGACATGATGCTGTGGCTGGGCGACAACTGGTATTACCGCGAAGTCGATTTTGATTCCGAACAAAGCCTGCTGTACCGCGTGATCCGCGATCGCGGGCGCGATCATTTGCAAACCCTGTTTGCGCGCTTTCCGAACTACGCGATCTGGGACGACCACGACTTTGGCCCGGACAATTCGGGCGGTCATTTCATCTTCAAACAGAAGGCGCTGGACATCTTTAAACACTTCTGGGCCAACCCCTCTTACGGTCAACCTGAGACCGACGGCATCTTCACCAAGGTGCGTTTCAACGACGTCGATTTCTTCCTGCTGGACGACCGCTATCACCGCAGCGACGAAGCGTTCCCGGACGGACCGGACAAACACATGTACGGCCAGGCGCAGTTGCTGTGGCTGAAAAACCAGCTGGTTTCATCGCACGCCAATTTCAAATTCATTGTCGGCGGCAATCAAATGCTCAACGACTACCACAAATACGAAGGCTGGGACAAATACCGCCACGAACGCGATCCCTTCATTGCCTGGCTGCATGAAGCCCGCATTGAAGGCGTGGTGTTTCTCAGCGGCGACAAACACCAGACCGAATTGTTGCGCATCAACCGCGACGGCGCCTACCCGCTGTATGAGTTGACCTGCTCGCCGTTCACCGCCGGCACCCATGAGATGTATCTGGAAAACGAATTGAAAAAACCCATTCTGGAGACCGGCACTTTGGTTGGCACGAAAAATTATTGTAAACTGAATTTTTCCGGCCCGCGAAAAGACCGCGACCTCACCGTAGAGGTGTTCGGACCCAACGGTGAACGCCACTGGCAGAAAAAGATTAAACAGAGCGTGCTGACGTACGCGCAAACACCTTGAGCAAAGAACAGCAAAAATTCCGGCAAAGAAAACTCGCTGAAATTGAAAAGCGGAATCTGCAGTACCTGAACCTGTTTCGCATTTTCATCAGCCTGTTTTTCTTTGCCTTGATCCACTTCAAACTGGGTGAATTGTTCAACGTCCTGTATTTTCACCGCTTTGCGGCGATCACCTCAAAACTTTACCTGTTCGCCTCGGTGGTTATCTATGTGGTGTGCATCTTCGCGGCGCAAAAAACCGCCTCGATCACCGGCAAAATTGGCCTGTTCATTGACGTGCCGATGCTGATTTACCTGGCCTACTCAATCGACGGCGTCGCCGCCGGACTGGCCATTCTGCCGATTCTGACCATCGGTTCCGCGGCCATCCTGTTTCGCAAGCCGCACAACATTCTGCTGGCGCCCATCGCCGCCGCCATTCTGCTGTGGTTCACCCCGCAGCTGGTGGGATTGCCCGCACAGATGCAGATTCAGTGGAATTCGTTTCTGCCGCACGCGCTGGCCTATTTCGCCATCGCCCTGGTGGGCATTCGCCAATCGATCTCCTATTACGCCAGCGTGTCGCTGACCCAGCGCCAGCACAAGCGCATCAGCTCGCTGCAAAGCATCAACCAGACCATCATCAACAAAATGAACAACGGTGTGGTGGTGTTTCAGGACGACGGCGTGATCATACAGGCCAACAAATCGGCCAAGAAAATGCTGGATCTGAACGACGAGGTGTTTTTGCCTGAACGCCTGATGCAGGCCATCAAGGAACAGCCCGATGGCACGGTGTACCAGAACGACAAGGGCACCGACATTTTCATCAGCCTGGCCAAACTGATGGAGGAGTCCAGACTGCGATTGATGTTTCTGGAGGATTCCAAATTACTGAAAAAAACCGCGCAGCAATTGAACCTGGCCTCCCTGGGCAAGCTCTCCAGCACCATCGCGCATGAAATCAGAAACCCGCTGTCGGCGATCAACACCGCCGCCCAGCTGCTGGAAGAATCTGAAAAAATCAATCAGGAAGACAAGGAACTGACCCAGATCATCAGCGCCCAGACCGCGCGCGCCAATAAAATCATTGAAGACATCCTGCAAATTTCACGCCGCAAGATCGCGCAAAGTGAAGTCATTTCACTGAACGCCTTTCTGGTCAAATTCAAGGAAACTTTTTGCGGCATCAAGAAAATTGACCCCAAGGGGCTGGAACTGGTGGTGTCGCGCGATTTCACCCTCACCTTCGATCAAAACCACCTGACACAGATCATCTGGAACCTGGCCAGCAACGCATTGATCCACGCCGAAACCCATCACATCCAGATCATTGCCCACGAAGGCACACTGGATGTAAAAAACCCCGGCGAGCCGATCCCGGAAGACAAACGTGAGGAATTGTTCAACCCTTTCTTCACCACGCACACCAAAGGCACCGGACTGGGCCTGTACATCTGCCGCGAGTTGTGCAAAGCCAACAACGCCACGCTGAATTACCTGCACGCCAACGGCTTCAATATTTTTCGCATTGAATGGCTCTGAACCGGCCGCACTTTGCGCGCCGCCGGTTGAGCTTGGCCGTTGCGATCACACCGCCTTGAGGCTTTGGATCAGACGGCCGACCGCGTCCTGGGCATCGCCGTACAGCATTTTGGTGTTGTCGGCAAAAAACAGGCCATTCTGAATGCCGGCAAAACCGGTGCCCTGGCCGCGTTTGATGACGATGGCGTTCTTGGCTTCATCGACGTTCAGCACCGGCATGCCGTAGATCGGGCTGCTCGGGTCGCTTTTGGCCACCGGATTGACCACGTCGTTGGCGCCGATCACCAGCGCCACGTCGGTCTGCTTGAACTGGGAATTGATGTCTTCCATGTCTTCGATCAAATCGTACGGCACGCCGGCCTCAGCCAGCAGCACGTTCATGTGGCCCGGCATGCGGCCGGCCACCGGGTGTATGGCGAATTTGACGTCGACGCCGCGCTCCAGCAACATCTGCGACATTTCCCACAGTTTGTGCTGCGCCTGCGCCACCGCCATGCCGTAGCCCGGCACGATGATCACGCGATCGGCAAAGGCCATCATGATGCCCGCATCGTTGGCTTCGATGGAGGTCATGCTGCCGTCGATGTCGGCGCCCCCGGAACCGCCCATGGAACCGAACAACACGCTGCCCAGGGAGCGGTTCATGGCTTTGGCCATCAGCTGCGTCAACAGGGTGCCGGCCGCACCGACCAGCATGCCGGCGATGATCATGCTGGAATTTTGCAGCACGTAGCCTTCGAACGACACCGCCAGACCTGTGAACGCGTTGTACAGAGAAATCACCACCGGCATGTCGGCGCCGCCAATTGGCAGCGTCATCATCACGCCCAGCAACAGCGACAGGCCGAAGAACCACCAGATGTATTGCGCCTCCATGTTCTGCGTCAGCCACAGCCCCAGACCGATGGTGCCCAGACCAACCAGGGCGTTGAGGATGTGCTGACCGGGAAAAGTGTAGCGTTTGTCGATCCAGCCCTGCAATTTGCCAAAGGCGATCAGTGAACCGCTGAGCGACACCGCGCCGATGAACACACCGACCACGGCCAGCACCGAGGCCACGCCACCGAGGCAATCGTGTCCGACGCCGCCGCCCTGGGCGCACACCGCCACATGGTCCACAGCGTTGAGCAGGGCCATGGTGCCGATGAATGCGGCCGAGCCGCCGCCCATGCCATTGTACAGGGCCACCATCTGCGGCATGTCGGTCATGGCGACTTTTTTGCCACTGATCCAGGCGAAAATGGTCGATGAAATCAACGCCGTCAGAATCAGCACCATGTTGTGCATGTCCGGCAACAGGAAGGTGGCAATGGTGGCAATCAACATGCCCACACCGGCCCACACGATGCCGCCGCGCGCGGTGGTCGGCGAGCTCATGCGGCGCAAACCGGAAATGAACAGAAAAGCCGCCAGCAGGTAACTGGCCTTGATCAGAATCTGTACGGTTTCATTCATTGATCGTCTCCCGGGGTTTTCTTCTCACCGCGGTCTTTCGGCTTGAACATTTCCAGCATGCGTTCAGTCACCACGTAACCGCCGGCGGCGTTGCCGGCGCCGAGGAACACGGCGATGAATCCCAGCACTTTTTCTGTGGTGGTGTCGGCGTGTCCAAGCGCAATCATGGCGCCCACCAGCACAATGCCGTGGATGAAGTTGGAACCGGACATCAGCGGCGTGTGCAACACCACCGGCACCTTGGAAATGATTTCATGCCCGAGAATGGCCGCCAGCATGAACACATACAATGCCACAAATCCATCAATCATTTTTTCTCTCCGGTGACCGCCGGGTGCACCACCTGACCGTCGCGGGTCACGGCGCAGCCGGCCAGTATGTCGTCTTCCCAGTTCAAATTGAATGCACCGTCCTGGTTCATCAGCGCCAGCAGGTTGTAGCTGTTGCGCGAATACATTTCGCTGGCGTGCAACGGAATGCTGGCCGCCAGATTCAACGGCCCGATGATTTTCACGCCATTGACCTCAACGGTCTTTCCGGCTTCGGTCAACTCACAGTTGCCGCCGCCTTCCGCGCCCAGATCAACGATCACGCTGCCCGGTTTCATGCCCGCAACCATGTCGGCGCGCACGATGCGTGGCGCCGGACGTCCCGGCACCGCCGCGGTGGTGATCAAGGCGTCGACTTTTTTCAAATGTTCGGCCAGGGCCTCCTGTTGCTGCTGCTTTTCCTCATCGGTCAACGCGCGCGCGTAGCCGCCCTCGCCCACCGCGTTGACACCCAGATCCAGGGCCTTGGCACCCAGCGAACGGATCTGTTCAGCGGTTTCCGGGCGCACGTCGTAGCCGGTGACGTTGGCGCCCAGGCGCTTGGCCGTGGCCATCGCCTGCAAGCCCGCCACCCCGGCACCGATCACCAGCACCTGGGAAGGCCGGATGGTACCCGCGGCGGTGGTCAGCATGGGGAAAAAGCGCGGTGATTCAGTCGCCGCCAGCAACACCGCCTTGTATCCGGCCACCGAGGCCTGTGAGGACAGCACGTCCATGGCCTGCGCGCGGGTGGTGCGCGGTATCAGCTCCATGGAAAACACCTTGAGGTCTTTTTTTGCGGCCTGATCAAAGCGCTCCGGGTCACGGAACGGCGAGACCATGCCGATCACGGTGGCGCCTTTTTTCAATGCCTTGATCTGTTGCGCGTCCAGCGCGTGCACCGCCACCAGCACATCGGCCGCGCCCAGCACGGCGGCGGCGTCTTTAAGCGCTTCGCTGCCTTCGGGATACGTTGCATCAGGGAATCCGGCCGCTGCACCGGCGCCGCGCTCATACACCACGCGCCAACCGGAATCGAGGATCTTGGCGACCGACTCGGGCACCAGCGCCACCCGCCGCTCATCGGCGCGCGTCTCGCGGATGAAACCTACTGTCAGGGTCATGATCGAATTGCCTCTGTTGGGATCAAGTTATTATGGCAAAAAGCCCGGCGTGTTACAATTCAATCCTTTGATCGCTTCCTTCGACAAAATGAATCAGCAGGTCCTTGAATTCATGCGCACGCGGCGTTCGGTGCTGAGCCGCAATCTGAGTGCACCCGGCCCCGACGAGGCGCAACTGCGCGAGATCCTCGAGATCGCCGCGCGCGTGCCGGATCACCGCAAACTGGAACCCTGGCGGTTCATTGTGATCCGCGGCGACGCGCGGCAACGGCTGGGCCAGTGCGCGGCGCGCGTGCTGCAATCCCGCGAAACGGTCGCTGAAGAACTGCTGCAAGCCGAATGCCAGCGCTTCAGTCAGGCGCCGGTGGTGATCTGTGTGGTGTTTTCACCGGTGGCGCACAAAACCCCCGATTTCGAACAGCTGCTGTCCACCGGCGCGGTGTGTCAACACATCAACATCGCCGCGGCGGCGCTGGGCTTTGGCAGCCAGTGGCTGACCGGCTGGTGCGCCTACGACCCGGCGCTGCAGGCCGAGCTGGGCCTGCGCGGCGGCGAACAGATCGCCGGATTCATGCACATCGGCACGCCCGATGAGGCGCCGCGCGATCGCCAGCGCCCAGAGCTGGCAGAAAAAACCACCTGGCTGAACGACTGAAACGGCGCGTTCTGTGCGCATGTATTGTGTGTGGCAAAAATGACACGCCGCACTTATAATCGGTTTTTTTCACCAAGGATTCCCGCATGAATGAAATCATCCCGTCGGACGGATTCTCCGCCGAAACGCTGCTGCGCGGCGCGCTGGGCATGTTGACCCTGGTGGTCCTGGCCTGGCTGTTCAGCCGCAACCGCAAAGCCATCAACTGGAAAGTGGTCGGCGTGGGTTTAAGCATTCAACTGGTGTTGGCCATCGGCGTGCTGCACATCGGATTCGTGCAGGGATTTTTTGAGCTGGTGGGTGGTTTTTTCATCAAAATCATGGATTTCACCAAAACCGGCACCTCCTTCTTGTTTCGTTCATTTGGCAGTGGTGAAATTGAATCGCCGCTGATCAATTTCGCGGTGATGATCCTGCCCACCATTGTGTTCTTTTCCGCGCTGACCTCGGTGCTGTTTTACCTCGGCATCATCCAGAAAATCGTCAAGGGCCTGGCCTGGCTGTTGACCAAGGCGATGAAAATTTCCGGCGCCGAAAGCCTGTCCGTGGCCGGCAACATCTTCCTCGGCCAGACCGAATCGCCGCTGATGATCAAGAAATACCTGGAATTCATGAACCGCTCGGAAGTGCTGCTGGTGATGATCGGCGGCATGGCCACGGTGGCCGGCGGTGTGCTGGCGGCCTACGTCGGTTTTCTTGGCGGGGAAGACCCGGTGCAACAGGTGTATTTTGCCAAACACTTGCTGGCCGCTTCGGTGATGGCCGCGCCCGGCGCCATCGTCATCGCCAAAATTCTCTACCCGCAGACCGAAGAGATCAACTCCAACATCGACATCTCACACGAGGCGGTCGGCAGCAACGTGCTGGACGCCCTGACCAACGGCACCACCGAGGGCCTGAAACTGGCGATGAACGTGGGCGCCATGCTGCTGGTGTTCTTTGCTTTTCTGGCGATGTTCAATTACGGCCTGGGTCGACTCGGCGATGTGTTGAACATCAACCCATGGATCGCCGCCAACACCAATTTCCCGGCCCTGTCGCTGGAATTCCTGCTCGGCTATCTGTTCGCCCCGCTGATGTGGCTGATCGGTGTGGCGGTTGAGGACATGACGCTGTTGGGCCAATTGCTCGGCGTCAAGATCATCGCCAGTGAATTTGTTGGCTATGAAAACCTGGGACAGATCAAGTCGGCCGCCAATGAAGTGCACCTGATGTACAACAAATCGATTTTGATGGCCACCTACATGCTGTGCGGTTTTGCCAACTTTGCCTCCATTGGCATCCAGGTCGGCGGCATCGGTTCGCTGGCGCCGTCGCAACGCAAAACCTTGTCGGAATTTGGCGTGCTGGCGCTGATCGGCGGCACCCTGGCCTCGCTGATGTCGGCCACCATGGCGGGCATGTTGTCGGGCTGAGATGATGACAGCCGCGTGACATTTGCGTCGCGCGTTGGTGTATTTGCGCTCTGTGCAGTTGCAATTTTTTTCAAAAGTGGTATTTTTGTTTAAACCATCTGGAGAAACATTTTGGCTCAGATCAGACCGCAGGTGCTGCGCACCGATGCATCTGGAACACCGCTGGAATGGATTGATTATGAACAGGCGGCCAAGTTGCTGACGCTGGACATGGTTCAATACACCCACGGTGAGATTTTGACCCGCCTGCACGGCGGCATCAACTCAATCACCCGCCGACAAAGTTATCTCGACATCAACGCCATCATCGGCACCAAGGGCAACAACTTCGATCTGCACAAGAAACTCGGCCACTACGTGCCGCCGCTGACCAATCAGACCCTGTTCAAGCGCGATCAGAACCTGTGCCTGTATTGCGGCAAGCAGTTTTACAAGGTGGATTTGTCGCGCGATCACATTCAGCCGATTTCACAGGGCGGGCGCGACAGCTGGACCAATGTGGTTTCGGCCTGCAAACGCTGCAACAACCACAAGGCCAACCGCACCCCGGCACAGGCCAACATGAAACTGCTGGCGATCCCCTTTGCACCGAATCACGCGGAATATATTTTTCTGCAGGGGCGCCACATCATTGCCGACCAGATGGCGTATCTGATGCACCATTTCCCGCGGCAATCGCGCCTGCGGCAGTTGTCGGCCTGAGAAAAAAGGCAGCGCGGATCGGTTCAGTCTTTGCCGATGCCGAGTTTGGAGATTTTGTACCTCAGCGCGCGAAATGAAATGCCCAGCAGATCGGCGGCCTTGGTCTTGTTGTTGTTGGTTTTTTCCAGCGCGTTGGTGATTTCCCGGATTTCTATCGATTCGATGTACTCATCCAGTGATTTCTTGTTGGAAATGTGCGGCTGAAAACCGGTTTCACTCAGATGGACGTCGTCGCCTCGAATCAATTGCTGTTCACAGCTGACCGCGGCTTTGAGCAGGATGTTTTCCAGCTCCTTGATGTTGCCGGGGAAATCGTATTCATTGAGTTTGGCCAGGGCCTGCGCGCTGAGTTTGCACGGCAGTTTTTTCCACACCTTGGCGTAATTGTCGAGAATGTCGCGACTGAACGCCGAGATGTCTTCTTTGTGGCGACTGAGTGACTGGGTTTGCATCACATTGATTTTCAGAAAACCCAGCAGCTTTTTGCTGAAACCCACGGTTTGTGCCAGATCCTCTTCAACCAGCTCGGTGCTACTCAAAATGCGCACGTCTTCGGGGTTGTGCATCAACAGATCCACCAGATCGCCCTGCATGTCCTGTGGCAGTTTTTCGATGTGGCGAAAATACAGTGTGCCGTTCTTGCCGGCCTGCGTCACCAGATCGGCCAGGGATTGCCCGCCCAGGTTTTCACAATCCACTTCAATGAGATTTTTGTCGGCGTGGCGGCTGTGGTGATGAATCAGGTGGGCCATTTTGCCCTTTTCGGTGCCGGGTTTGCCGTAAATGATCACCGGCGCGGTGTTGGACGCCAGCTTTTGGATGCGCTGATTCAATGACTGCCGATATTTGGAATGCCCCGGCAGCTTGTTCCGCTCGGCACCGGCCGCAGGTTTGTCCTGATTGATGTTCAAACCGGACACCACCAGATTGCGCAGCACGTCCAGACTGATCGGTTTGGTTATGAAATCGTAGGCGCCTTTTTTCAGCGCTTCCACCGCGTGATTGATGGTGCCGAAGGCGGTGATTACCGCGATCGGCATGCCCGGACAATTGGCGTGCGCATATTCCACCAGTTCAATGCCATTGCCGTCCGGCAATTTAAAATCGGTCAGACACAGGTGAAATGAATTTTTGTCCAGCTCGTATTTGGCGGAGCCCAGATTGGCGGCTTTGTACACCACCAGACCCATGCGGCTTAAGGATATCTCCAGCAATTGCAGAATATCCGGTTCATCGTCTACAACAAGTATTTTCTTTTTATTCATGTGGATATACAGCGGCTTCTTGTAATTGTCTTCTCAGCATGGGCCCCGGATTCAGCGCATCAAACAGCGGTTGCAGGGCCTGTGGCTGCACACTCCGTTTGATTATATCATCATCCTCAATCGGCACATCGGTAATAATCCGACTCAGTTTTTGTGACAACAGGGCCTGATCGCGGTGGCTGAGCAATTTCTGCATGCTCGATTTTGCGCCCCTGAATGACAGGAACTGAATCTCCTTGGCGCGTTCAAGGGCCGCTTCCAGGCTGCCAAAATGCTGCAACAGCGCGATCGCGGTTTTTGGCCCCACGCCGGGCACGCCCGGGATGTTGTCCACCGCGTCGCCGGCCAGCGCCAGATAGTCCACCACCTGTTCAGGCATGACGCCCATCTTGTCCACCACGCCGGCGTGATCGATCGGATCGGCTTTGCCAAAATCCCACCACAAATCGCCTGGCTGCAGCAACTGGGCCAGGTCTTTGTCGGCGCTGACCAAAACCACCGGGTGGCCGCGTTGGCGCAGGCGTTCGGCCAACGTGCCGATGATGTCGTCGGCTTCATAGCTGTGATCGGAATAGGCCTGAATGCCCAGCGCCTCGGCCACCTCGCGGCAACGCGAGAACTGTTTTTTCAGGGACTCCGGCGCCGGCTCACGATTGGCCTTGTATTCCGCGTAGATGTCGTTGCGGAATGAAGTGCTCAGCGATTCATCAAAGGCCACGGCCAGGTGTTGCGGCCGGTTGTGTTGTATGAAGCGGGTCAGAAAACGCGCAAAACCATACACCGCATTGATCGATTCGCCGCGCGCATCAAAAAAAGTATCGGGCATGGAATAATAGCTGCGAAACACAAACACACTGGCATCGATCAGATACGCGGGGGTTTTGTTGGCCGATTCATTCATGCACACCTCAACGGTTCATTGCGGTCATTTTATCAGACCCATGGCCTCCAGTTTGAGGACAATTTTCTGCACCGCCTCGTACGGTTGGCATTCGGCCGTGTTGATCGCCAATTCTGGGCTCTCCGGCGTTTCATACGGATCGCTGATGCCGGTGAATTCCTTGATCACGCCCTCGCGCGCCTTGGCGTACAGGCCTTTGCGATCGCGCTGTTCACACACGTCAAGAGGTGTGGACACGTGCACTTCCAGGAAACCGCCCAGGGGTTCGATCATGGCGCGCACCTGTCGGCGGGTGCCCGCATACGGTGCAATCGGTGCGCACAGCGCCACGCCGCCGTTCTTGGTGATTTCGCTGGCCACGTAGCCGATGCGCAGCACGTTGATGTTGCGGTGCTCTTTGGAAAAACCCAATTCACTGGACAAATGCTTGCGCACCACATCGCCGTCCAGCAAGGTCACCGGGCGCTCGATCATTTCCATCAGATTGACCATCAGGGCGTTGGCGATGGTTGATTTGCCGGAGCCGGACAGGCCGGTAAAAAACACCGTAAAACCCTGTTTATTGCGCGGTGGGTAGCTTTTGCGCAATTCCTGCACCACTTCAGGGTAGGAAAACCAGGCCGGGATGTCCAGCCCCTGCTGCAAGCGCCGGCGCAGTTCCGTGCCGGAAATGTTCAAGATGTTCTCCTGGTCGCGAATTTCTGATGCCGGAATGTATTCAGCGCGGTCCTGGGAATACACCATGGCCTCAAACTCAACCATGCGCAGGCCGAGTTCATCCTGGTGTGCCTGCAACAGGCTTTGGGCATCGTAGGGCCCGTAAAACGGTTCGCCGTTGCGGTCATCGCCCGGCCCGGCGTGGTCGCGCCCGACGATCAGGTGCGAACAACCGTAGTTTTTGCGAATGATGGCGTGCCACAGGGCCTCGCGCGGTCCGCCCATGCGCATGGCCAGCGGCAACAGGGACATGGTGGTGGTGCGCTCGGGAAATTTCTCCAGCAGTTTTTCATAGCAGCGCACACGGGTGAAATGATCGATGTCGCCGGGTTTGGTCATGCCCACCACCGGATGGATCAATAAATTGGCCTCCACCTGTTTGGCGGCGCGGAAGGTCAGTTCCTGATGCGCGCGGTGCATGGGGTTGCGGGTCTGAAACGCCACCACCCGGTTCCAGCCCAGGCGGGCGAATCGCTGGCGCAACTCCGCCGGCGTGTGGCGGTGCTGACGGTAATCGTAGTGCATTGGCAACTGCAGCCCGATCAGGGTGCCGCCCAGATACCGATCCTGAGTGTGGTTGTACAGATAATCCACCGCAGGGTGCAGCAGATCGCGGGTGCCAAACACCGCGTCGGCTTCGGCGTCGCGATCCACCGCCCAGTCGCTTTCCACCTGCAACACCGCGAGCGCCACGCCTTCGGGGTCGCGCAGGGTCAATGCGCCCGCCTCACGGGCTG
>JBNLBT010000022.1:0-38925 GCA_050303435.1 Marinicellaceae bacterium
TCAGGCGCTGGCCGCCAGTGTGCAGGCGCACTGGCAGACGCACGGTCGTCCCGATCGATTGTTGATGTCGTTTCATGGCGTGCCCAAACGGTATTTATTGAGCGGCGACCCGTATCATTGCGAATGCCACGTGACCGCGCGTCTGTTGGCGGATCGGCTGGGCTTGCAGGCGGGAGAGTGGCAGGTCAGCTTCCAGTCAATCTTCGGACGCGAGGAGTGGCTGAAACCCTACACCAGCGAGACATTGAAACACTGGGGCGCGGAAGGTGTGGCGCATGCACAGGTGATTTGCCCGGGCTTTGCTGCAGACTGCCTGGAAACCATTGAAGAGATCGACGAGGAAAACCGCGCGTATTTTGAACAGGCCGGCGGTCAGAAATTCAGCTACGTGCCGGCTTTGAACAATCGTGATGATCACCTGCAAGCCCTGGCCGATGTGGTGCAGTTACACGCCGGCGACTGGCTGACATCCCCGCATTCGACGGATCGCGATGAGACGCGGCGCCGGGCCATGTCACTGGGTGCCAAACAGTAAACCAGTTTTGCGCGCTGTGCTCAGGCGTTTTGCGTGGAACGGGTTTGGTCCACCGGGTCCTCTTTGCCGCCCAGCAGGCGTCGCACGCCGCGACCCAGGTCTTCCAGCAACAGGTAGTTCACCGGAATCAGAAACAGCGTCATGAAGGTGGCAAACAGAATGCCGAAACCCAGGGAGACGGCCATCGGTATCAGGAACTGGGCCTGCGTGCTCTTTTCGAAAATCAGCGGCAACAGGCCGACGAAGGTGGTCAGAGAGGTCAGCATCACCGGACGAAAACGCGCCACCCCGGAATTCTTCACGGCGGTGAACAGCGAATGGCCGGCCTGGCGTTGTTTGTTGATGTAATCCACCAGCACCAGTGAGTCGTTGACCACCACACCGGTCAGCGCCAGCATGCCCATCAGGCTGAGGATGGTCAACTCCATGCCCATGATCCAATGGCCCATGATGGCCCCTGCTGGGCTGAAGGGGATGATGGACATCACGATCAGCGGTTGCATATACGACTTGAACGGGATGGCCAGCAGCGCGTAAATCACAAACAGCACACCGAGCAAACCGTAATACAGGGTGCCAAAGGACTCGCGTTGTTCCTCCGCCTCGCCACCGAATTCATAGTCCACGCCGGCCACCGGTCCGATCAGTTGATCCAGGTATTCCGACATGGCGCGGTTGAGCACCGTCATGTTGGCGTTGTCTTTGTTGACGTCGGCGGTGATGTTGACCGTGCGACGCCGGTCCAGTCGGTTGATCACCGTTGGGCTTTTGCCGTTGACCACACGCGCCACTTCATGAAACGGCACCTGGGTGCCGGCCGCTGTGGTGATGATCATTTCATCGAGCGTGTTCAGGGTGCTGCGTTCCGCCAGTGTGTAGCGCAACATCACGCGGATGTCGTTGCGCCCGCGCTGAATGCGCTGCACCTGGGCGCCGAAAAAGGCCTGGCGCACCTGACGCGCCAGATCCGACAGGCCGATGCCGAGAATCTGGCCCTGTGGCTTGAGTTCCAGTTCAATCTGACTTTTGCCGTCGGACAACGAATCGCTGATGTCGAACACGTCCGGGAATTGACTGAGTTGTGTTTTGACCTGCGCGGCCAGCTGTTGCAGCTGATCCAGGTTCTGGCCGCTGAGGCGGATGTCGATGGGGTCGCTGGAACGGCCGATTTCGGCCCGGTAGTTGATTTCCTCGGCGCCCGGCACCGGGCCGATCAACTGGCGCCATTCACGCACCAGCTCGGCGCTGGAGAGTTGGGATTTGCGCGATTCAGGCGGTTCAATCTGGAACATCACGCGGCCCACGTGCGACTGCCCGCCGCCGGTGCCGCCGGCCGCGCCGGTGGACGACATGATGGCGATGATCAACGACTCACCGGTGTCCGGGTCCACGTATTTGGCCTGCAGTTCACGCGCTTTTTCGGTGATCCGCTGGATGTGACGGTCGGTGACCTCAAACGGCGTGCCGATCGGCATGCTCAGGCTGGCACGGGCAATTTCACTGGGCACCCGGGGAAAGAAGATGAAACGGGTCCAGCCACTGAACACCAGTGCGTACACAATCATGATCACCGACAGGAACAGCGACAGGGTCAATACGCGGTTGCGCAGGGCGCGGTCCAGCAAGGGGCGGTAGTATTTGAAAATGAAGTTTTCCAGGCCGTCGGCGAATCCGCGTTGCCAGCGCGCCAGGCGCGATTCGGTTTTTTTCTGCGGTTTCATGTATTTCAGGTGCGCCGGCAACACCAGTTTGGACTCCACCAGCGAGAACAACAACACCGGGATCACCACGAAGGGTAACTGTTTGAAAAACACGCTGCGCCCGCCTTCGATCAGCGCCAGAGGCACGAACGCGGCGACTGTGGTGAGAATGCCGAAGGTCACCGGCACCGACACTTCGCGGGTGCCCTCCACCGCCGCGCGCAGGCCGTCGCCGTGACGTTGCATGTGGGTGTAGATGTTTTCGCCGGTGACGATGGCGTCGTCGACCACGATACCGAGCACCAGAATAAAGGCAAACAACGAGACGATGTTGATGGTGATGTCGAACACCGGCAGCAGCGACAGCGCGCCCATGAAAGACACCGGAATGCCGACCACAACCCAGAACGCCACTTTGGGGCGCAGGAACAGTGTCAGCAACAGCAACACCAGAATGCCGCCCTGCACGGCGCTGCTGATCAGCGTGGACAGGCGGTTTTTGACGATCTGCGAGCGGTCGCGCCAATAGTCCAGCTGGATGGTTTCCGGCAAGGCGCCGCGTTTGTCCACAATGTAGTCTTTGACCTTGTCCGCCACGGTGATGGCGCTTTGCTGGCCGACGCTGTAGACTTCGATTTCCATCGCCCGGCGGCCATTGAAGCGGTTGAGGATCGGTTGTTCCTCAAAACCGTCGCGCACCTGGGCAATGTCGCCCAGTCGCAGCAGGGAGCCGTCCGCGCGGTTGCGCACGATCAGGCGTTCGAATTCGTCGCGGTGGTAGGCCTGCCCTTCGGTGCGCAAGAGAATCTCGCCGGCGTCGGATTTGATGTTGCCGGCCGACAGGTCCAGTGAGTTGCGGTTGATTGCGGCGGTGATTTCCTCAATCGTGATGTCGTACTCACGCAGCGTGTCCTGGTTGATCTCAATGGCAATTTCAAAGGGACGCACGTTTTCCAGAAACACCTGGGTGATGCCGTCAATGGCGGCGATGTCGTCGCGCACCTGTTCGCTGATCTGACGCAGTTCGCGTTCACTCACCTCGCCGTGCACCACCACCGAGATCACCTCGCGCCGACGGATGGATTTGCTGATCAGGGGCTTTTCAATGTCCACCGGAAAGGTGTTGATGGCGTCCACGCGATTTTTGATTTCATTCAACAACGCCTGGGCGTCGTAGCCGCTGGTCAGTTCAACCGTGACCTGAGAGGACCCTTCGCTGGAACGCGATGAAATGGTTTCGATGCCTTCCAGGTCGCTGATGGCTTCTTCCACCCGGATGGTGATGCTCTGTTCGGTTTCATTCGGGGTGGAACCTGGCAGGGCGGTGCTGATGTTGATGATGTCCAGATCGATGGAGGGAAACACTTCCAGCGGTATGCGCGTGTTCAGCGTCATCAAGCCGGTGAACAGGATGCTGACCATCAGCAGGTTGGCGGCGACATGGTTGCGCGCAAACCAGGCGATGGCGCCTTTCATGGCCGCGCCCCCTGGGTGGCGTGTGTTGCGGTGTCTTCGGACGCGGCGTGTGGGTCTATGATTTCCACCCGGGTGCCGCTGACCACATCGCCGAGCGGTGTTATACCGATGCGCTGGTTGTCGGTGAACGAGTGCGCAATGATGACCTGTTTCGCATCCGACCACAGCGGTGTGATTTCAGTGCGCTCCAGCACATCATCGCTGATCAGATAAATGGTGTTATCGGCGGACACTGCGGCGCGCGGCAGCACCACCACATCGTGCAGTTCTTCGCCGCGGATCTGTGCGGTCACGAACTGGCCCATTTTCAGCGGCGGGGTGCCGTCGTCGCGAAAGCGGTACGGGTCTTCCACTTCCGCCACCACGTACAGTTGCCGCGTCTGCGCGTCAATGGTGCCTTCCACACGGGTCAGGCGGGCCATCCATTGGTGTGTTTTGTTGCCGATCACCGCTTGCAGGCGCACCGGAATGGGCGCGTTGGCGTTGTGCTGGGCCTGGTCGCGGTAAATTTCCGGCAGTTTCAGGTGGGCCAGATCTTTTTGCAGCAGTGGCAGGCGCACTTCGGCGGCATCGACCGCGTAAATGCTGCCCAGAGTGGTGCCGTTGCCGACCACCTGGCCGACGTTGACATCCAATGACAGGACGCGGCCATCGAAGGGCGCGGTGATGCGCGTGCGCTGCAGATTCAACTCGGCCTGCAACACCTTGGCGCGGGCGCTGTCCACCGCTGAAAGCGCGGAATTCAACTGCGGTTCACGCGCCACCAGGGCCGGCGGTTTTTTGCTGTTGCCCAGATCGCGCCAGTCTTTCAGCGCCTGTTCGGCCCGCGCGCGCTCATCGGCGAGATTGGATTCGGCCAGTTTCAGTTCCGCCTGTGCAATCACCAGTTGGGCGCGGTAATCGGCGTCATCTATCACCAGCAATTCATCCCCGCGCACGAAAAAAGCGCCGTCGCGGAAGGCGTCGGCCACGCGCGTCACCGCGCCGGACACCTGGGCGATGACCAGGGACTGGTTTTTCGGTTGCACCACGCCGTGGGATGGCACCCACACGCGGTGCGACTGGCCAACCGGTTGCATCACTTCGGTGCGCAATTTCTGCGCCGGCGGTTGCGGAAACTGACGCGCCGTCGGTTTGTTGTTGAAAATCAGCCAGACCGCCGCGATGCTCACCACCATCACGATCAGCGGCCAGAAAATGTGTTTGCTTTTCATTGTCGTATCCTGTCTCTCCGATGCCACGGAGCGATGCCTGTTTTGACGGTGTCGCGCGTCATTTGTTCCCCACCATTGATCAGCGGTTGCATTCAGTACAGCACGCGCACGCGCACACTGCCTTCAATGTCTTTCAGCTGTTCCACGATGGGGTGGCTGGAAGCGCAGTTGACGTCCATGATCACGTAGCCGATCTCGCCCGAAGTCTGCAGATACATGGCCGCCACGTTGATGCCCTGGGTGGAAAAGGCGTGGTTGATTTTTTCCAGCATGCCGGGCCGGTTGCGGTGAATGTGCATGATGCGGGTCTGGTCTTCGTGCAACGCCGGCAGCGCCACCTCGGGAAAATTCACCGCCGACGAGGTTGAGCCGTTGTTGGAATACTTCAACAGTTTGTCGGCCACTTCGTTGGCGATGTTGATCTGTGCTTCCTGCGTGCTGCCGCCGATGTGCGGGGTGAGAATGACGTTGTCAAAATCGCGCAGGGCGCTGTGAAAAGTTTCATCGTTGGTGGCCGGTTCACTGGGGAACACATCGATCGCAGCGCCCAGCAGATGGCCGTCGCGCAGTCGCGCCACCAGCGCGTCGATGTCAATGATGTTGCCGCGCGCGGCGTTGATGATGCAGGCGCCGGATTTCATGCGCGCCAGTTCCTGCGCGCCGATCAGGCCGGCGGTCTGTTCGGTGGCCGGCACGTGCAGTGACAGCACGTCGACCTGACCGAGCAGCTCATCGAGGCTGGCCACCGGGCGGGCGTTGCCCATCGGCAGTTTGTGTTCGATGTCGTGATACAGCACGTTCATGCCCAGGCTTTCGGCCAGCACACCGAGCTGCGATCCGATGTGACCAAAGCCCACGATGCCCAGGGTTTTGCCGCGTATCTCCCAGGCATTGGCCGCACTTTTCAGCCATTCACCGCGGTGCGCCAGGGCGTTTTTTTCCGCGATGCCGCGCAACAGAAAAATGATTTCAGCCAGCACCAGTTCGGCCACGCTGCGGGTGTTGGAAAACGGCGCGTTGAACACCGGGATGCCGCGCGCCTTGCAGCCGTCCAGGTCCACCTGATTGGTGCCGATGCAAAATGTGCCAATGGCCATCAGGCGGTCACAGGCGTTGAGCACATCGCCGCGAATCTGGGTGCGTGAGCGGATGCCGAGAATGTGCGTGTCGGCGAGAATTTCACGCAAGTCTTCGGGGCTCGGCGATTCATCCAGTTGCAGCAGGTTGCTGTAGCCGTCCTGATGAAACGCACGCGCCGCATCGGGGTGGATGCCTTCCAGTAAAACCACCTTGATTTTTTCTTTACTTAGCGACAATTTGCTCATAGGCTTGGTGTCATTTGCAATCGCGTGGATTTTATCAGATATGAATGCCAAGGAACTGACTTCTTTGCTGCAATCTCGTTTGCCGGACGTTCAATTCAGCCTTGCCACCGACGCACTTGAAACCTATGGGCGTGACTGGAGCCGGTTTCACCGGCCGAATCCTGCGGTGGTGCTGTTTCCGGCCCGCACAGAAGATGTGGTGAACATTGTGCACTTGGCGATTGAATCGGGCGCGGTGCTGGTGCCCTCCGGCGGGCGCACCGGCTACAGCGCCGGTGCCGTGGCCTGCAATGGTGAGTGGGTGGTGTCCATGCAGCGCATGCGGCAGGTCCTTAACTTTGATCCCAACGACCGCCTGGCGCACGTACAGGCCGGTCTGGTCACCGCCGAATTGCACACATTGGCGGAGCAACACGGTTTGTTTTATCCGGTGGATTTTGCCTCCAGCGGATCCAGCCAGATCGGTGGCAACATCGCCACCAACGCCGGTGGCATTCGCGTGCTGCGATATGGCCTGACGCGGGCCTACGTGCAGGGGCTGACGGTGGTCACCGGTGCCGGTGAAGTGCTGCAGCTGAATCACGGTCTGGTGAAAAACGCCAGCGGCCTGGATCTGCGGCATTTGTTCATCGGCTCAGAAGGTGTGTTGGGCGTGATCGTGGACGCGCAGATGCAATTGATTGCGCCGCCTCCGGCGCAGCAGGTGGCGCTGCTGGCGCTGCCTGAACTGGACGCCCTGATGCCGGTGCTGGCTTTGTGCAAAGCGCATGTGACCCTGTCTTCGTTTGAATATTTTTCCGCCAGCGCGCTGCGCCGTGTGATGCAGCACCGCAGCCTGCTCAGACCCTTTGATGCGCAACACCCGCACCACGTGCTGATTGAATGCGATGAAGACGAGGATGCCATGATGCGGCTGTTTGAGGCTGGATTTGAAGCCGGTCTGCTGAGCGACGGACTGGTGGCACAGTCGCTGGATCAGGCCAAACAATTGTGGCAATACCGCGAAGGCATCAGCGAGTCCATTGCCCACCTGACGCCCTACAAGAACGACATTTCGGTGCGCATTTCGCGGGTCACGGAATTCATGCGCGCACTGGATGAACTGATGCACGCGCATCACCCCGATTTCGAGGTCGTGTGGTTTGGCCACATCGGCGACGGCAATTTACATCTGAATGTGCTCAAACCCGAGGACATGGCGGTGGCGGCGTTCAAGGACGCCTGCGAGGCCGTCAACCGGCACGTCTACGGACTGGTCGAACAACTGCACGGCAGCGTGTCCGCGGAACACGGCGTGGGCTTGCTGAAAAAACCGCACCTGCACCACTGCCGCAGCGCGGCTGAAATCCAGTCCATGCGGGCCATCAAGGCCGCCTTCGATCCGCACGACGTGATGAATCGCGGCAAAATGCTGTAAACGGCCAGGCGCACAGCGTGCACACTGACGCATTGATATATAATGCGGGCATTGGAAGAGAGCGCCGGATGACAGGATGTGATTTGGCCAAAGAACACACATGAATGACAGTGAATTATGGCGGCGAGCCCAGCAAATGTTCGACCGGGCCCGCGAACTGCCTCAACACGAACAACCTCCCTGGTTACAGGAACAATGCGGCGGCGACGCGCGATTGCTGGCTGCAGTCAGCGAACTTCTGGCGACCGACGGTGAAATCAACCAGCACACCCTGAGTGAAGACGCCGATTGGTGGGACGGCCTGCTGGCGGCAAGGCGGGTGCAGCCGGGCGCCTTGCTGGGCAAGTACCGGGTGCTGCGATACCTGGATTCGGGCGGTGTCGGCGATGTCTACCTGGCCGAGCGCAGCGACGCTGAAATCGAACAGACGGTGGCCGTCAAAACCCTGCAACTGGATCGCATCACCCCGGAAAACATTCAGCGCTTTCACCGCGAACGGGCGATGCTCTCGCGTCTGGAACATCCGGGCATCGCGCGCCTGATCGACGTCGGTGAACAGGACGGTTTGCTGTACTGCGCGATGGAGTACGTCGACGGCCAACCGCTGAACACGTACGCCGATGCGCACGGCCTGGACCTGACCCAGCGCATTGCGCTGTTTCTCGATGTGTGCGAGGCGGTGCAACACGCGCACAACCGCCTGATCATCCACCGTGACCTCAAACCCAACAACATCCTGGTGAACCGGGAAGGGCAGGCCAAGCTGCTGGATTTCGGCATCGCGCGGCCGCTGCCGGGCGCGTCGGGTGCCGCGCAGGCGCAGCAGACCATCGATGCCGGCAAAGTCCTGACCCCAGGCTACGCCGCGCCAGAGCAGCTGCTCGGTGGCGAGGTGGGCATCGCCACCGATGTCTACGCGCTGGGCGCGGTGTTGTATGAATTGCTGTGTGGCAGCGCGGCGCAGGCCGGCGACGTGCACAGCTGGCGCGAGGCCGAAGCACGCATCGTGGATATCATGCCCGCGCCGCCCAGTCGGCGGGTGCTGCAAAACCCGCCGCAAGCGAAGGCCTTTGGCGGGCAGGATGAACGGGCGCTGTCGCGCCGCCTGCGCGGCGATCTGGACGACATCGTCATGCATTGTCTGAAAAAAGAGCCGGAGCGGCGCTATCAGCAGGTCAGTGCCCTGGTGGAAGATCTGCGTCGGCACCTGGCGCACCGGCCGATCGCACTGCAGGCCGGCCTGCGCAGATACCGTCTGAATAAATTCCTGCGGCGCAATTGGTTGCCGGTGACGGCGCTGTCCCTGATTGCGGTGCTGCTGGTGGGCTTCAGCGCGGTTCTCTGGCATCAATCGCTGGAGGTGATGGCGCAACGCGACACGGCGTTGCATGAACAACAGGTGTCCGAACAGGTGACTGAATTTCTGGTCGAAACATTCAAATCGGCCGACCCCACGCACACCCTGGGCGACAAGCTCACTGCGCGCGACATTCTGGACGCCGGCGTGCGCCAGCTGCAGTTCAACAACCCGGACCCGGCGGTGCGCAACCGCATGCTGATGACGCTGGGCGAGGTGCATTTTAATTTGGGGGATTACAGCACTGCGGGGGATTTATATGATCGCATTGAATTCAATCAATCAAGCGATCCATTGGAGCAAGCCAGAATACGTCTTTTGCAAGCCAATCTGGCCAATCAACAACAACAATGGGCTGCGAGTCTAGAGATGTTGGATGCGGACGAGTTGCCTTTAAATCAGCAAACCGCCGGGTTGATTGTGGAAAAATTGATTTTGCAAAGCCAGCTGCTGGACAACCTGGACCGTGAGAATGACGCCAAGCAAACCGCAGAAAAGGCAAGTGCAGTGGCCAATGAATATTTTGGCATCACCTCAGAGTTTGCCGCGATGGCCATCGAAAATCTCGCAGAGACCATCCAGGAGGCGGGCAACTTACTGCAGGTCAAGGACTTGTATCTGCGCGCACATGAAATCATGCAAAACCACCGTGTTGAGGGACATCCCAGGATGATCCAGATTCACAATAAACTGGCACGCATACACCTCAGATTGGGCGATGTAGAGCAGTCCAGGGTTTATGCAGATAAAGTCAGCCGCGCCTTCGCGACGATCTACCCTGATGACCACGCGGTATTTATAGCGCACCACAACTTGCTGGCCCGGATCGAAGAAAGCACCGGCGATTATCGCCGCGCGATTGAGCACTACAACCAGGCGGTGGAAATCAACAGGCGTCATCGAGGATCGAACAGTGTTGTTGAAGCCTTATTGAAAAACAACATGGCCAGTCTGTATGAAGAGCAGTTGTCTGACCTGGACGCGGCCGCATTGCAGTACCGTGAAGCACTTGAAATCCTGAAAGCCAACGATTCACTGGGCAGGAATTATCATTTTATATTACAGCGTCTGGCCAATGTGTTGCTCATGCGTGGTCAATTCAGCGAAGCCGAAAAGGCCATTCAGCAATGTCTGCAGTATTTCAGCCAGACCGAATACATTGCTTCGAAACGATTGTCTCAAAGCCAATTGCTGTTGGCGGATTTATACTTGAGCCAGAACCATCGTGTGGTAGAAGCATTAAAGTTACTGGACCAATACATGCCGATTTACGCACACTCCACTTCGGCAGATGATCCCCTGCTGCTGCGAATGCATGAAAAACAGAAATTTTGGAATGAACAGCAATCTCAGGCCAACTGAATACACGGAATGGGCACGGTCTACAGGATCAATCAATGAAAACACATGGTAAAGACGCGTTAATAAATATCACCATTGGACTGTTGATGTGCCAGGTATTTGCGGTGACATCCAGCTGGGGGCTGCCAGAACGTTGTGAGTTGCTCACGGTGGGCAATCCACAGTGGGTGGACGTCGGGGAGGGGCCGAGTGGCGGGGGCATGTGCGAATTGCGCATCCGGGTGTCTTCGGAGCCACAAGTCAATACACACGCTTATGTGGTTCAACACTGGGCGATCTCAGCGCTGACCAATGCGTTCAACCAGAGGTTGTCGTTGTCCAGGGATTCCTTCAAATTGCAGGGTCTGCAGAACGGAGAATTGGTGTTCTATGAACTGGATGTCGTGGATGCGGCCCACCCGAAAAAACCCGTTTACACCCTTTCGAGAATGAAAATGTCGGCGTCCAGTTTGGGCTCAAATCTCGTCGATTTGGTATTCTCCTGGCCCTTGGTATACAAAGGCGCGCGAGAGGAAAAACAGAGTTGGCGTGTCAACAAACTGGATTTATTGTCCATGGATCTGGTGCTGAATCAAATTCGACAAAACGATGAGGTGTTAACCACTTTAAAAATACACCAAATCAATGTGGACGGCACACACTTGACCCATGAATACACGATGCCGATAATATTGAAGTCCTCCATGCCACCCATAGAGTTCCGATTGGGATTGATCGAGTCGGACTTTGATTTGGCTGTGCAAGACGAATTCAACGCGGTTTTTACAGAATGAAGACAGCTTGGACATTGACGCGTCCTGAGGCAAAACCAGGAGCAAACGCGGAGTCCAAAAATGCGGCCCGATTGGAGCATCAGAACCATTGGGACGCTGCGAGTTTTCATTGACACGGCATGGGTGAGTCCGCGACCGGTGTGATGTTTGCCTCACATGAACATCGGTCTGGACACAGTGAAACAAACCATGATTTACTCAATCCACATCGGCAGATGATCCCTTGTTGGAGCGAATGTAGGAAAAACAGAATTTTTTGCGTGAGAAACAATCCCATGTAGAACAAGAAGCCGATCAGTGATCGGCGTCAACCAATGACTGCAAAGAGAACGCACATGATACACCTGTTAATAAGATGCGCAATGACACTGATGTTGTGTCAACTATTGGTCCCATCGTTCAGTTGGGGGGTCGGTGACCGTTGTGATTTATTGGCAACGGGATACACGCAATGGGTTCATATCGCCCCGTTTCCCGGTGAAGGGGGGCTGTGTAAATTGCGCATTCAGGTGGATACGCTGCCGCAGGGCAATGTCAACGCTTATGTGGTTGAACAGTTTCTGCAAACACCGAGCGTCGATACAGTCGCGTTGAGACTGATGCTGGAGAGTAACTCGATCAGTTTGAGTGGCATTCAAGACGGTGAGGTGGTGTTTTTTGAACTGGATGCCATGGATGCCAGAGGTGCGAGAAATCAGGTTTTCACCCTGCTGAGAATGTCCGCCACCGCGGCAAAATTGAATCCGCGGATCATTGAACTGAAATTTGCCTGGCCTTCGATGTTTGCCGGTCGGGATGAGGACATTCAAACGTGGGCAATGGACACAAATAAAGTCAGATCGATCACGCTCATACTCAACCAGTCCAGGCAAAACAATGGTGTTATGACCACATTAAAAATCCGTCAGCACAACGAAGATGGCACATTGATTACGCATAAAATCAGCCAATTGAAAAACACCAGGGCCTATATTGTGCCCGTTGAGTATCGCTTGGGCCTGATTGAAGCGGATACCCCATGGGTGTTGCATGACAGTTTCAGCGTGAAATTTTAAGTTGAATGGATGTTTCGGATTACAGTTTGTAGAGATGCTGTGATTCAAACAGCGCAAACATTCCCACAGCAGAAGTGTCACGCGGGCATGTCCGAGTCATCTTTATCGTGGATGGCGCAAATTTAAAGCGGGCTGAAGGCGGCGAATCAGTTCCCCTAAGCAGGGGTCTTTGCTGCTTGACTGGCAGATTCACCGTGCCGGGGTGAAATCCAGTTTCGGTGGGGCGCTTTGTTGCAGGCGGTTTTTTTTGCTGTGCGCCGGGAAGGGTTTGCCGAACAGGTAGCCTTGCATGAAATCGCAGCCCAGTGCCTTGAGGTGCTGTTCCTGGGTGATTTCCTCAACGCCTTCAAAGATCACTTTGATGCCAAATTCCCGCGCCATGAAGACGATGGTTTTAATCAGCGATATGTCGGCGTCGGAGTGCGGCAGGTCTTTGACGAATTCGCGGTCGACCTTGATGGCATCGAAACGCAGTCTTTTCAGTTGCGCCATGTTGGAAAAGCCGGTGCCGAAATCGTCGATGAAAAAACGCACGCCGAGGCTGGACAGCATGGAATGCAGAAAATACAGCTCATCGGACAGCGACATCATGGTGGTTTCTGTGATTTCAAGCACCAGTTGTCTGGGGTTGGCGCCGGTCATTTCCAGTGCCAGTTGCACGCGGTGGGCGAATTCCGGGTCCAGCAACTGCAGGGACGAAACGTTCACCGACACGTATTGGTGCGCCTCGCAGTGCATCTGCAAAAAGCGGCAGGCGTTCAACAGCACGTCATCGCCCAACATCAGAATCATGTCCGACTGCTCCGCGATGGGGATAAACTCCAGCGGAGACACGCTGCCAAATTCGTGGCTGTACCAGCGCGCCAAGGCTTCGTAACCGACGATGTTGTGGTTCTCATTGGCGGCCACAATCGGTTGGTAATGCACTTCCAGGTCATTGTTCAACAGGGCCTGACGCAGCTCCGATTCGATCTCCAGCTTGCGTTTGGCGTAGTCGGTGTACTCCGAGCGATAGTACAGATACCCACCGCGATTGAGTTCCTTGGCTTTGTACATCGCCGCATCGGCGTTTTTGGTCAGCGTGGTCTGGTCGCGGCCGTCTTCCGGGTAGCAGGCGATGCCAATGCTGGATGACATGGAAATCTGTCGTTTGTTGAGCACGATGGTGCCTTGCAACCGCCGCGCGATCAAATCCGCCAGCGTGTCCACTTCCTCGCGGTTTTTGAAACGCGTCAGAATCACGAATTCATCGCCGCCCACGCGCGCGATGATGCCGTTGCGATTGATCACGGATTCTGCGATTTCACCCACCTCTTTGATCAAGGCGTCGCCGATCGGATGGCCGTAGCTGTCGTTGACGAACTTCAAATTGTCCACATCGAGGTAAATCACCGCGAAATGCCCATTGCGAGATGCGGCGTTGCGCAGGTATTCCTCAAACACTTTGTCCAGTCCGGGCCGATTGAACAGGCCGGTCAACATGTCGCGAAAAGCCAGTTCCTTCAATTGTGAATTGATCAGTTCCAGTTCGGTGGTGCGCTGCGCGACTTTTTCGGTCAGCGCGTTGTTCAATGTCTGCAGTTCACGTTGCGTTCGCTTCAGATCGGTGATGTCGGTGAACACGCCGCACAGCACTTTGCCCAGTTTGGGGTCGTGGAATATTTTTTTGGTGGTTTTGATGATGTGCACCTGGCCGTCGGGAACCGTGATTTCTTCTTCATTGACGTTGATTTCCTCGGTCTCGAAGGCTTCCTGATCCTTGGCCCAGAACACTTCGGCCTGGTGCGCGGGGAAGAAATCAAAATCCGATTTGCCCAGCCATTCTTCACGAGGTATGCCCAACATGTTGCAATATGCGTCGTTCACCAGGATCCATTCGTGTCGATCGTTTTTGATGAAAATCGGCGTGGCCAGGGAATTGATGATGCCTTCCAGCAAATCAACGGAATATTCAGTGTACTCAAAATCTTTCATGGGCGTGGTCAAAGCCGCAATGTTTCGTTGTTTAATCGTATACCAAGTTGCCGCAAAAGATTGAAAATCATTGTTAAAAGTGCTGTGAGCGTGTTTGCGCGCACTGCATCGAGCGCGTGCGTCAGTGCGTCAGTGCGGCGGATGCGCCGGCAATGCCGCGCAGGGCATGGCTTCAATGAGTTGCCAGTCGTGGGCGTTGTCGACTTCAAACCACGGCGATTGCGCGGCGCAGGCCATTACGCGGCCGCCCCGCTGAATGTGCGACTGCAATAAGGCGGTCATGTCCAGTTGCTCAACGCGCGCCGTGTGCATGGCATCAAGGGTGTGTTTCAGCTGCCGCCATCCGTTCGGGGTGATCTTGAGCAGGCCCATGTACTGGCCCTGAATCTGATCCAGAGTCACGCCGCGACGTCCGATGTCCACCACACGGTCACCCTGCATTTTGAAGGATTCTGCGTCGCTCAACGGATCGTCAAAGCGCATCGACCACTGTTGCAGCCAATCGGGGTCCTGCAACACCACCACATCCCCCGCGCATTGTTGCAACAGGCGCACATCCGTGGGCGCACACACCACGTCGCTGTAGCTGACCAGGCACTCGTGCCTGTGTAACCAATCCTCGGCGCAACACAAAGAAGCCACCATGTTGCTGTCGGACCAGTGGGCGTTGTGCCAGCGCGTGCCGTCAAAGCGCACGGCTTCGCGCCGGTAGCCGGTGACCACCCCGATGTCACGGATGCCGGCCTGTTGCAGTGCCTGTTGTGCCCAGTCCAGCAAGGCGCGCCCGTGCACCTGCAGCATGCATTTGGGGCGATCATCGGTCACAGGCCCCATGCGTTGGCCGCGGCCGGCGGCGAGCACGATGCCTTTCATTGCGTGCGTGGCCACAGCGCATTCAATAGCGCCACCGCGGCCGCCCCATCGGCCTGCCTTTCCGGGTGCCACATCACGCCAAACACGTTTTGTTCTGCGTGCGACAGCGCCATCACCACACCGTCTTCGCTGTGTGCAGCGGCTTGCAGGGGGTGGGCGCACGCTCGGCTGCCCAGGGTGTGGTGAGTGCACACGGTTTGGTCCGTGGGCAGACGCTGGCAAAACCGCGACGCCCTCTGCCAGGTCAGTGACTGCAGTGTGCCGACGTGATCGGGCACGTTGTGCAGCGGCTGGCCGTGGGCCTGCTGAATCAATTGCATGCCGCGGCAGATGCCCAGAACCGGCACGCGCCGTTGCATCGCCTGTTGTAATGCGTGCAATTCGGCGGCGTCCCTTTGTGGCTGAGTGCCGCCATAGTGTGTGCTGGATTCACCGCCGGTGAGAATCAAGCCGTCAATGGGTTCAAGGTCCCACACCGCGGCACTGGCATCGGGCCAGTTCGGCATCAGCAGCGGCCAGTGACCGGCGTCCAGCACCAAACGGGTCATGCGCTGATCAAGTCCGTCGCGGGTTTCATTGCGTGCGGCGATTCGCTGCATGCCTTGCGTGATCAGCAGGCGTTTCATGTGATCGCGCGCGTGGTTTTATTGAGGCAGTCCAGGCTCAACACGCGGGCCGCCGCGCAGCGCCGGTACAAGGCCGTGCCCGCACCGATGATGGCCGGCAGTTCCAGTTCGCTGGCGCGAATGGCCATGTGCGAGTTGCAGCCGCCATACTGTGTGACCAATCCGGCGATGCCGTGGGTGAAAATCCAGTCACAACCGGGATCGGCCCGTTGCATCAACACGATGCGACCGCTCAAATCCTGAGTCTGATCGGATGACAAGCGGGCCGTGGGTGCAGTGATGCAGCGATCGGTGATGTAACTGGGGGCGGCGGTGAACGTGGCAAAACAGGCCAGCTCATCGGCGCTGCGGATCAAGGGCGGCAGCAGCAAGCTGTGGTGGATTGCGCGTTGCTTGGCTCGCGCCTGGATCACGGCCTCGGCGGGGTGTTCTCCGCGCGCCAGCGCGTGGATTTCACTCAGCGTCAGATGCGCCAGTTGCACCGCTGATACGCCCTGTGTGCGGCCGATTTCGAGGCAGCAGTCCAACAGCGCAGAAATGCCGCGCGCGTACAGCACCTTGCCGTGTTCGCGCCTGAAAATGGCCGCCTGAATGAATTGGATCAGTGCTTCGGGGCTGCCCGGCCATTGCTGTTGTTGCATCAGGGTTTGCAGGCGGTCCAGTTGCGATTTTGTCCACACCATCGGTGGTTTTGAGCGGGCAGTGTGGGGTTTTTTCCAATTAAAATACAACTCAGGTCTGGCGTCGTAGCGCGGTGAACAGAGGTTGTACATGTCCGGTCGCATGTGCCCGTAGCGGTGCAGAAATTCATCCCGGGACAGTTGCGCAAAATCGCGACACAATTGCGCGGTGTCGTTTGGCAGGCCGGCCATGAAGCGGGCGCTGTCGCTTGCGCTGAGCACGCCTTCACGCTGCATGGAATCGAGCAAGCGGCGCGCCATGAAACCGGCGCGCGCCAATCCGGCAAATGGCCGGGCACCGCAGCGCCGGGTGACCTCCAGCAAGGCCTCAAACCGAGCGGCCAAGTGCGCGTGTTTCGCTGCGCAGTTGTGCAGTCTGTTCGGCAGCTGACTGATCGTCTGCCAATCCTGCCGCCAGGGGCTGTCGGAGTCGAAAATCACCCGCCGGGTCAGTCGCCGCAAGGCGGTGAACAGATCGTCCAGTTGCGCCGGGCTGAATCCCGCCTGCGCCAACTGTTCACGCTCTGCAGCCACGCTGAAGTGATCGCAATTGTGGCTGACGGTGAATTCGATCCGGTCGTGCCAATGCGGGTTGTCCGCCAGCCGTTGCAGTCCCTGTTGGACCAGCGACTCTCGCAACGCATCGGGGATGTCGGCGGGCGTCAGTGATGTCAGGCTTTTGCGCACGTCAATGTGCCCCTGGCCGGCGAGCTCGAGCATCAGCCGGGTGTCGGCCGGTGCACAATACCCGTACGCTTGGCGGGACTCTGCCCAGCTGCGGTCGGTGATCAGGTGACGGTACAGGGACAGGGCCAACGCGTTGGGTCGGGTGCCGATCATTTCGGCGGGATTCCAGTCGGGCATGTTGCCCCACAGCGTGGGCGCCTGCGGGTGTTGGCTGGCGGCACTGCGGTGGCGCATTTGCAACGCGTCGATGCAGTCGCGTTGCTCAGCGACCGTCGCTGTGGTTGCTGAAGGCAGAGGCAGGGGGCGCACTTGCACCACGTGCAGATCGTTGCTTTGTGTGAGTAAAAACTCCAGGTCCAGTTGTTGGCAAGCGAACAGCGTTTCCAGCCGCAGCAACACGGCGATGAGGCTTTGCTGCCAGCCATGACCACGCAGCTGCAGGTGCGATCTGGCCAGGTACAGGGTGCGGGGATTGCGCGAGCGCCCCGAAGTGATGTCGTCGTGGGTGCCGCTGGCTTCGTCGTAATTGATCACCACGTAGGGCCGTCCACTGGCCGGCTCACAGCTGAACACCACGCCGTTGATGCGTGGGTGTTTGATCCAGGGCTGGATCAGCACACAGCTGCGCGGGTCTCGCTTTGGATAGCGTGCAAACACCGCTTCAATTGCCTCGGGCAGCTGCGCGCTTGATTCAAGGGTCAGGCTGGTGTAATGGCCTGCGCGGGTGCCGGCAGTTTGGTCTTCATCGGCCGCGCTGCTGCGCACGATCAATTGACTGCCAAATGGGTGGATTCGTGCAGTCCACGCCGCGCGATTGTGTTTGATGCCTTGCCATTCGGCGTGGCTCAAGGTCCACTGCGGCAACAACAGCCTGGCATCGATCAGTCCATGCAATTGCGCCAGATTTTCGGCCTTGGTGCTGAACCTCAGTGGTGCCTGACTGGATTGAGCGGGCTTCATGGTTTAAATTGCCCGCACCAGACGCGGGTTTCATACGGCACCGTGATGCGCGATTCTCCTGTGCCCATGAGGATTTCGGCGATGCCATCCAGGATGGCCTGAAACCCCTGGCCAGCCTGGCGTTTCAGGGTCAAATGGGTGCCCCAGGCGGCCAGCACCTCGGCCGGTTTCTGTTGCACCTGAAAGGGCAGTGTGGTGTGTTCAATGCGTTTGAACAGCGCGCTTTTCTGCATCGCCTGATGCAATGGATGGCGTCGTTTGCCGTACCTGTAGGTCGGTAAATGGTCGTGAATGCAACGTTCAATTTGTGCTTGCAGCGGGTCGTTCAGGTCGCGATGATTCCACAGCGCGGCAAAGCAGCCACCGGGCCGGGCGATGCGTCGGGCTTCCGCCCATGCCAGCGTGCGGTTCACCACATTGAATGAGGAACCGAATGCGACCAGTGGGTAGTGATTGTGCGGGCGTCCGGTTTGTTCAGCCACGCCGCTGTACCAGTGCACCTGCGCATTGCAAGCGGTGAGTTCCTGTCCCACCTGGCGCATGGCCCGGTTGGGTTCGACGGCGTCCACCTGCAAACCCTGTGCCAACAACAGGCGGGTCAAATGCCCCGTGCCGGCGCCGACATCGCAGACACGCTGCCCGCTGCGCAGCGGGCACACCTCTGCCAGCCACGGCAGGGTCTGCGGTGCATAGTCCGGCCGGTGACGGTAGCCGTCCGCCACGTCGGTGTAATCCCATTCAATTCGCACAGTGAATGCTCTGCCACAGTTGTTGACACATCGCCTCAATACTCGAGGTCTCGGAGTTGCACAGCACCAACTCGGGATGAATGGGCCATTCAGCCGCAATGCCGTAGCCGACGACCTGGTTCTCAAGCCCGTCGAGGGCCTTGCGGTACAGTCCTTTGCGGTCGCGCCGCAACAAGGTTTCCTGCGGGCATTTGAGGCACACTTCGGTGTAACGGTGTGTGCGCTGCCGGTTGATGAATTGAACCCGGTGAAATAAGGAAATGGTGGCACAAATCACGGTCAGACCCCGACGCGTCAGCCGGTGACACAAGCGCGCGTACTGTAAGGCCAGGCGCAGTCGCTGCTCGCGTGCGTAGACATCGCCTTGGGCGTTGCTGCCAATGCTTCGGCGCAAACAATCGCCGTCCAGCAACACGTGGTTCAAGCCCTCGCGCTTGAAGCGTTGGCTCAGGGCCAGAGCCAGCGTGGTTTTACCGCTGCCGGACAGCCCGGTGATCCAGATCAGGTGCCCGCGGTTCATGGAAGGGCACCGGTTAATTTTGCTTGCACTGTGACATCCATTGGTGCCACCCACGCTGGGTAGTCCAGCCAGGCCACCGAATCCTGCAAAGCCGCGAGGATGCGTTGGCTCAATTGCGGACTCATGCTGTGCAGGTGTTCATTGGACTGGCCTTTAAAATGAAAGGTGTGCCTGGCGCGGCCTTCCTGCAGCAGGCGCGTTTCCTGGGCCTTAATGGCCTTAAACGATGAACATTCCAGCGCGTGTGCCAATTGTTGGGGGTCGGTCTCGATGTTGAGGTGACCTAAAACTTTGAGCAGTGTGGTGCGCGGGTCTTTTTTATAGTCTTCGAAGCGCACCAGACAATGCGGTTGTTGTTGCAGTCGTGCGACGCTGTGACGCAGGAATTGCTGCAGATATCGCAAGGGCGTGATGCCGTGTCTCGGGTCAGTTTCATCCAGCCATACGCTGAATGGACTGTTGCAGGCGCCGTGCGCGTGTTGTCTGCGCCAGGCGGAATACAGCATGTCGCGTGGATCACGCACCATGAAGATCAGCGCGCCATTGTGCGACCCATGCTCAGGCCACTGGTGGGCAAAATCCACCCGCGTGTGCGGGATGAATTTAAACACGCGGTGACACCGGTAGGCCGGCAGGGTCTGTCGCCAGTGATGCTGTGCATCGGTGTATTGATAGGTGTTGGGTGCCAAACGCGCCCATTCATCCTGCAGACAAATGCCCCAGGGCTGAAAAACGGCGACATTCAATTCCAGCAGACAATTGGCCAGCCAGGCCGCTCCGCAGGGCAATTCGGGTGAAATCACTTGGGCAGTCGCGCTTGCATGGTCGCACTGCCAAACCGGGACATCGGGCATCTAATTCTAACGATTTAACGACCTTATATTCTATTTCAAGATTTCTCACGGGTGCAGCAGTTTATCCACTGCAAAAAGGCATTAATCGTGCAAGCGATGGATTTTAAACAAAAAATTTACAATTCTGTTAATCCTTTATCGCCTGCAGCCGCTGTCAAAGTGCCATCGGCATGTAACAAACCCGGCGCATTGGCCGGGTTTGATTTTTTACAACAGCTGTCGCTTCGGACGTCAATCGTCGTCGCGGGGTTCGACTTTTTCCATGTATTCATCCAAGCCGATGATGCCGGGGAATGGAGAAACCATTTCCAATTCGTGGTGTTCGTGGAAAGGCGGGATCGAGTAGCATTTTTTGCATTGGAACGACACACCCATGCTCAGATCGTAGTTGTTCACCGTGTTGGTGAGAATGTACGGTCCGGTGATGTGCGTCGACACCGTGCCTGCACCGGGCACCGACCAGGGCCAGCTGGGGCCACCGCCGCCGGCGTAGGTCTGGCAATAATTGTTGGTTGAATGGAACACCGCGCAGCGGTCCGGATCCAGGGTGGGGAATCCACAGGCTGGGGAATTGGCGACGGTGGTGGCGCCGGACCAGTTGACCGTGGCCACGGTGACAATGGTGCCGCGATGACACCAGGGCACCGCCATGGCGTGGCCGGCGGCCAAAACACCCAGGATGCCCAAAAGCGTGTGTTTGATTTTCATGCTCAACTCCAAAAATATACAAGAATGTATATATTAGCGCCCGCAGATTTTCCGCGTCAAGAAAAATATACATAATAGTATAATTTTAATCGTTTATTCACGCCGCGGCCCACGCGTCGCAATTTTAAAATGGTCGTCAATCGCGTATAATCGGTGCAACAGACGATTCAAGGAATTCACTGTGCTGTCAGTCTGGCAGATTCGGATGGGGGAGTCTGGCTGCTTTGGACTGAGCCGATGACAGGCGAGACAGACCAATTCACCCACGGTGTCGATGATTCTGAACGGAAGACTCGGAAAGGATGATTTGAGCCGAAACGGCGGGCCCCACCGGCACCGCGCGATTCAAGCCCATACACACACAGATGACAGCAGAATTGTTTGAAAAGCCATTTCACCTGGGTGACTGGCTGATAAAACCGGCGCGCAATGAAATCAGCAATGCCCGCAGCAATCGCGCCATTCAACCCAAGATGATGCAGGTGCTGATCTATTTGTGCCAGCACCCCAACCGCATTGTGGCCCCCGATGACTTGATTGAACATTGCTGGGGCAACTTGCCGATGAGTGACAATCCGGTGCATAAATGCATCGCTGAGCTCAGAAAAGCCCTCGGCGATTCGTCCAAAAAACCACGCTACATCCGCACCGTTCCGAAGAAAGGCTATTCAGTGATTGCCCGTTTGTCGCTGGCCGACTCGGGCGGTCAGGTGAACGAACCGTATTGGCTGGATCGTTCGCCGTTCCCCGGGCCACAGCCGATGGACGCGTCCATGCACGCGGTGTATTTTGGCCGCGACCACGCACTGGGTGAAATCGGCCGACGACTTGATCGCGTCGAGGCCGGCACCCCGGTGCTGATCACACTCAGCGGTGAAACCGGTGTCGGCAAAACCTCTTTGATTCAAGCGGGGCTGGTGCCGCGACTGCGCAACCCCTATCGCCCATTCAAACACGCCTACACCGACTGCGTGAGCCTCAGCCTGCACGCCTGCACACGCAGCGCGGAACGCGGTGAATGGCTGCAAAGCCTGCGCCAGCGATGCCATCCGCCTGAGGCGTGCAACAATGCAGATCCACCGCCGTCGTCCGCAGCCCAGCGCATCCTCTTTATTGATCAGCTGGAATGGCTGTACGCGGCGGACGACGGCGATGCGCTGGCAGCGGAGTTGCTGGCTCAGCTGCGGACGCTGTTGCGCGGCGGACAGTGGCTGGTGATCGTTGCGGTGCGCACGCATGCGGCCACGCGCTGGCTCAACGACTGCGTCAATGCAGTGGACGACATCGAACACCATCACCACCGGCTGGAAGCGCCGGACATCGCGCAATTGGATCGCATGGTGCACCAACCGGCACTGGCCGCGGGTTTGCGTTTTGAACAGCGGCCGGAAAACAAAACGCGTCTGGGCCAGCATCTGGTGCAGTCAGCCCACGATCGGCAGCACGCACTGACCAGCCTGCAGGCCGTACTGTGGGTGTTGTACCGGGATCGCGAAGGCCACATGCTCACCTGGGCGGCGCATGAAGCTGCAGGAGGTATGGCCACTGCGGTGGTGTCCGCCGCTGAACAACTGCGCAGTCATTTAACCGCAGAGCACACACAGTTGCTGCAGCGTTGGCTGCACAAATTGCTCAGCCTCAACTGGCGCAATGGTGAACAGGTCAAGCGATTGGACATGCCGGTGTCGTTGTGTCGCAACGGCGCCGAGCGAGCGTTGCTTGAACAACTGCTGGATGGCGGTTTGCTGCGGGACAGCACCCACCGCAATGCGCCCAGTGTGCACCTGGCGCACCCGGTGCTGTGCACCGACTGGCCGTGGCTGGTGCAATGGATCGATGCGCACCGGGCATCGCTGCGTGCACGCGACGACATCGCCATGGCCAGCACCCGCTGGTTGGGACATGACCTTGACCGGGCCTTGTTGTACGCGCGTGGCCGCTTGTGGCAGATGGCCCGAAGGGTGCGCGATAACCCCGATTGCCGCTTAAGTGACGATGAACACCGCTTCATTCAGGCCTGCACCCAGGAACGCACACGACGCAATCGCTGGCGTCTGCTCAACGGGACCGGCCTGGCGCTGTTGCTGGTGCTGATGCTGTGGGGCGGCTGGCGCATGCAGGTCCAGGAGAAAGAAATCAGGCGCCAGTCTGGGCAACTGTCGCAGCTGCGTACACTGGGCCTGGAGGAGTTGAAAAACCAGCTCAAACCGCTGGGCCGGGTCGATTTGCTGGCGCCGCTGGGTCAGGCGGTGATCGCGCAAATGCAACAGAACTCAGCACACAATCTGTCGGACACGGAGCGCTTGCAATGGGCTTCAACGCATTTACTGATGGGGGAGATTCTGTTTGAGCAAAGGGACATGCCACAGGCGGGAGAACATTTTCAGGCCGCTGCCGCCGTGTTGCGCGCATTCGATGAGGCACCAACGCGCGCCGTCCTGGTGTTGCAAAAATCCATGTTGGCGCATTACTGGTTGGGGTACCTGGCGTATCTGCAACGTCAATTCGATGCCGGTGAATCCCATTGGCAGGCCTATCTGCATCTGGCCAGGGAACTGGCCGAAATGCAGCCGGACAATCCCGACTGGCGGCTGGAAATTTCCTATGCTTTGAACAATCTGGGCACACTGGCCAATTCAATGCAGCAGTTGCAGCAGGCGGACGTGTATTTTCAGCAGTCGGTGGCGATCAAACAGCAATTGCTTGAGTTGCGGCCCAACGACGCGGTGTTGATTGCTGACCTGGCCGACAGCGTGTCCTGGGTGGGCACGATTGAACAAAAACAGGGGCGTTTGAGCGATGCACTGGGTCACTTCATTGAGTCGCGTGAAATCACGCGGCAGCTCAGCGGCATGGACCCGGGCAACGCCGAATGGCGCCACCGTCTGGCGCTGGCCTGGCATCGCGTGGCTTTGATGCAGTTTGACCTGGGCTTGCTGCAAGACAGCGAAGCGGCGGTGAAGCGCACGCTGGAGTTGCTCTCGGCGCTGGCGCAGGCCGATGATCACAATTACGATTTGAAGCGGCAATTGATCAATGCCTATCAATTGCACGCACAGATTTCGCGAGCGCATGGCCAGCACAGCCAGGCGCTGCAGGCCATCCAGATCGCGCAGCAATTGATCGAGGCATTCCGCCTGAATCTCAAATTCAATGAAAACACCGCATTGCAGCAAATCAAATTGATGCGTCAACAGGCATTGATCATGCAACAACAGGACCGCAGTGACGCGGCCATGACGGTGCTAAATGATGCAGTGCGCCTGTGGCATGAATCGCTGTCTGTGGAGCAAAACGCCCAGGCCGAAGCCTTGGTGTTGGTGCAACTGGCCCGGTTGCACTTGATGCAACTCAATGGCGATGGGGCGGAAACGGTGCAACCGTTCGATGAAATCCGTGCCATTTTGCAACTGCGCACGGACAACGGTGCGCGGGCCGTCAATCACCGCTGGCAAGCCTTGCGCTGGCGGCTGGCACAGTTGCAGGGCGATGCCAGCCTGGCAGAAACCCTGCGCTCAGAATTGATGGCCGATGGCTATCGCAACCCGGATCTGCTGGAAGGTCTGCCGGCGGATGAAACAGTCGTAATCAACAAAGAGGAGCAAAAACAATGAACGTCGAATTGACAGTGGCCTTTGTGGGCTTTGGCGGCAACGCCGCTGAGGGTGAATACTTTTTCAGTTATTCTCCGAACGTGATATTGATCGAAAAGAAAGACGTGACCGTGAACATCGTGTTCAGCCCGGAAACTGGCGAGCAGTTCGAAATGCAGGCATTTCTGACCTCTGATGATGGACAGGAGTTCGGCGCACGGAAGTTCTCCAGCAACAAACGCTCGGTTGAAGTGCTGGACAGGAACACCCGACCGCAATTGATCCAGACCAGCGTGCTGGTGCGCGACACCGGCCGCAATCGCCTGATCAGTTGCGATCCGCAGGTGCTCAACATCCCCGACACCCACGATTGAATCGTCCCATCCATCGACGCGCCCGTCAGGACGCGTCGATGGATGGCTTCACTTCAGGGGCTGCATTCTTGTCCCTGCACGGTGCGACAGGCGCCGTCGATGTACAGCTTCCAATCTTGAATCACCGGTTCACCTTCCGCCGTGCGCGTGGCGGTGTTCAGGTGACTGGTGAGGTAGTACAGCCGCTGGATGTCGTCTTTCTCTTTGGGCCCCACCGCGGCGTCACTGAAGCGGTCCTGCAGATACGCGGGGGGAATCGACTGGTTGTACATTTTTACCGCCACACGCGCCGCATCGCGGGCTTGCGCCGGGGTCAGCTGCAGCCGATATTTCAAGCGGTCACTGCCGGTGCGAGTGGGGTCGGTGTAGTCCGGATCATCGGCGGTGCGGCCCACCGGCACACCGAGCATCTGGATGTAGGGTGATGCCTGCTTGAGAAAATAGGCCGGATCGTAGCCTTTGCCGCGCAGGCGGTTGTCTTTCACATCGCTGACCCGACGCAGAAAAGAGGTGGTCAGGTGACCGTCCGAATCCTTGATCAGTTCCTGGTAAATTTGCACCTGGTCCTGGGTGGTGATCTGCTGGTAATGCGGCTGATATTCGGTGGTGCCTTTGCCGCCGCGTTCACTGGGCAGCGGTTGATCGCTGGTGCCGTCCAAAATCACGCCGAGGCGATTGGTGCGACCGGACGCCCACAGCATGCGGTCGCTGCGGTCATAGACGATGAATTCCAGAAAAGCGCGCCGGAAACCGACGCCTGAAGGCATGAAGTGACCGCTCAGATTGACCACCTCAACGTCCGCCTCAAGCAGCCCGTTGCCGTCCACACGCAGCGACTTGAGATGCACCTCTGCAGTTTGCCGGCGCGCCATTTCCAGCATCGAGTCGCGGCCGGTGATCAGCGCCGGCTGCACATCGGATTTGACCATGTAATCGAGCTGGCGCAAACCCAGCAGCAGCGGAAATTGCTGGAACATTTCATTGATGAACACGTTCAGGCCGTGCAGCGCATGGCGGGCAAAGCGGTCGCGTTTGCGCAAGCGGATGTCGTCGTTGGGCAGGCGGTGCGTGGTGGGCGCAAAATCGCTGCTTTCGATGTTGGCGATTTGCACGCCTTTCAGGGGGTTGTGCGTGGAGCCGACCTTGAATTCAGTGGGCATGTGGCAATCCTGACAGCTTTTGAACCACCCGGCTTTGGAAAAATCACTGTTGACCCATTCCAGGTGCGTGGTCTGTTCATAGGTCGAGGTCACTTTTTGCCCATCCGGTGCGCTGTGCGCGTGCAGGCTGCCGTCGTTGTTAAAGGTCGGCAGCAGAATGTTGTGACAGGTGCCACACAGATGGCTGCTGGCGATTTGCTGGCCATGCTGTGGGGTGATCCCGAGCGCGTTTTGCATGGGTTTGGGCACCACTTCATCGTACGGCCCAAACACCTCGGTGGGCTGGCCGGCGACAAAGTTGCCGGTGAAACTGGCTTCCTGGCCAAAATCGGTGTCCAGCATCTGATGGCACACCTGACAGGAAATGCCGTCGCGTGCCAGTGCGCCGTACGCCGCGCTGTGGTTGTCCGGCGGGCTTTGCCAGTCGGTCACGGTTTTTTTCGCGAACGGTGTACCGAAAGGCACGCTGGCCGGCGGCTGCACCGCAAACAGATCCTTGCATTCATCCGACGGCGGCGTGTCAATGGCCTGTTGCCGCTGACCCATCACGCCGTGGCAATGCAGGCAGGTGTTTTCGATGCAGCGGGTGTGCGCCGGCAGGTTGTTGGTCTCGCTTTGCAGCTGAGAGAAAAAGATCGGATCGCGGCCGGCCAGCCCCATCGGTGAAACGCGCCATTCGCCGTAGGGTGAAACATTGATTTTTTCATCGCTGCCGTGTTTGTCGATCAGCATGTTGGCTTCGGCGGCGTTGGCGTAGGTGGCGTCGTGGCAGTTGATGCACTGGTCCGAAGTCAGGTATTGATCCGGGCCATCGGCGGCCGCGATGCGGTGGTCGTAGGTTTCCGCTGGAAAGCGCAATGGCCAGGCCTGATCAAAACGTTCAATGCCGAGCGTGCCGTAGTAAGCCACAAACTCGGCGTCCGGCGCCGGCAGTGGCTGTGAAAACGGCGATTGATACGCCGCGCTGGCCGCGTCGCGGTTCAGCACCGGGCTGTGACGGGCATCGGCCGCGGCGTCACCGGACGCCGGTCCGGCAGGGTACCAGCGGTATTGCAGCCCCAGGGAGATCAGGTTGTCCAGTGAAGAAAAGGTCAATTCATTTTCAGCGGTGGCGTGGCAGTTGATACACGCCGCGCCAAACAGGCTGTAAGGATACACCGCATCAAACACTTTGCTGTGGCCATTGGGCAGTTGCTGGCCAAACAGGTAGCCGGTGGGGTACCAGTCGGGGTTGCGTTGCACCGGCGCCTTGGGCACGTCCCCGGGCAACACAAAGGCGGATTTGTCCAGCAACGGCGGGTTGCCATCGCCCTGCATGGTGGGATTGGCCCAGTACCAGCCGTCGTGTGACTGCCCGCTGCGCACCATCACGGTCCAGGAATCCGGCAGGCGCTGATCGTTGTCCGGAATGCGCATGCAATCGCCGTCGCGCACGACGCCCAATTGTTCATTGATGCTGGCCATTTCCTTGATGATCATGGCGCCGACCGGCAGATCGCCCTGGCGTCCACCGCACAGCCAGCGCGCCACTTCCGGTGAATAAAACACGCGCACCGCCGGATGCACACCGTAGGATTCACCGCTGCCGATCGGGCCCACATAGGGACCGGTCAGTCGCCAGTGCAGATCGCGCGGCCAGTTCAGTTTGGCGTCGTATTCCCGTTTGCGCAAAAAACCGCGCAAGGCTTCGTCGTAGGCGTTTTTTGCTTTCAGGTCGGTGACCTGACCCGGTTCCAGCGGCAAGGACACCTGCGCGCGCCAGTTGTCGTTTAAATCGGGCAGCTGTGTTGCGCACCAGGCGCGGGTGCGTTCGGCGAGCGTTTTTTCGCTCAGCGGATCGCTGCTGCAGACCCAGTCATCGGGATCGGGCGGCAATTGGCTCAATGCAGTGAAGTTGATCAGCATCAACGGCAGGATGCGACCGAGTGAACGGAACGGTTTCATGGAACTCTCCTCTTTGTGTGTGTGTTCTGGTCACGGCATGCGCCGGTTTGGGGGGTGGGTGACCGGCATGCGCGCAACCGCTGGGCCGGCCTGCACGGTTGCAATGGTTGTTTTTCTTTGCAGCTCCGGCTTGCGTCCATGATAACCGCCTTGCCCGAGAATCGCAAAAACTGAAATGCGCCCGCAGCGGCAAAAGCCCATTCGGCAAGATCCGGTTCGACCACACAAGCGCGCGGATGCACAATGTGTCGTCATTGGGCACCCGCTGTGGTGCCCATTGGGTCACACCGAAAGGTGTTGCGAATACAGAACACAGTGGAGAAAAAAATGTATCGGATTCAATCGGTGCCGCAAGAAGTGCTCACGGCCATCCGTGCGCTGGCACATTCGCGTCCTGAAGACGCACGCGTTGAGGTCAGCACGGCCCCTGAAAGTGGCTATGGCCCCTGCCGCAGTTGCCTGCGACAGTTCAATCCGGGTGAACGTCGGGTGTTGTTCCGCCACCGGCCCATGCACGGCGGTGCCTTGCACGATGAAAGCGGGCCGGTCTTTGTGCATCTGGACGCCTGCGAAGCGTACCCGCCGCAGGGCGGATTCCCACCCGAGGTGAGCGACGGCCGCTGCGCCATCGAACTGACGCTGCGCAGTTATTCGCAGGACGGCCGCCTGTTGCAGGGCGCCCTGCTGGGCAATGAATCGATCGACGCCTTGATTGAACGTCTGTTTGCCAACCCCGAGGCTCAGCGCATCCGCGTGTACAACGCCGAATACGGCTGTTTTATCTGCCTGCTGGAGCGCGTGCAGGTCGACAGCGACGCCATCACAGCAGCGCCTGCACCGCGCGCACAAACTCCGCGCGCGGCAGGCTGAGTGCTCCCAGGCTGCGCAGGTGTGCAGAATCCACCTGGCAGTCGAGCAGGGGGTGGTCGTTGCGCAGCATCCAGCGGGTCAGCTCGTACAGCGCCAGTTTGGAGCCGTTGGTCTGTGCGCTGAACATCGATTCGCCAAACAGCATGCGGCCGATGTGCACGCCGTAGATGCCACCGGCCAGACCGCGGTCGGTTTCAATTTCCAGGCAAAACGCGTGACCGCGGTCAAACAGCCGCTGGTAGGCCTGCAGCATTTGCGTGGAGATCCAGGTGCCGCTCTGCCCTTTGCGTCGCGCCGCGCAGTGCCGCATCACGCCAGCAAAGTCGCGATTCCAATGCACCCGATGATCGCTTGCACGCAGGCTGCGTTGCAATCGTCGACTCAGGTGCAAGGCATTGGGGTACAGCACCGTGCGTGGATCGGGCGACCACCAGAGGATTTCCTCGCCGGGGTTGTACCAGGGAAAAATGCCGCGGCGATAGGCTTTGAGTAAACGCGCTTCGGACAAATCGCCGCCGTAGGCCAACAGGCCGTTGGGTTCTTTCAGTGCCATGTGCACCGCGGGAAAGTTCTCCGCCTCATCCAGGCAAGGCAACAAGATCGGTTGGTCCGCGCTCATGGGAATCAGTTTTAGCAAAAATCACAGTGAAATAACAGTGCCAATGGGCGTCCCGCCGCATCGCTGAGACGAGAACACCGGCGCCGGGCCGGTGTTCTCGATGGCCTGTGGTTGCGCTTTATTTGCTGGCCAGCGCGTCCAGATAGCGTTCGGCATCCAGCGCGGCCATGCAGCCGGTGCCGGCCGAAGTGATGGCCTGGCGATAAATGTGATCCATCACGTCGCCGGCGGCATACACGCCGGCCACGGAGGTCTGCGTGGCGTTGCCCTGTTGTCCGGATTCCACCTTGATGTAGCCGTGTTGCATGTCCAATTGATCCTTGAAAATGCCGGTGTTGGGCGAGTGACCGATGGCGATGAATACGCCCTGCACATCCAGGGTGCGCCCTTCGCCGCTTTGCACGTGCTTGATGTTCAGTCCATTGACCCCGCGCGCGTCGCCGACGACTTCGTCGACCACGTGATCCCACACCAGTTCCACGTTGCCGTTTTTGGCTTTTTCGAACAGGCGGTCCTGCAGGATTTTCTCCGAACGCAGGCTGTCGCGGCGATGCACCAGATACACTTTCGAAGCGATGTTGGACAGGTACAGCGCTTCTTCCACCGCGGTGTTGCCGCCGCCGACCACCGCCACCGGCTGATCGCGGTAAAAGAAGCCGTCACAGGTGGCGCAGGCGGACACGCCTTTGCCCTTGAATTTTTCTTCCGACTCAAGGCCCAGGTATTTGGCGCTGGCGCCGGTGGCAATGATCAATGCATCGCAGCTGTATTCGGCCTGATCGCCTTTGAGTATAAAGGGACGCTGGCTCAGCTTGGTGCTGTTGATGTAATCGAAAATGACCTTGGTGTCGAATTTTTCCGCGTGTTTCAACATGCGCGCCATCAGGTCGGGGCCTTGCAGGTCGTCCGGATCGCCCGGCCAGTTTTCAACTTCCGTGGTGGTCATCAGTTGTCCGCCCTGCTCCAGGCCGGTGATCAGCACCGGATTCAGGTTGGCGCGCGCTGCGTACACAGCGGCGGTGTATCCGGCCGGGCCGGAACCGAGGATGATCAGTTGATGATGTTGCGTGCTCATGCGACTCCCGTTCATTTGAAAAATGGCATGATAAACCGCGCACCGGCGTTTGTAAAATTCAAAAATTACAATACAGTGATTGGTGTTTCCGATCACGCCCGGGCGCAGTGCCACATCTGCGCCCGGGCGTGGCTTGCAGGCGAATCAGTCCAAACCGTTGCGGAAGATCAAATCCAGTCCGGCGGCCTGATACAAAACGGCCACATCGTGCAGACTGTCTGCGGTGGATGCAAAAGGCGCGCCCGAGGTGCACATCGCCACACCCAGCACCGGTGGCACGGGGCTTTCGTCAAACACCACTTGCCCCTGGATTGTCGATCGATCAAAGCCGCTGCCATCAAGGTGTTGCGATATGCGTTGGGTATAGGCAGTCTGCATGTCGTGCACAAACAGGTCCCGTCGATTGTTGGTGTCATTATCAACCAGCGCGTCGCCGCTGGAAATGAAGCCAACGTGTCGGCCGCTGTGATCGATGGAAAGGCGGCTGGTCAGGGCGACGGGCAACTGGCCCGTGTGCGCCGCGCCCGCGGTGTCCTTGCTGATGAGTGTCAACTGCGCAGCAACGCGGTCGTACAGCAGCACTTGATGGCTGTTTTGCGCTGGATAGGTCTCGGCGGTGAGGTTGGTGGCAAACGATGTAAACGCCACGCGGCGGCCGTCACCGGAAATGCTCGCAAAGGCGCTGGCACCGTTGGCCGATTGACCGCCTGAGGCCTGGGAAATCAACTGCGGTGTGCCGCCCGGCCAATTGAGCATGAACACGTCCTGCGCGCCGTTGCTGTCGCCCGGGGTCAGGTTGCTGGCCATGGAGTCGAACACCACCCAGGTGTCCGCGCCTTCGCCACCGATGTCCGGCGCGTCGCTGGGGGCGTTGGCTTCTGTTTGTGCGGGGCCGAGGTTGACGCGTTCAATGGTGCCGGCGGAATGGTCGTAGTAAAACACGTCCTTGGCGTTGTTCAGATCGTTGGCCACCAGCGTGGCGTCGCTGGAGGCGAACACCACATCGCCGTTGTTGTTGACTTTGGGGGCGTCACCGCGCGCCACCTGGGTGTATACGCCGGATTGATGGTCGTACAAAAACACCACTTTTCCAAACACACTGACCTGGCCGAGGGGCTGTTCGAAAGCGGACGTGAAGGTCACGTAGCGGCCGTTGGCAGAGAGGTCCGCGCCATCACCAGAATAGGAGACTTTATGGCCAATGGGGATCTGCTGGCCGTTGCCGCGGTTGAGCAAGAACACGTCGTCTGTGTCGTTGATGTCGCTGCCATCAGGCTCGCTGTTGGACGCCGCGGTGCCGTAAATGGCCCAGTTCTGGTCGTCCGAGATGTGCACAAAACGGACCCGGTCAAGCAGATGGTCGATGCCATGATCTGCGGTGATTAGACCGTTGACATCCGCGCTCGAGGTCAGGTGGGCATACAGCGTTTCGTGCGAGCCGGGGGCAAAGGGTGGATCGAGATTACTCGCCTTCGAAGCAAACACAATGACATCACCCGCCGCGTCCACCGAGGGTGAATTGCTTTCTGTGTTACCAACATCGCCAAGGCTGTCCTGGCTGACCAAGGCATTCGTGCCAGTCATGACATCGTATGTGTACACGTCAAAAACGCCGTTGTCGTCGTTGGCAACGATTTGATCCGACTGGTGCCCGTAGGCCACCCGGTTGCCGTTGTCACTGATGTCAGTGACGCCGCCGCAATTTCCAAAAGTCAATTCATTGCCGTTGGGGTCCAGGCTGATCCGTTGCAGACTGCCGAGGGTGTACAGAAATACATCGCTCAACTGATTGGTGTCGTTGCTGACCAGGTCGGACTGCGCTGAACAAAACACCGCCGTGCCGACGTCAGATGCGGACGCGGACAAGGACAACGTCTGGAAAAAGTTGAAGGCCGACGGGTCGCCGTTGGGTTGCACATCCAGCATCACCGTGGTGGCCAGATCCATGTCCCGCAGATACAGATGGTTGTTGCCACCGGATCCTGCTGGCAAAACGTCAGCGGCGCTGATGAACACAATGTAGCGGCCGCTGCCGGATGTGTCGATGATCAGGGCGTCGTCACTGGCCAGGCCGGTGTGCTTGACCGACACCAGTTCATAGGTGCCGGCGTTTCTGTTCTTGCGAAACACATTCACCAGCGTGTTGGGGTTGTTGACGATGTCATGGGTGCTGGCAAAGGTCAAGTATTGACCATCGCCCGATAGACCGATTTTGGAATTGAAGGTCTCAACGTCATAGCTCTGACCCATGCCCAATAAACTTTCATTGATCACCAGACCCGTCATGAGGTCTTTGGTGTACAGCATGTCGGTGCCGTTGGCGTCGGGCAGGGCGTTGTGATTACTGACGAAGCTGACGTAGCGACCATCGTTTGTGGGGGCCGTGAAATCCAGGATGATGCCCAGACCCAGTGGGTTGCCGGCGGCGTCGGTGCTGACCCGCACGATTTGATCCGTCTGCCGGTCGAGCATGAACACGTCGAATGAACGGTCGGTGTCGTTGGCCACCAGGTTGGTGGCACGCGAACTGAATGTGAGGTATCGCCCGTTGCCGGACAGTTTGCCGGATACGACGGGATCATCGGGCACCGGACCGAGGTCCCGTTGCGGTGCAGATAACAGATGCAGGCTTTGTCCCCACGACGCGTTGATGCAGATCAGCAGTGCGAACAGGCCCGTTTTCAATTGAAACGGTTTGAATAACATTGGATGTCTCCTGACAGTTTATATTTTGTAATTTATTATGCGTGTGATGGTCACATGATTTGGCATTGAACAGAAAAAAAATAAATGTGCACAAAAAATGCAAAACAACCCCCATATTGTGGTTTCAAAAACAGAAAATGTAAACCGATGCGCCGTATTTATTCAGTCAACCGGCTCCCAATGGCCTGGCTTTCATGCGAGAGAAAGGTGTTTGAGTCCATGCAGTGCATGCATATTCCATTAAATTGAAGCATGAATGACCCCAAAGTATTGATCGGCACATTGACGGTGGTGGCGCTGCTGTTTGTAGCCTTGTGGGCGCGCGGATTCGTGCGTGATCGGCGCCGTCGACGCGTCTTTGAATTGCCGTTTCCTGAACCCTGGCAAGCCATCCTGAAACAGAAATTTCCGCTGTACAACCGGTTGCCGGAGGATTTGCGGCAGCAGTTGCACGGACACATGAACGTGTTCCTCAGCGAAAAATACTTCACCGGCCACAACGGCCTGGAAATCACCGACACCGTGCGTGTGGTGATTGCCGCGCAGGCGTGCATTCTTTTATTGAACCGCAAGACCCGCTACTTTCCGCATTTGAAGACCATTCGCGTATACCCCGGGGCCTTCACGCAGCGGCGCGATGCGCACGGCGCGGCCGATGAAGTCGGCCCGGTGCGACTGGGTGAATCCTGGCACCGCGGTCCGGTGGTGCTGTCCTGGTCCGACAGCGAACACGGCGCGCGCGTGTCGGCCGACGGGCACAACGTGGTGATGCATGAGTTTGCCCATCAACTGGACCAGGAGGACGGCGAATCCGATGGCGCGCCGCAAATGCCGCCGGGGCACTACCGCACCTGGGGCAAGGTGTTGTCTCGCGAATTCAATGCCCTGCGCATCAAGGCCGAACTGGGTCAATCCAGCTGGATTGATCAATACGGCGCCACCAACGCGGCGGAGTTTTTTGCCGTCATCACGGAACATTTCATTGAGCAGCCCGAAGAATTTCTGCAGCGCCACCCGCAGTTGTATCAGGCACTGAAAGGGTACTACCGCATCGACCCGGTCAGCTGGCGCGGTTGAGCGTCAGCGTGCTTACAGGTATTCGAGTGCCGGCCCCGTGGGCACAATCCGGTTCGGGTTGATCATCGTGTGGCTTTCGTAGTAGTGCTGTTTGATGTGTTTGAAGTTCACCGTGTCGGACACGCCGGGGTGTCGATACAAGGCGCCCACATAGCGCGCGGTGTGCGGGTAATCGGCGATGCGTTTTAAATTGCATTTGAAATGTCCGTGGTACACCGCGTCAAAGCGAATCAGGGTGGTGAACAGCCGCCAGTCGGCCTCGGTCAGCGTGTCTCCGCACAGGTAAGGCTGGCGTGAAAGGATGGATTCCACCCAGTCCAGGGCTTTGAACAGCGCCGTGAAGTTTTCCTCATACACCGACTGACGGGTGGCGAAACCTGTTTTGTACACGCCGTTGTTGATGTCGCTGTAGACCCGTGCATTGATCGATTCAATCTGTTGCAGCATCTCGGCGGGGCAGAGATCGCCCGGGCGCGCACCGAGCCCATCAAAGGCGCTGTTGAACATGCGAATGATTTCTGCCGATTCATTGCTGACGATGGTGTTCTGGTGCATGTCCCACAACACCGGCACGGTGACGCGTCCGCTGTAATCGGCTTTGGCGTGGGTGTAAATCTGGTGCAGGAAATCCGCGCCGAACAATGGATCATCGTCGCCGTCCTGACCAAATTCCCAGCCATTTTCAAGCATCAGCCAGTGCACCACGGTCACCGGAATGAAGTCTTGCAGGCCTTTCAGAGCGCGAAAGATTAAAGTCCGGTGTGCCCAGGGACAGGCGAGTGAAACGTACAGACGATAGCGATCTTTCTCTGCCTTGAAACCGCCGCTGCCGGACGGGCCGGGCGCGCCATCGGCCGTGACCCAGTTGCGAAACGCCGCTTCACTGCGCTTGAACTTGCCGTCGTTTTCTTCGGTGTCGTACCATTGATCGTGCCATTGGCCGTCAATCAGTAAACCCATGAACCTGTCCTCCGATTGTGTATATTCAAGTCAATTGATTGTAATGGATGGCTGTGAAGCCGGCGTGAGGCAGGTGTTCATTGCAGCGCCGTTTCGATGCGGTTTTGCAGTGCCTGCAGTTCCGGGGACCAGCGCTGGTTGTAGGCGTGCCGCGCCTTTTCTATGGCCACGCGCGCCGAGATGGCATCGCCGCTGAGCAGCAGGGCTTCGGCCATCAGGCTGTGAAACGGATGCGCGATGTTGTCATTCACCTCAATTGATTGCAGCCGCTGCAAGGCCTGTTGCGGGTGTTCGGGCAAATCCTGTTGTGCCAGCAACATGTCCAGCCGTTGTACAAACCCCGGGTCATTGGCAGCATCAGGTTGCGTTCGCAGATTCTGTAAGTAGGCTCGCGCCGCCTCTGACTGGCCACTGGCGTTCAGATAGCGCACTTTGAGCGGCACAAAACTGTGCTGGATGCTGTTTTTCTGTTGCATGGATTCCAGCAGCTCCACCCAATGGACTGCGCCAATCAAATCGCCTTGTGCCAGCGCCAGTTGCAGGGACAGCACCCGATGCGTTTCCAGCGTGGGGATCGAATCAGACACCTCGGCCATGGCCCGGTGCCGTTCGATGTGTTGCGCGGCGGCTTCCAGATCGCCGCGTTCCAATGCGGCCTGGGCGGCCCACTGGTGCGCGTGCTGCTGGCCGTCGAGCGACCCGAGTTCGATGGCCAGATCCAGCATTTCGGCGATTGCGGTGGACGCCGCGTCAAAACGGCCACGGGTGATCTGCAATTTCACCTGAGAATCCAGCACACTGAGCAGGCCACGCTTGTTGTTCAGGGCATCGGCGATCTCACGCGCTTTGTCGATGTGTGTTTCGGCCGCGTTCAATTGCCCATTGGCCATGTAAAAATACGACAGGCGGCCGTGCACCAGACCCTGTCGCTGTCGGTCGCCGAGTTGTTCAAACAGCGCCAGCGATTGATGCAACAGGGTTTTGGCCTCCGGCATGTTTTGGCGCGACAATTGGATGCCGGCGCGGGTGAACAGCGCAATGGCTGCGTATTCCGGGTGCGTCTTCGGGTTCAATGACGTGGACAGGTCGGTCAGCTCGGCCAGGGCTTCCTCGTAGCGGCCCTGACGGTACAGCGCGGTGGCCAGGTTCAGCCGCGCCGGATACAGTCCCGGTGTGTCTTGCAACACCTCTCTGAACGCCGCTTCGGCGTCCTGCAGGCGCGATTGCATCAACAGAATGGAGGCCAGCTCATTGTCAATGGCTGCGCGCAGGCGGGGGTGCAGATTGAGCGACTTCATGGCTTCAAGTTGCGCCGCGGATTCATCGTAGCGGGCGTGTTTGCGCAGCGTTTTGGCCAACGCCAGTCGCGCCAGGTTGAAGGTCGGCTGCTGTTGCAGGCACAATTCAAAAAATTCAATGGCTTGTGCGTTTTCTCCGACTCCGGCGTGCGCCAGACCGCGCAGATAGGTTTCAACCAGATAGTCGTCTTCTGGCAGGGCGTCGCGCATGAGTTCTGTTTCAATCGACGCGTCGCTGTTGTGTTCGCTGATCCAGTCCGCGGCCTGGCGCAACACGCGGTGCAGATGCCGATCAACCAAGCGGGTCTCGCTGCGGGTTTTGTCGCCGTGAATCAGCAGCAGGTGAATTTCATGCCCTTCGGGCACTGCGCGGGTGTGCACTTCCACGGTTTTCAATTGCGGGTTCATTTGCCACAGCCGTTCCGCCAATTGGTCCTGTTGCCCGCGTTCGGGTGTGCGATCCAGCGACACCACATCGTTGCGGCCCGACAAGCCCAACACTTCTGTCAGATGCCGTTGCACGGCCGGATTCACTGGATCTTGCAGCACCGATCCTGCGCTGCTCTGAAACAGTAAAATGCGGTGCTGTTCGGCTTGCGCGGTGTTGCTCACCGGCCACATAAGGTACAACGCAGCGATGCCCAGGACCAGTGCCGGCGTCAGCAACCAGGTGGCGCGCAGTTGACCGCCCTTTACCCGCGGTGCCGCGCCGTTGATCGGCTCAATTTTGAGCGACTGGTTGAGCATGAAGCCTTTGCCGCGGTGGGTGACGATCAATTCCTGTTGCGGTTCTACGGCTTCGAAGGCCTGGCGAATCTGGGTGAGAATCTGTTGCACCGCGTTGTCGGACACCACGGTTTTCCACACGTGCTCCATGAGCGCGTCGTAGGTGACCATTTGATCGCGGTTTTGCAGGAAATAATTCAACGCGTGCATGCTGCGCGCGCGCAACTTACGGCTGCGCCCCTGACCCTGAAAGGCGCCGATCTCGCTGTCGTACTCAACCGAACCCAGCCGATAACGCATGTATGGTGTGTTTGCCTGAAAAGCAAAACTATACTCAAGTCAGGGGCAAAATCCCAGTTTTTTTGTGTTCAATGCGGCGCCTTGAAGCGGGCCGAAATCAGTCAAAGTTGGCCCTGAAAATCGTCCCGCGCGTGTAATCGTCGGCGCCGATGCGCGCGGTCGTTGCATCGCGCAACTCACCGTCGATGTCGTGGGTCACGGTGTTCACTGCAGGGGTTTGCAGATTGGGGTCGCCGTGCTGCGCATCGCTCAGATGCAGATCGCCGGCGGCCTCATCGATGAAATCAATGTCCTGATTATGCGAAAACAGATCCAGGTTCAATGCCGCGTGCAGGGCGCCAAGGTCGTCGTATTCCACGCCGCCGATGTGAATCATCCGCGGTGATTCCGAATAGTAGATGTTGTGGTCCGAGCTGGTTAAATCGCTGACTTCTTCGACCCACAGGGCGTGGCGGTCGTTGCTGGAAATGCGGTTGATCAGGATGTTGTTGCGGCTGTGGATGTTGGGCGTTGGTGGCAGCACATTGATGAACAGGGCGGCCACTGGAGAGCTGGGCACCGCCACCGTACCATCCACCACCAGGGTGTTGTGCTGCAGCCGAACGTTGTTCGTTTCGGAACTGAGATTGACGGCAATGGCGCCGGCAATGACAAAATTGTTGCGCACCATTGACTCGCTGATGCCGTCGTCGTTGATGTAACTCAATTCGATGCCCCTGGAGCCATCATTGCTCTCCATCATCAAAAACACATTGCCGTCGATCAGGCTGTCATTGACGCGGAACAGGCGCAGGCCTTTGTTGCCAAAATTGTCATTGAAGATCCAGTTGCCCACCACGTTGAGCCCATCAATAAAATTGCCTTTAATGACATAGAATGACGCCACCGAATCCTGACCAATGAAAAAGTTGTTGCGGACATCAACTTCACTGCTGTATTCGAAAGGATAGTTCTCCAGAGTGATGCCGCCACGCCCGCCGACGAACACGTTGTTGCGAATTTTGATGTCGTTGAGTCGGCTGTTGGTGATCGCGGATATGCCCGACGCCAGATCAGGAAAGGCGGTCGAATCGGTGGTGTGTAATTGCAACAGATTGTTTGCAATGCGCAGGTGGGAGTTGACGCCTTCCAGTTGAATGACATTGCCGTAATCGGTCGTGCCGGTCAGCAATAAATTGAAATGTTCAATGTGGATGTATTGCGCTTCCATGAGACGAATCATCCAGTTGTCCAAGACGGTGGTCACGGTGTGTGTGAACAGCGGCGGGTTGGACGGGTCCTGTGCCATCAATGTGACAACATCGTCGGCTTCGCCGTGGCGCTGAATCTCTGACACGGTGATGTGCAGTGGGTACAGCCCCGGCTTGACCTGCAGTTG
>JBNLBT010000023.1:0-38548 GCA_050303435.1 Marinicellaceae bacterium
GGCCGTCCGCGCGCAAAGAATTGACCGCGTCGCGGATGCTGTCCTCGAACGGCCGGATGCGGTGGCCGAGTTCTTCTATGGCGCGCGCGCTGTCGCAGCGGTCGCGGTGTGAAATCAACGCCAGCGATTCGGGCGTCAGATCCGGTTCGCGCCGGGTGATCCTGGAAATCAGGTCCTTGGCGGTGGCCAGTGCGCGCAGCAGCCCCTGCGGCAGGCGTTTTGCAGTCACCGCCACACCCAGTTCGGCGGCCGCCGCGGCGATGAATTCGGTGAAGCTGTGGTTGTGGCCGCCGAGCAGGTAATTTTCTCCGCGCCGTCCGCGCGCGTGCGCTGCAATGGTGCTGGCGGCCACATCGCGCACGTCGGCAAATGAACCGCTGCCGGCGGGGATCGCCGGCAGCGACTGATCGGCGATCATGCAAAACAAGCGCGCCCAGTTGTGCCGGTCGCCCGGGCCAATGATGTGGGTCGGGTTGACGATCACCGCGTCCACATCACCGGCCGCCGCGTCCAGCACCAGCGCCTCGGCGCGGGTCTTGCTGGCAACGTAGTTGATGCGGCTGTGCAGGCCGTCTTTGGGCTGACTTTCTGCAAGCGCCACTTCGTGCGTGTGATCCACGCCGTAGACCGCCGCGGTCGACACGTGCACCAGGCGTTTCACCCGCCGTTGGCGACAGGCTTCAAGCACGCCCCGTGTGCCGTCGATGTTGATGCGCGTCTGGCGCGCGTTGTTGCCGCGCCAGGTGTTGGTATCGGCGCCCACGTGAAACACCGCATCGGTGTCATTTTCAATTGAGTCGAGCAGCGATTGGTGGTCTAATAGGTCCCCTTTGCACGACTGCACGCCGTCAGCGAGGCCGTCCGTGGGACGGCGCACCAGGGCGCGCACCCGCCAGCCATCGGCGATCAGTTGTTGACACAGGTGGCCGCCGAGAAAGCCGGTGGCGCCGGTAACGAATGCGGTTTTTTTCTCATCGGACATGCGCTTTGACGATTGATAGGGGCGAGTGACTGATTTTCCATCATCATGAACGAGATTTCAAACAAAAGACACCTGACCCAGACCGTGCGACTGGCGCTGCCGCTGATCATTGGTCAGATCAGTGTGGTGGCGATGAGCTTTGTCGACACCATCATGGCCGGCCGTCTGTCGGCCGTGACCCTGGCGGCGGTGGCGGTGGGCAGCTCCATCTGGGCCACCGCGATCCTGTTCATGATGGGCATTTTGATGGCCATTCCGCCGCTGGTTTCGTCGCTGGACGGGGCCAAAAAACACCATGAAATCGGGCCGTTGATGCGTCAGTTCATGTGGCTGGCGCTGTTGCTGGGCGGGGTGTTTTTCTTTGTCGTGCGTGCCCTGCACCCGTTGCTGCTGCTGTTTGACACCAAACCTGAAGTGGTGCCGCACGCGGTCGGTTACATCGACGCCATCAGCTGGGGCGTGTTGCCGCTGGCGCTGTTTCTGACCTTCCGCTACCTGGCCGACGGCCTGTCGATCACCAAAACCACCATGTACATCAGTTTCCTCGGGCTGTTGCTGAACATCCCGTTCAATTACGTGCTGATCTACGGACACCTCGGTTTTCCTGCCCTCGGCGCGGCCGGTTGCGGCTACGCCACCAGCGCGGTGATTGCGATTCAGATGCTGGTGTTTGCCGCGGTCACCCACCGCCACCCGCGCATCGCCCGGGTGATGCTGTTTGGCCGCTTTGAAAAACCCGACTGGGCGGAAATCCGCCGGGTGCTGCGCATGGGCTTGCCGATTGGTCTGTCGATGTTTGCTGAAGTGGGTTTTTTTGCTGCAGTGACTCTGTTGTCTTCGTCGCTCAGCACCGACACCGTGGCCGCCCACCAGATCGCCCTGAACATCATCTCGCTGTTGTTCATGGTGCCGCTTGGGCTGTCGATGGCGATGACCATCCGCGTCGGCAACGCGGTCGGCCGCAAACGCCTGGTGGACATCCGCCGCGCCGGCTGGCTGGGCATGGCGCTGGTGCTTGGCACCCAGGCGTTTTCCGCCGCACTGGTGCTGCTGTTCCCCGAGCACATCACCGCCCTGTACACCGGCGATCAGGCGGTCGCCGGGATCGCCGTGCGCCTGTTGTTTCTGGCCGCGCTGTTCCAATTGTCCGACGGCCTGCAGGTGGCCGCCGCCGGCGCCCTGCGCGGCATCAAAGACCTCAACTTCATCATGTACAGCAACGTCTTCTCGTTCTGGGCGCTGGGTTTTCTGGCCTCCTGGTTTTTGTGTTTTCAGCTGGGCCACGGCGCGGTCGGCCTGTGGATCGGCATGATCGTTGGCCTGACCTCGGCGGCGGTGCTCAACGTCGCCCGTTTCGCTGCGATGACGCGCAGCAAAGACAAAATAAAGGGCCTTTGAATTGAATTCGAATGGCGCCGCTTTCGCGCCGCGAAGGATTCGGGCTGTCGATCGCTGTCTGTGGCTGAGCCGCTCAACGCGGGGGTGACCTTTTCTCCGACAATTCTGCGCGGCTTGAATTTGCATTTTCACAGCAAAGTTCCAATACAATTTTGAGCATATTTTGCTAAGTTATTGATCCTTGGTGTCGCCAGTTCACGTTTCCGGAAATGCCTCAAAATAGGTCTTGATAAAGTCGGGTTGAATGGTCTAAGATCGTTCCTCAATCAGAGGGTAATCGACGACGAATTTTACACAATTCAGCGCGTCTTATCCTGGGCAAAAATACGCTGTGCGGGGTCGATTCATGAAGAATCATGGCCGGATATTTATCAAGTCTCTCAAGTCAAAAAACTATGCAACATACTGAATCGGAAACAGAAACTGGCAAACAATCACAGACTGGGCCGGTTGCTGAGTCGCCGCGTGCGCAGAGCAACCAGGACTCCGAGTCGCCGCACCGCGTGATCCGGCGCAACGGCAAGGTCACGGCCTTTGACGAGAGCAAAATTGCGGTGGCAATGACCAAGGCATTTCTGGCGGTTGAAGGCGGCCAGGCGGCGGCCTCCCGACGCATCCGTGAGACGGTGGAAAAACTCACCGAGCAGGTGAGTGGTGCGCTGTTCCGTCACATGGACGGCGGCGGCACCGTGCACATCGAAGACATTCAGGATCAGGTGGAACTGGCGCTGATGCGCGCCGGTGAACACAAAGTGGCGCGCAGCTACGTGCTGTACCGCGCCAAACAGGAAGAAAAACGCGCCCGCGCCCGCGCCAAGGAAGAAAAGAACGGCAAAAAATCCGTCGGCGACCAGCCGCAGATCGAAGTGCTGGATGAAACCGGTCAGCGCAAGGCGCTGGACTTTGATCGCCTGGAAACCGTGATCGCCGATGCCACCAAAGGCCTCAAGGGCGTGTCCAAAGACCTGATCATCAAAGACATCCGCCGCAACCTGTTTGACGGCATGGCCGAAGTCGACGTCAACGCCTCGCTGGTGATGACCTCGCGCACGCTGATTGAAAAAGACCCGAACTATTCGCAGGTCACTGCCCGGCTGTTGCTGGACGGCATCCGCCGCCAGGCGCTGTCGCATGTGTACGGTCAGCCGACCGAGGCAACCAGCCAGGAAATGCAGGCGCTGTACCCCGAATACTTCGCCAAATACATCCGCGCCGGCGCCGATCTGCAGCTGCTGGATCCGGAACTGACCCGCTACGACCTGCACAAGCTGGGGCAGGCACTGAAACCGGAACGCGACAAGAAATTCACCTACCTCGGTCTGCAAACACTGTTTGACCGCTATTTCATTCACCACGGCAAGGTGCGCATTGAACTGCCACAGGCGTTCTTCATGCGCGTGTCGATGGGTCTGGCGATCAACGAAGTTGACCGCGAAGCGCGGGCGATCGAATTCTACAATCTGTTGAGCTCGTTTGACTTCATGAGCTCGACCCCGACGCTGTTCAATTCCGGCACTTTGCGGCCGCAGCTGTCGAGCTGCTATCTGACCACCGTGCCGGACGATCTGGACGGCATTTTCAGTGCCATCCGCGACGACGCGCTGCTGTCCAAGTACGCCGGCGGTCTGGGCAACGACTGGACCCGTGTGCGCGGTCTGGGTTCGCACATCCGCGGCACCAACGGTGAATCGCAGGGCGTGGTGCCGTTCCTGAAAGTGGCCAACGACACCGCGGTGGCGGTCAACCAGGGCGGCAAACGCAAGGGCGCGATGTGCGCCTACCTGGAAACCTGGCACGTGGACATTGAAGACTTTCTGGAACTGCGCAAAAACACCGGCGACGACCGCCGCCGCACGCACGACATGAACACCGCCAACTGGATTCCGGATTTGTTCATGGAGCGGGTCGCGGAAAATCAGAGCTGGACGCTGTTCTCGCCCGAAGAAGTGCCCGAGCTGCACGATCTGTACGGCGAAGCGTTCCGCGAGAAATACGAACACTACGAAGCCAAGGCCCGCGCCGGAGAAATTCAAAACACCCGGCAGATCGACGCCAATCAATTGTGGCGCAAAATGCTCGGCATGTTGTTTGAAACCGGCCATCCGTGGATCACATTCAAGGACCCGTGCAACCTGCGTTCACCGCAGCAGCACACCGGTGTGGTGCATTCATCCAATCTGTGCACCGAGATCACGCTGAACACCAGCGACGATGAAATCGCGGTATGCAACCTCGGTTCGGTGAACCTGGTGCACCACGTCACCGCCAAAGGCCTGGATCTGAAGAAACTGGAAAAAACCGTCACCACCGCCATGCGCATGCTGGACAACGTGATTGACTACAATTTCTACAGCGTGCCACAGGCGCGCCGCTCCAACCTGCGGCACCGCCCGGTGGGACTGGGCGTGATGGGTTTTCAGGACGCGCTGTACATCCGCGATCTGGCCTACGCCAGCGACGACGCGGTGCAATTCGCCGATGAATCCATGGAAGCCATTTCCTACTATGCGATCAAGGCCTCCAGTGATCTGGCCGAAGAACGCGGCACCTACCCGAGCTACGAAGGCTCTTTGTGGAGCCAGGGCATCCTGCCGATCGATTCGGTGGAACTGCTGAAACGCGGCCGCGGCCGTTACATCGAGGTGGACACCTCCAGCACCCTGGACTGGGACGCCCTGCGCGCGCAGGTCAAATCCCAGGGCATGCGCAACTCCAACACCATGGCGATCGCGCCGACCGCGACCATCTCCAACATTTCCGGCGTGTCGCAATCGATTGAACCGGTGTACCAGAACCTGTTTGTCAAATCCAACCTGTCGGGTGAGTTCGTGATCATCAACCCGTACCTGGTTGAAGACCTGAAAGCCTGCGACATGTGGGACGACGTGATGATCAACGACCTGAAATACTTCGATGGCAGCGTGCAACCGATTGACCGCATCCCGGACGCGCTGAAACGCAAATACGCGACCGCCTTCGAAGTCGACGCGCGCTGGCTGGTTGAAGCCGCCAGTCGCCGGCAAAAATGGATCGATCAGGGCCAGTCCCTGAACCTGTACATGCTGGAACCCTCCGGCAAAAAACTCGATTCATTGTACAAGCTGGCCTGGGTGCGCGGTCTGAAAACCACCTACTACCTGCGTTCCATGGGTGCCACCGGCGTGGAGAAAAGCGTCGATGCCAGCTCGTCTGCACCCAAGGCCAACACACAACCGCTCGGATCGGAAGCGCCCAAGGCGTGTTCCATCCTCGATCCGGATTGCGAAGCCTGTCAATAGTGTGTTATCATAATTGAATTCAAATCAAGCAGTTATGCTTGTTAATTTAAGTGGAGTGTTAAAAAAATGTTAGATTGGGACGATCCCCTGGGCACCGGCTCAGCTGAAACCAAGGACGGCGGTCAGGCCGTCGCAGCGGCGCCGAGAGAGGCACCGGCAGAGGACCAAGCGACCGTGGCAGCGGTCAACGTCACCAAAGACAACCAGCCAGCCAACGCCCGCGCCGGCGTGGAACCGGTGCGCGCCGAAGACAAGCGCGTGATCAACGGCATGACCGACATCAACCAGCTGGCACCGTTCAAATACCCGTGGGCGTGGAAATTTTTCCTCAACGCCAACAAAAATCACTGGACGCCGCTGGACATCAACATGACCCAGGACGTGCACGACTACAACAAAAAACTCAGCGACGATGAGAAACACGTGTACGAGAACGTGCTGTCTTATCTGACCACCTCCGACATTCTGGCGATGCGCAACATCGGCCTGGCGGTGATGGAAAAAATGAGCGCGCCGGAACTGCAGATCTATCAGGCGCGTCAGGTGTATGAGGAAGCCCTGCACACCTGGACCTATCAGCACTGCATCGAATCCATCGGACTGGATCAGGGCGAGATTTACAACCGCTATCGCGTGGTGCCGGAAATCAACCAGAAAATTCAGATCGCCAACCGCCGTCTGAATTCCGTGTTGCGCCCGGACATTGATCTGAACGACCGCGACGAACTGAACAACTTCGTGCTGGCCTACATGTTCTTCGGCGCGATCTTTGAAGGCTGCTGGTTCTACAACGGCTTCAGCCCGATTTTTGCACTGCAGCGCCGCGGCCTGATGAAAGGCACCGCCGAGCAGCTGCAATACATCATGCGCGACGAAGTGATGCATTGTTCCTTCGGCATCCGCGTGGTCAAGCAGATCATCAGCGAAAACAACGTGGTATTGGATCCCAAAGACATCCGTCTCATGTGGGACGAATCCGAAGCGGCTGAACGCGAATACGCGCGTTACCTGCTGCCGCGACCGATCCTCGGCTACTCGGCCGAAGACCACTCCGAACAGTTCCGCTACATCGCCAACCGCCGCGCGCGCCAGTTGGGCATCGATGAACCCTTCCCGGGCGCGGAAAGCACCTTGCCGTGGCTGGACGAACAATCCAACCTGCGCAAGGAAAAGAACTTCTTTGAAACACGGGTGACCGAGTACCAGACCGGCGGCGCGCTGAGCTGGGACTGATCACCCACCCCACAGCGAAAGCTGTACCTCAAAGAGAACCGTCCGTCGAGCCAGCGCCGGGCGGTTTTTTTATGCACAAGAATATGGCGGCTCATTCATGAAAGATGCTGAAACAACAGCGCCGCTTACGGCTCAAATCCGTGCGCAAAAATCCAGTCGGGGTTGGCGCTGAAATTGACCTGAAGGATGGCATCGTCGGACCCCATCAACAACTGCGTGTGAGCGCTCAGGTCGTCTGCAATGATTGCGGCACCTGACAGCAGAGTCCATTCAGACAGAATCAACGGGCCGCTGGAGGCGGCAATCAACGGGATGTTCTGCCCCACGCCCAGACTCAGCACGCCGGCTTGCGGGTAAACCATCAGCTCAGGATGGGCCGTTTGTACGGTCAAATTCTGAAAAGCGTGGTATTGTTCGATGGGGCCCAGTGGCACCAGAGTGCGACCGGCAAAAGCCGGGTGGTCGGCGGGATAACGGCTGGCACGAAACAGCGAGGTGGCCGGCGCAAAGGGCACCGGATCGCCTTGAAACAATATCCCGCTGTTGTCAATCGGGTTCTGGTAACGCCACACCGCGTCGCCGTCGACGGTCACTTCAAACAACAGCCCCTTGTCGCCTTCATCGATCAGGGTGTTGCCGTTGCGCAGTCGCTGAGCACCGGAGATGAAACTGGAAAAGAAATCTTCCGCTGGTTGTGCCTGATGGGTCCACACCAGATCCAGCGGACCAAACAGTCCTTGCGGCAGGGCATCGTAATTCAACCCATTCAATGGCGGGGTGAATTCGTCCACACTGGAATAATCGCCGTCGCGACCGTAGTCGGTGCCGCCGTTGTTAAAAAACAGGATGTTGCCGGCGCCTGGCAGGCCGGCTTTGATCCATTGGGCGTCGTGCCCGCCAAAATTGAGTTGCGGGCCCGAGGCTCTGTAGGCACTGGGGTTGCCCCAGCGGTACAGCAGGTCACCGCCTTTGCCGGCGTTGCCGCCGCTGTGACCGGCTGCTTCGGCGGTGGTGGTGCTGTGATCAATGATCCACAGTTCATTCACATAGCGGGGTGACAGCAGAATCTGGTCCAGCACTGGGTTGTAGTCGATGGCGTTGCCGTGCAGCCAGTCGCTGCCGGTATCGCGCATGTAATTGATGTCGACCAGCTCCGGGTGATCTTCCACCACACCAAAATTGTTCTTGCTGGCATCAAAATCCTGAATCAAATGATCCCACACGTGCCAGGACCAGACCAATTCGCCTACGGGGTTGATTTCATACACCATCATGGGTCTCAGATCGTCGTTCAGCAGCGCGGGGTTGCGCCCGGCGGCGATGGCCTCGGTGTTGCTTTTCGCGCCCCAGACCAGCAACAGCACGTGCCCGTTGGGCATCACGGCCACGTCGTGATGGGCGTCGATGTTGTTGTATTGCCACAGCAGATCGCCGGCCCAGTTGTAGCGTTTGACGCCGCGACTGACCGCCACCCAGTCGCCGTTGTCCTGCAGATAGCCCGGGTGTTTGGAATTGGTTCCGTGATTCCAGCTGTGCACGATCTGGCCGGCGGTGTCCAGCAGATACGCCGTGCCGTTTCTGGAAATCTGGGTGTAGCCCAGATCGACGCCGGCTTGATGGTCCTGCAAGCCCACGGTCTGCGCCTTGAGATTAAAAGCTCCGCACAGGCACACGGCGCAGAATAATGTGATCAAACGCGCTTGCAATGGTGTTGTGATGAAGTGCCCCATAGTTGACTGATCCATAGCATCCCCTGCAGAAATTCTAACCGATTTACAGCGTCAGAAAAAGTTGACATTCAAACCAGCCCTGCGCAATGAGCCGGGCGACCGATTGTTTGTCGGCAAGCTGTGCCATCTCGCCAGGCATGCGCGGGGAGTGACACAACGCGTCTCATGCATGGCCTGCAGTGCGCGCGACGGTCCCGGTACGCGGCGTGCCAGGGTTCGCTTGAGAGATTTTCCTGAGGTTTAACTTTACATGCTCCACAAACTGGAAATATACTAAATTGTTAGTATGGATTCATTCGATAGGGGGATGCCATGAAAAGTTTGACCAAAACACTGGGCGTGCTGCTGTTCGCCCTGATTTTCTCACAACAGCAGGCACAGTCAGCCACATTAACCAACTTCACCGTCACGCCCGCCGATTTGACCACCGGGGTGACCACCAGTTACACCATTCAGTTCAACGCCGCCTCAGCGATCAGCACATCGCCGACGCGCTATTTGCGCTTCATCACGGGCTCCGGAGGCGCCAATCTGGACAACGCCACGGTGTTATCCACTTCGCCCAACATTTCAGTCAACTGCACCGGCTGCAATGTGACCTCAGCGTTCTTTTCCATCAACAGCAGCTCGGTGGGTGCGGGCAATACAGTGACGATCGTGCTGGGCAACGTGATCAATCCAGTGACGCCGGGCCTGGGCAACAACTACACCATGAACGTTGAAGACAGCGGTTACGGCGTGATCGACACGGCCACCATTGCCGGCAGTGTGTACATCAGCAACGCCGGCCCGGTGGTCACCAATCCGATTCCCAACCAGACCATTGAGTCGCAATTCGGCGCGCAACCGGTGGATCTGGATTCTGGCCCGGCAGTGAACACAGACCTGAATTACACCTTCACCGACGGCGATGGCGATCCATTGACGTTTTCCATTGTGCCCGGTCACGACACCAACGTGGTGACCGCGGCGGTTGTCAACGACGAGCTGATTCTGACGGGTCAGAACACCGGCACCACATCCGTCACGGTGGAAGCGGACGACAACGCAGAAGGCACCATCACGGACACCTTCAATGTCACCGTATATGCTTCACTGGCGCCGGCCAGTGTGACACCCGCCTCGACCATCGCAGGGGACACCAGCAGTTACACCGTGGTGTTCACGGCGGCCAACACATTGAACAGCGGCGATTTTATGATTCTCAACACCCAGGCAGGCAACCAGAATCAAAGCGGCAGCACCTTGCAGTCGATATCCGGCGGTGGCCTCAGCGGCACAGTGACAGTTCACAATGAAACACGCACCGTGGTGATGTTCAATGGCGGCAATGCCACCGCCGGTACGGTGGTGACCGTGGTGTTGAACAACATCGTCAATCCGGGCGCCGCAGGGCAGGCTGCAGACTATGAAATCCGCACCACCGATGGCGGCGACCCAACGGGCATTATCGACGTGCCCGGCACCGTGTATGGCAGCACCAGCGTGCCAACCGTGGTCAACCTCATCCCCGACCAGTCCATTGATCAGGAAGAAGGCGCCGTGGTGGTGGATCTGGATGCCGGGCCGGGCGTCAACACCGACCTGAATTTCACCTTTGAGGACGGCGACGGCCATCCATTGACATTCAGCATCGACCCGGGCCACGACACCGGGGTGGTCACCGCCGCCGTGATCAGCGATCAACTGGTGATCACCGGTCAGGGCACCGGCACCACCAGCGTCACGGTGCGCGCCGCCGATGGTGTGGACGGTTCGGTGACGGACAGTTTTTCCGTTTCCGTGGTGGGCGATCTGACGCCCGTGTCGGTGATTCCATCGTCGGTGTTTGCCGGCGAGCAGGAAACCTATACGCTGGTGTTTTCTCCGGCCACCAATCTGGACAGCGGCGACTTTGTGATTTTTTCCACCGCGGCGGGCGGCCCGGATCAGACCAACAGCACGCTGCAGCAGTTGAGTGGCGGCAGTTTGACCGGTTCCATCACCAGCGGCGGAGAAAACAGCACGGTGGTCATGTTCAATGGCGGATCGGCCACGCCCTCGGACACCATTACGGTGGTGTTGGCGAACATCTTCAATCCCGCCAGCACGGGGCTGGGCCCTGATTATGTGATTCGAACCACCGACGGCGGATCAAACACCGGCATATCAACGCTGCCGGGCGACACTTACATTGCCAGCGACTTGATCTTTGGACACGGTTTCGAAGCCCTCACCCGCGCGCAACTTGAGGCCAAGAGCGCGCTTGAAGTGGTGGCCGCACAGGCCGGCAGCGATGCCGTGGCCTTGCCGCAACTGGACATTCAATTCAATCGCGTCACATTCCATGGGCAAAGCTGGTCGTTGGCCGGTCGCGATCCAAATGGGCTGTCCGCGGACTTGATCGAATGGCTGGAGTCGGTGGTCGTGGCGACCAACCCGCGCGGTGATTTTGACGGCGACGGCATTGAAAACCGCCTGGATGAATGGCCCTTTGATTTTTGAAGCGGGCCGCAAGGGGCGGCTGAACCGGCCGTCAAGCCGGTGAATTGAGTGCCTCAAGCGCTCATGAACATTGTCCCGGGAATCGGGCGGTTTGAATAGAGCCAATGCAGTGAACCCGCCATTGCGCAGGCAATGGCGGGTTTTTTAATCTCAGCGCTGGATTGTGCTTGAACAAACAGCGGCACTGCACAAGAGAGAAGTGGCTTGTTGTTTGTTGATTGCATTGGCCGCGGGGCATCACGGTGCTTCAAAGCGTTCAATCAGCGGTAAACACCAGTCTCTGTCTCTGCTTTCATTGATGCCTTTATAACAAATGCGGTCATCTTCGATGAAAGGCGGGCTTTGATCAAACCGATGCAGATAGGGCGGATAACCCGCGTTGGCCTGTTCCAGCACTTTTGTAAACGAACCTTCCTTGATCCGGGCCCTGAGCAATTGCATTTTCATGTCCAGGGCAAACATCCGTTCAGTGAATGGAAGGTACCTGGATTTTAATTCAGCGGTTGATGCATTGAACATGGCTTTCATTGGATACACTTCAGGGTCATAGTCTATTTTCAGATCAAACGCCTTTTGGGCTTGGTAAAAACTTGTGGCATCCATGTCTGCCAGCGTCAAAACTGGCAGAGTGATGTTGACATACAGTTCATTGAGTAATTCATTGGGTTTTATCATGCGATCGACCAAGCCCGGATAAAACAGATCGGTCAGTGTGATCGGTGCATTCTCCCGGATAAAGACCTTTTGAATCATTTGCAAAGCGGCACGCTGTTCCGTTTCCCAGGCCAAGCGGGTGGACAGTTCCTGGCGGCTGAGTGGCCGCAACGAGGTCAGCCGGTTGATTTGTTGCGAGGTCAGCCAACCCTGTGAATGGGCTGCGTGGATGAGTCCGATGTGGTGGTCGTATAGAAAATGAAACATCATTTTTGCAATCAAAGTATCGGCCTGAACCAGCCTGCGTCTGATGCCGAGTGCTTCATTCTCCAGTTGTTCCAGTACATGTTCAGTGCGGCCAGCTTTGAGCTGTAAAAGCAAATCCAGGTGATTGATTATGATGCCGTCAGACAGAAACCGCAACGGCTGAAAGGGGGATGCATCATCGAATGTGTAATTGACCACATCGGCAAAATGCGTGAATTGCAAAAACTGCACATACCGTTGTTGATGCACGCGATATTCACTCAACAGATCCGTTGGGTCATCCAGCGCTTTGAGCCATTGCGGAAAACAGTCGGGTTCAACCAGGGCGCACAGCCGTTCTCTTGGCAACTTTCTCAATGGCGTTTGCCTGTCCAGAAAAGACGTGTCCAAAGGGGACTGGTGGTCAAAATTGAGGTGTGCCTGGCGCAGCTGTTTGGACAATTGCAAACCCAGGCGATAAGGCTCGTCGGTTTGATGGCCGGCACCCCAGGCATACACATGGGCGTTGTCATCCCACTGGATGGATTCTTTGATTTTTAGAAATTCAATGAGTTCTGGTTTGAGCGCTGCATCTTCAGCAGGCAATTGCATGATGCGCTCAACCCGGCTCAAAGATTCTGTGCTGGGGTCAGCCTGTATTCTTTGGTCGGCATCTTCACCCACAATGGATGAAATAAACAGGCTCCAGGCCAAAGTAAAAAACGTGTGTCGCATGTGTTAAGCAATGACAGTAAGAAATCAATGGTATCATCATGAGCGAATCTCGTCATGCGCAGAGTGAAATATTGGGTTCAAGGATCTGATCTGTCTGATGCATCTGGCCCTTCATGGCCTGTTGTGATGAAAACTGTGTAAGATGTGCGGCCACGGGGATCAGGTGATTTTACAGCAGGCACAAAGCGCGTTAAGATAATTGGCATCAGGCAACTCAAGGGGTGAGTCATCGGTAATCAAGAGGAATCACTGAGCACCACGGCGGTGTTGCTGGACGCGTTTCGCGCCGGCAAGAAGACCGCTTCCGATGAACTGTTCCGACTGTACCGGCCGCTGTTGATGAACTGGGCGCACGGGCGCATCCCGGCGATGGCGCGCAGTTTTCTCGACACCGCCGACGTGGTGCAGGACACGCTGGTGCAGGCGCTGCGCAACAAAAAACAGCTCAAGGCGCACAGCGCGGGCGAGTTCTTCTGCTACCTCAGGCAGATCCTGATCAACCAGATCAAACAGGAATTGCGCAAGAACAAACCCTTCCAGGTGGCCCTGACCACGCAATTCAATGCCACCGAGAAGTTGGCCTACGCGGATGACATCAATACCGTGATGGCCTACGACGCGGCGATCGAACAACTCAACGAAAAACAGCGCCAGGCGGTGGTGATGCGCATTGAGTTCGGCCTCAGCCATCAGGAAATCGCCGATCTGACCGGACGCAAATCGGCCGACGCCGCGCGCGTGTACATCGCACGCGCCATCAAGCAATTGGGGCAACTGATGACATGCCAGAATCCAGACAGCAATACATCGAACAACTGATCGCCGCGATCGACGCCGGTCAGCCGCCTGAGGCCATTGACAGCGACGATGCGGAAGTCGCCGCGTTAATGCGTGTGGCGGCCGTGGCCGCGAGCATTCGTCAGCGACAACAACAGGACTCAAAGCGCCTGAGTCCGGGCACGCGCTGGGCGCACCTGGAAATCCGCGAACATCTGGGCTCCGGCGGCTTTGGCGATGTGTACCGGGCCTTTGACACCGCGTTGCAGGCCGAGGTGGCGGTGAAATTTCTCAACCAGCGCGGCGCGCTGTATTTTCAGCGCGATGAATTTCTCAATGAAGCGCGCACCATGGCCACGGTGCGCAATCCGCACGTGCTGGCGATTCACGGCGCCGCCACCGATCAGGGCGTGGCCGGTTACTGGTCGGATTATCTGGACGGCGCGCGCTTGCGCGACGCCCTGTTGACCGATGCACCGCCGTCCGCGGCGCAACGCACAGGCATCATCGATGAGCTGGTGCAGGCGGTGCAGGCGATACACGCCGCCGAGCTGGTGCACGGCGACATCAAATCAATCAACGTCATGTTGCAACCCAAACGCGGCGCGATCCTGCTGGATTTTGGTGCCAGCGGGCCGGTCGGCCGGCGCGAGGATGGCCGCGTGCTGGCCAGTCCGATTGCCATGGCGCCGGAGCAACACCGCGGCGAAGCGGCCACACAGGCCAGCGATGTGTATGCTCTGGGCCTGTTGATGATCGAAGTGCTGGGGGGGCGCCACCCGCTCAGCGACGCGGCGGCCGATGACCTGGCGCAGGCCAGTGAAGCGGTGCACCGCACGGTGGCGCAATGGCCGGTGCCGGCCGCCTGGCGCGGCCTGATCGCCGAGATGCTGAATCCGGACGCCGCGCAACGCCCCAACATCGAGGCGGTGGCCGCGCGGGTCAGTGCCATCCATAAACGCCCCTTGCAGCGCATGCGACGACTGGCGCTGTCCGCTGTCCTCGGTCTGTTGCTGGCGATCACCGGTTTCAGTGTGTACAACGCCTACAGCGTGAATCAGGCGCAGGCCCAGGCGCAGGCCATCAACGACATCTTGTCGGACACTTTTCTCAAAGTCAGCGCCTACCCGGACGGCCAATCCACGCTGTTGACCGAAGCACTCGGCAACGCCTGGGACACCATTCTGACCTCTGAACGCCTGTCCTCGGCGCACCGCCAGCAACTGCTGATCCGTTTGCTCGGCACCTTTGTGGAGCTGAATGACCTGGACGGCGTGATGACGCGTGCGCCGGCATTACTGGATGTGCCGGATTTAAGTGAAGTCCATCGCCTGAGAACCCTGCGTTACCAGGCAGACGTGCACCTGCAGCGCAGGCAAAACGCCGAGGCCGAGGCCATTTACGCCGCCACATTGGAGATTCACAGCACACAGGCCGCGGTGGTGGATGAGCAGCTGGCGGCGCTGTCCATGTGGTTCTACTCGCTGCTGCAACGTCGCGACTACACCCACATACCCGAACTGCTGGCACGTTCAGAAGCTCTGGAGCCGCTCGGCAGCAACACCCTGGGTCACCGCGCGCGCATGGCGTACAACCGGGCGGCGTATCTCAACCGATTGGGCGAGGCCGAAGCCGCGCACGCCGCGTACATGGACTCGGCGCGCTGGTACAGTGAATTGCATCACCCGGAACATTACAGCGTACTGACCGCCGAAGGACAGGCGGCCAATGTGCACATCAACAGCAGCGACCCGGCGCTGCGCGCGCAAGGCATGCAGCAATTGGCGGCGGTCATCGAACGCATGGATCGGGTCAGCGGACCGGATCATGGCAACACCCTGGCCTTGAAAATCAATCTGGCCATCGCGCACAACCAGAACGGTCAATCCGAGCAGGCACTGGCCATGTATGCCGAATTGCAGCCCCTGATGTACAAAAATTACGGCCAGTTCGGACAATACACCTTGCAGAGCTTTGAGCGCAACTATGCCGGCGCCTTGATCGGTGCCGGGCGCGATGCCGAAGCCATGGACAAACTCTCTGCCATCATTGAGGCCTATCGCACACATCACCCGGAGGATTGGGTCAACCGTTTCAAGGCGCAGTTTGATCGCATCGTTCACAACTACAATCAGGGGCGGCTGCAGGCGGCCGCCGCCGAAGCCGGCGATGTCTGGCAAGAGTGTCAGGTGCATTTCCCGGCCGACGATCGCGTCTGTCAGGAGGCGCACTGGCAGGTTCTCAAGGGCGCGCATCTGCTGGGTCCGAGTCCAGACACAGCGCAAGACCTGCACAATTTACTGGCCCATCAGCGCGACCTGTGGGGTGAGGACGATCCGCAGGTGCAGGCGCTGGAGCGCAACCTGAGTGAGGTGCTGTCGCCGCAGTGAGGGAGAAAAAACAGGGATAAAAAAAGGGGCCGATGCGGCCCCTTTTTTATTTCAATGAAACACGGGGCATCAGAACTGAATGCTCCACGAATCGATGTAGCCGGTGTCAATATTGGCGCTGTCGGTGACTTTCAGTGTCCAGGTGCCGCTCGCCGGCGTGCTGCCTTTGTTCACGGTTTTGGATTCACTGATGTCATTGGCGCTGCCACCGGAACGCGGACGCAAGGTGGTCTGCACGCCGTTGGGATCGATCAGGTACACCGTCAGATCGCCGATGTAGGTGTGCACGATGTCGTAGGACACGGTGATCGAACCGGCGCTGCCGCTGGCGGTTGACACGATGCTGCTGGATCCGCCCACAGAGCTGTTGTCCGGGATGTTGACGTTGGCGGTGTTCTCAAAGAACGTCTGCCCCGAACCGGTGCTGTAGCTGCCCACCAGGGTGGTGCCGCTGAAGGCACTGTAACCGTTCAGCATCACGTGGTAGGTGCCGGTTTGCACATTGCTGATGGCGCAGTTCTCGTTGTTGCCGTTCTGATACGGGCGGCAGTCGTAACTGTTCAGCGTCGGTGCGCTGCCGAAGTTCACGTACATGTCCGCATCGCCTGTGCCACCGGACAGGTTGAACACCAGATCCGAAGCGCCGGCCGGCACGTCCAAAGTAAACAGCAGCTGTTCGCCTTGAGCGCCGGACAGGTTGCTTTCCGGCACGCCATTGGTCAACACCGTATCACCGGGTGGTGGCGGTGGCGGCGGCGCGTCATCGAAGCTGCCGACCAGCGACAGGCCTGAATAGCTGCTGAAAGCGCGCACCATCACGTGGTAGGTGCCGGTTTGCGCGCTGGCGATGTCACAGGTCTCGTTGTTGCCACCCACGTACGGACGGCAGTCCCAGGTGTTTTGCGTGGGCGGATTGCCGAAGCGCACGTACAGATCGGCGTCGCCTGTGCCGCCGCTGATGGCGAACGACAGGTCGGTGGCGCCGGCCGGCACGTCGAGGGTGAAGAACTGCTCGTTGCCGGTGCTGCCGGACAGGCCGGTTTTGGCCACGCCGTTGGTCAGTGTGTTGTCAACCGGTGGGGGCGGAGGCGGTGGCGGCACGTCGTCCACGGATCCGGAACCGATCATCGCCACCTTGCCGGCGCGGTTGTCGGTCCAGCTCATGGCCATGTGATCCAGCACCACGGACAGGCCGTTGTAATCGCCCCATTCCTGACCGTCGTTGAGGTTGCTCGAGGTTTGCGTGGAATAGCGCATCTCGGTGTCCCAGCTGCTGCAGTCATCGACAGAACGGTTGTAGTAGAAATCCACGCCGGTGCGGTTGTTGGAATGGCGCGTGTCGTAGTAGGCGATGTGCACCACGCCTTCTTCATCGACCTTGATCCACGGGTGGAAGCGGTCTTCCGGGTTGCCGGAGGACAGGCTGCCAGATGCGGTGTGCGGATTCGGGCACTGGGTCCAGCTGGCGCCGCCGTTGGTCGAGCGCGCCACGCGAATCACCGCGCGGTTGTTGGAAGCCGAGCCGGTGCCGCCGCCGGCCGAATCGTCGGCTTCATCGGTCCAGGCGACAAAGATGTTGTCGTTGTCCGGGCTGACGTCGGCGGAGGTGTAGATGAACACTTCACGGGTTTCCATCGCCGGAATCGGGAAATCAAAGTCGCCGTTCAGTGCGGCAACCTGCACGCCGGACTGGAATGAAGCCCCGCCGTTGGTGGATTTCAGCATGCGCACGCCGGAAAAGCCGTCGATGGCCGGATAGAAATAGTACACGTTGCCGGCGCTGTCGGTGGTGATGTCACTGCCGATGCCGCGCGGCTCGGAGTTGAACGACAGCGGCGAGGAGAAGCTCACGCCCTGGTTGGTGGAACGGGCAAACTGCATCACATTGCCGTCGTGCCAGGTCATGTACACATTGTCCTGGTGCGGCGAGGAGGCGGAGCGGTCGACGTGGATGAATTCCTTGTCGCTGCCGCTGGTGGTGATGGTTTTCATGGATTCCCAGGTGTGGCCCTGATCCAGCGAGCGGCTCCAGCGCACGCCGATGCTGGGGCCGGACAGATCGCCCTGGTAGACGATGGAACCATCGGACGACCAGTCAATGGTCGGATCGCAACAGGAACCGGAATTGGTTTGCGCCTTGGTCCAGGTGGCACCGCCGTTGGACGACCAGTACATCGCCTGACCGCCGGACTGGTTGGAACCGGCCACGCAGTTGTTGGGGTTGGTCGGGTTGCACTCAACCGTCACTTCATTGCCGGACACGCCGGTGGCCAGCGCGGTTTCGTGTTCCGCGGAAACGGCTTTGATGGCGATGTCGGCTTTTTGCAGCGACTCAGGCAAACCGGGAATTTGCGCGGCGCTGGTTTTGCCGGCCATGTAGTGCTTGCCCAGGCCTTCCAGTTGCCACACGCCGTCTTTGAGGATGCCCCCATAATTCATCAGGAAGCCCTGATAGGTTGAGCGCGGGTAGTATTTGCCCAGATTCGGGTTGTTTTTGCGCACCTCGATTTTATAAAACAGCGGCACGTTGGCCAGGTGCTGATCGTCGGCCGGCAGCAGGGCCAGGTCCTTGGCGGTGATGTTGTAGTTGCGATCGTCCCAGGCCGCGTGTTTGTTCAGGGCCTTGTAATCGACTTGTGGATCGGCGCCGTAGGACTGCTTGATTTCCGCGTACGCCACGGAACTCAGCAGGCACGCGGCCGCCAGTGTGGTTTTAATCTTCATTGTTTCCTCTTTTTTTAAAGTTGCTTGTCCGTCCGGTCACGCCGCCCTGGCGTTGTCCAGACCTGGAAGCGAAGCGGCGGGCGCATTGTCAAACACCCGATGCCGCGCATCCACATGGGCGCCGATGCACCCGACGACACGTCGCTGTGTCGCAATGACGCTCCAAACGCGTGCGGCCGCAAGACCGTGTGAGCCTGCCCTTGGCTTGTTCGGGCATGGCCCCGCGGCGTGAACGGTTGGGATGGTCGTTGTTTTGCTGTGAACCGTCTTCGCGGTTCTGTCTTCCCCCTTGTGTTCCTGACGTTGGCAAGGGTCGGTGAATGCACGCGGCGCCTTGCTGAATCCGTCAAGCAGCTTGTCACAATTGTGACACAAAAAATGTGAAACCGCTTGCAAAAAACGCCTTGCGCCGCGCGCATCCGCCGTGGCGACAGAAAAAACAGCCGGGCGCGTGCAGGGCACGGCGGTGTTGACTTAGAATGCAGACATGAAGTGGACACATTGCCTGTGTTGTTTGTTGCTGATCTGGCCTGCGCTGCTGCCGGCGGATGCGGCGCTGCGCTTCGATCACGCGGTGATTGTGGTGCGCGATCTCGATACGGCCGTTGCGGATTTTGCCGCGCTGGGTTTCACCGTCAAACCGGGCCGCTTGCACGCCAACGGCTTGCACAATGCGCACATCAAGCTGACCGAGGGCCACGCGCTGGAGTTGATGGCGGTGCAGACCGGTGAGGCCGATGCGCTGAGTGAATTTTACCGCCGTCGCTTGTTGCAGGGTGAAGGCGGCGCGGCCCTGGCATTTGCCAGCGCGGACCTTGCGGCCTTGTCCGAACGCTTGCGCGATGCCGGCATTCAGCACCGGCTGCAGCCGGGGCGTTTGTGGGATGTGCTGAACTTGAGCGGTCCACTGGATGGACTGTTTTTTATTCAATGGCACGCGCGGATCGAGGACGCTGAACAGTGGCTGCAACAGCGCAACGGTGCGCGCGGCGTGATGGGGTTGTGTCTGGCGGACAGCGCCGAAATGCGCGCGCTGTTGCCGCTGCTTGGTGCCCGTGCCCTGGATTCATCGCAACGCGCCTGGCGGCTGGGGCGGGTGCAGCTGCAGTTGCAGGAAACTGTGCAGTGGCCCGCGCTGCTGTTTTCCTGCGCGCGCATCCGCGGACTGAATGCCGCGGCCGAATTGCACGGCCTGCGGCTGTTGCCCGCGCCACAGCCAGCGCACCTCAAGCCGGCACATGAACGCTCAGAGCGGTGATAAAATGATTGCATTGATGGCCTCGGAACACACATGCCTGAATCCAATGAGAAGTCCCTGACGGGCGGCTGCAGCTGCGGCGAATGCCGCTATCAATTGAACGCCGCGCCGCTGTTTGTGCACTGCTGTCACTGCAGCTGGTGCCAGCGCGAAAGCGGCGCCACCTTTGCCCTGAACGCCATGCTGGAAACGCGGCACGTGCAGCTGAGCACTGGCCGGGTTGAAATCATCGACACGCCGAGCGCGTCCGGACGCGGCCAGGGCATTGCCCGTTGCCCGCGCTGCCGCGTGGCGCTGTGGTCCCATTACGCGAGTTTGCGTGAGGCCATGGCCTTCGTGCGCGTGGGCACGCTGGACGAACCGGCCGCCTGCCCGCCGGACGTGCACATTTTCACCGCCAGCAAACAACCCTGGGTGGTGCTGGACGGCGCCGTGCCGGTGTGCGAAGTTTTCTACGCACGCGAGGCCCTGTGGCCACACAGCAGCCTGCAGAGATTCCAGGCGCTGCTGGATTCTATGGCCTGAGCGTGCGCTGGCGCGTCGCTCAGGCGGTGTTGGCCCGCGCCGCGCGCATGACGTCCTGCAACTGATTCAGTATCGGCAGATTGCGGATGCGCACCGCGCAGGCGTCAAAGATCGCGTTGGTCAGGGCCGGCGCCACCGGCGGCAACGGAATTTCTCCAACCCCGGCCGGTTCCTCGCCGTGGCGGATGATGTGCACTTCCAGCACATCCGGCGCGCCGTTTTGACGCAGAATCGGATAATCATTGAAGTTGTTTTGCACCACCTGGCCGTCGCGCACCGTGATTTCCAGGTTCAGGGCGGTGCTCAGTGCATCGATGGTGCCGCCCTGCATTTGCGCCTCCACGCCGCGCGGATTGACCGGCAGGCCGCAGTCGATGGCGCCGATGATGCGGTGAATTTCCAGATCGCCGTCGGCCGACACGGACACTTCGATGGCGTGCGCGGCGTAGCCACCGAAGGTGAAGTGCGTCGCCAGCCCAATGCCGCGGCCTTTTTCTCTGGGGCGGTGATAGCCGATGGCGTCGGCGACTTTTTGCAGCACCCGCGCCAGCCGGCCGGGGTTGAACACCGGTCCACCGTGATTGGCGTAGGGGATGTCGCGCATTTCACCCAGCAGCTTCAGTTGCATGGCCAGCGGGTCCTGGCCGCTGGCGTGCGCCATTTCATCGAGAAAACTTTGAATCACAAAAGCGTTGGCGGTGTGCGCCGGGGCGCGCCAGGAACCGCGCGGCATGCCCGACTGCGCGGAAAAATACTGCACGCGGTAATTGTCCACCAGGTTGGCCGGGTAATCGTCGGTGTACAGTTCGGCCTGCCAGTAATCGCTTTCCGGCACGTTGGTGCGGCGATAGTATTTGCTCGCCGAGGCGAGGCGGTGTTGCCAGGCGATCACGCGGCCCTCCGCGTCCAGTCCGGCGCTGATTTCGTGCACCCCGCTGGGGCGGTAGAAATCGTGCTTGATGTCGTCTTCGCGGCTCCACAGCAATTGAATCGGCCAGCCGGTTTTTTTCGAAATCATCACCGCTTCGGCGACGTAGTCATTGGTCAGACGGCGTCCGAAGCCGCCGCCCACCCGAGTCATCTCGACTTTGATGTTGAGCCGTTCGATGCAACATTCGGCGTGCGCCGCGCGCGACGCGCCGCCGGGCATCTGCGTCGGGGCAATGATGTGCGCAGTGTCGCCTTTAACGTGGGCAAAGCAATTCTGCGGTTCCAGCGGTGCGTGCGACACATAGGGGATGCGGTAGCGGTTCGACAGGCGGATTTTGGCGCTTTTGAGGGCGGCGTCAAAATCGCCGTCATTGCGCACCGTCTGGGCGCTCTGCCCGTCGTTCAGCAGGCCTTCCATGTGGGCGTACAGCGATTCAGTGCTTTCCTTGGCGTGCGGCGAAGGACCCCAGGTGATTTTCAGGGCTTTGCGCGCCTGCATCACTTGCCAGGTGGACTCGCCCACCACCGCCACGGCACTGGCCAGAATGTTGTACGGTTCGCCGGGTTTGGGGCCGTCCAGCTTGAACACGTCAAGGATGCCCGGCATTTTGCGCGCCGCGCTGTCATCCACCGAGACCACCGCGCCGTCGAGGTGCGGGCAGCGCACCAGCATGGCGTATTTCATGCCCTCCACCTGCGTATCGATGCCGTAACGCGCCCGTCCGGTGACGATGTCGTGCACACCGACGGCGTTGTGCGGCTGACCGATGATTCTGAATTCACTGGCTTTTTTCAATGCCGGCGGGGCATCCGGCAGCGCCAGTGCAGCGGCGGCGCTGGCCAATTCACCGTAGCGCAGTCGCTGGCCGTTCGGACCCAGCACCTCGCCGGGTTGCGTGCGGCATTGCGCCACCGGCACTTGCCAGCGTTGCGCGGCGGCGGTGAGCAACTGCGCCCGCGCGGTGGCGCCGACTTCACGCATGAATTGCCAGTTGCCGCGGGTGCCGGTGCTGCCACCGACGCCCTGGCCACCGTATTTCCAGGTGTAGCCCTCGTCGGTCTTGACCAGTCCCAGCGGCATCGGCAGCACGTCCACCTGTGACCACAGGACGTCGAGCTCTTCGGCGATCATCATCGGCAGCACGGTGCGCACGCCCTGACCGATTTCCGGTTGGTTGCTGCCGATCTGCACGCGCCCGTCGGGGTCGATGCGCACAAAAAAACCGATTTGACCTGTGGCGCTGGCGGATTGGCCTGCCTCACCACCGGCATCGGCCGACAGCCCAGGAAAGCCCACGATGAGGCCACCGCCCGCCGCCAGTCCGGCGATCAGCAGGCGGCGGCGTTGTGGATTGTGTGGTGTGGAATCGCTGCGCTGTTTCATGCGGTGTTCTCCTGCATCAGTTGCGCGGCGCGGTGGATGGCCTTGCGGATGCGGTGGTAGGTGCCGCAGCGGCAGATGTTGCCGATGTTTTGTTTAATCTCTTCGTCGCTGGGCTGAGGGTGCTTGCTGAGAAAGTCGCTTGCGGCCATGATTTGTCCGGCCTGGCAGTAGCCGCATTGCGGCACGTCCATTTCAATCCAGGCTTGCTGCACCGGGGTCAGTTGACCGTCCGTGGCCAGGCCTTCAATGGTGGTGATATTCTGCTCTTCAACCTGTTTCACCGGGACCGTGCAGCTGCGCACCGCGCGGCCGTTGAGGTGCACTGTGCAGGCGCCGCACTGACCGATGCCGCAGCCGAATTTGGTGCCGGTGAGTTTCAGTTGATCGCGCAAGACCCACAACAGTGGGCTGTCGGGATCGCCGCTGTATTGGTGGGCGGTGTTGTTGACGGTAAATTTAATCATGGCGTGCGTCCGGTGAGAGTTCTATTCAATTCTAGACACCGCAATGGCATGAAAGATGCATCAAAGGTCACGTTTGTGGCGCGTTTGCTGTATTTTGTGCGCATTTCGTATTATATTGATACACAATCAACCATTGGCGTTGCGACTGAAGACGGCAGCCATGACCGTACACCGTCAAGTCGATGCCGCCGGCGGCTGATTCAAGCAGGGAGTGATTCGGCATGAAATTTGAGCTGCGCATGGTGCAGAAACTCAATCGCGGTGGCGTCCGATTTGCCGTGGTGGGTTGTTTCGCGTTGCAGTTTTATCACGCCGCCCGGCGCATTCATGACCTGGACATTCTGATTGATTGGCGTCTGGACAATCTGCAGGCCGTCGATGCCACCCTGACAGACGCGGGTCTGCAGTCCAAATGGCCGATTGATCCTGAGCAAATGTTTCGCCGCCGCGGCCACTACCTCGACCGCCTTAAATTGCGCGAATGGTCGTTTTACAATCCAAAACAGGTGCAACGTCACGTCGATGTGTTGATCTTCGATGATTTGCACGGCAAAACGGTGCAAACTCATGAACTGGATGGCGTGAACGTGCCGGTGCTGGATGTGGACGACCTGATCGAAATGAAAAAAGCCTCGGACCGCCCGCAGGACAAAGTCGATGTGCAGCAATTGCTGCTGCACCGCTGGGACTGAAGCGCGCCCTGACCTGGTCGCGGCCGCTGCGCCCGGATTTTCGGCACAGGCGCAGCGGCGCAATGCATCCTTTATTCAAAATCGTCGGCAAAAATCAAATCGGTGATTTGCGCCTGCCGCAGCCATTCATGCGTGGCGTTGCCGGCGTTGCGCCGCCCACCGCTGCCGCGGGTCAGCACGCGGCTGGTCATCGCGGTGTCAGGGCCGGGCTGGGCGCCGTGGTTGATTTGCCAGCCGTCCTTGACGTGCAACAGCGGCCCCAGTTCATGCAGTGTTGTGCCGTCGAACAGCCGGGCCATGACCGGACCGACCGGTTCCGGCGCGGACCCCAGGGGCCGCCACCTCAATTGCAAGGCACCAATCCTGTGTTGATGCCCCGCGTGTTCATCGTGCTTAAGCCGGGCCAGCAAGTCGCGGCCTGTGCCGTTGACTTGCGTGAAATGCCCGCCGATCAACAGTTTGCCGTTGCCTTGCAACATCGCCGCGTTGACGATGTCATCGGTGTTGGCAACGAAATCATCCACGTGCATCTGGCCATTGAGCACGCCCGGTGACAGCCGCGCGACGCGATTGCGCGGCTGGCCTTCGACGCTGTTGAACTGGCCGGCGATGATCATTTTACCGTTCGCCTGCAGCGCGAAACTGCGCACATGGCCCGAGGTGTTCAATGGCACATCGACGCTGCCGTCCAGGCCGCCGTTGGCCAGCAAACGGGCCAGGCCCCGCCGGGCCCCGCCGGCGATCTGGTCAAAGGTGCCGCCGACCCAGATGCGGCCGTCCGATTGGGGCATCAAAGCCGTGATGTTGCCATCCGGCGACGGATCGAAGGCGGTGACGAAACCCTGGTCGCCAACCAGCAGCAATTCAGCGATTTTCTCTCGATTGACGCCATTGACCTGGGTGAACACACCGCCGATGATGAGGCGCCCGTCCGGGGTCACTGCGACGCTGTTCACCGCGCTGTTGACGTCCACATTGAAGGCGTTCACCAGCGCGCCGTCCGGCGCCAACAGGGCCAGGTTGTTGCGCGGCATCAAATTGACGTGGTCGAACAGCCCGCCGATGAGTATGCGCCGGTCAGGCAACACCGCCACGGCATCGACCCGGCCGTTGACGTCGGCGAGAAAACTGCCGTCCAAAGCACCGCTGTTGAGCAGGCGACCGATGTTGCCCCGGCTGCTGCCGTTGATTTGGGTGAAATCGCCCACCACCAGCACACGGGTGAACAGACCGGTGGCATCGTATTGCGTGGCCAGGCCATTCACCACGCCGTCAGTGCTGGCGGTGAAGCCGCCATCCACCGCGCCATCGGCGGCGATTTTGAACAGGTTTTGATGCCCCAGCCCGCCGGCAAAGTTAAAGAAACCGCCGACGAAGGTCTCATCGGCGCTGTTGATGGCCAGGGCGTTGATGTGACTGCCCAGATTGCCAAACACACCGATGTCCATGTCGGTGTCCAGGTGGCCGTGACGGGTCAGGCGCGTGAGGTTCTCGATCGATGGGTCATTCACCGACTGAAATATCCCGCCGAGCAACACCTCGCCATCGGCCTGTTCCATGGCCGAGTACACCAGGCCATTGATCGTGGGGGCGGCCTGTGAGAAAGCAGAATCGAGTGTGCCGTTGAGGCGAAGTACGGTCACCAGACGGGCGTTGGAGCCGTTGACGGAGGTGAATGCACCGCCGATCAACACATCGCCGCCTTGCAGTTGCGTGACACTCAACACCGAAGAATTGATGTTCGGCTGGAAACCCGCATCAAAACTGCCGTCCACATTGAAGCGACTCAAATACGCCTGCGACACGCCGTTGATGGCAGTGAATTGACCGGCGACCAGCAGTTTGTCGTCGCTTTGCTGATGCAGCGATCGAACGACCTGGTTGGCGCCGCCATTGGCGACGCTGCTCAAGGAGTCATCAAGGTCGCCGTTGGGGTGCAGGCGCACCAGATTGGCGATGACCTGGCCGTTGAATTCGCTGAACGATCCGCCGACCACGATGCGACCATCCTTTTGCACCAGCACGGATCGCACGGTGCCGTCGGCGAAACCGCCGCCGATGTCAAAGGAGCCGTCCACGCTGCCATCCGGCAGCAAGCGCACCAGCCGGTTGATGGCGCTGCCGTTGACTTGTGTAAAACGTCCGCCCAGCAGCAGGCGGCCGTCGGCCTGGCGCGCGATGGCGTACACCTCGTCATCGGTGTTCACGGCAAAGCCGCTGTCCAGCGAACCGTCCGCATTCAGGCGCGCCACGTGATTGCGCGCCTGGCCGTTGACCTGGGTGAAGCGCCCAACGGCCACCACCTGACTGTTGGGCAACACAACCACATCCAGCACATGATCGGAAAATCCAGGCAAAAACGTGCCGTCGGGTGCGCCATCGATGGTGGTTCGCACCAGATAGTCCAAGGCCGGCTGGCCGTTGAAATCGGTGAATTCACCGGCGATCAACAGATGACCGCCCGGTGTTTGTTTGACGGTCTGCACCGGGCCATTGGTGCTGGCGGCGAATCCATCCAAAGGATTTTGTGCCAACGCCTGCAGGCACAGGCACAGCAACAGGCAGAAACAGCTGAGCCTGGACGCGGCCGTGGGTGCCAGGACTGGTGGTTTGGGTGATGCGCGGAACGTGTTCATGATGGGGCCTCCCGGTTGAAGTGGTGAAAACCGTCGAGTGGCGACGGCTGCCACTTCTATGGATGCGCTGGCACCGGCAAACGAACAAATCGGTTGCGCGTCGCTGCGCACCGGGGCGCTGTGTTCGGTTTTCCTTTTACGTGCATCTACATAGACTAAAGAGTGGCGCATGGCGCGCCTGCGGCGTGCCTGTGTTTGGCGTTAAAACAGCGATGTTTCAGGAGGTTCCATTGAAAAATATTCTTAGCGCGGTGGTTTTGGGGTTGACGGCGGTTGCGGCCCACGCCCAGCTGGATGCCGGTGTGGTGTGCACGCAGCCGGGATTGACCGTGCCGCAAATCGAATGCGAGGCCCTGGTGGCGTTTTACAACGCCGCCGACGGACCCAACTGGCCGGATTTCACCCCGTGGGGCAGCACCCCGGATGTGGGCGACTGGGACGGCGTGGTGGTGGTCAATGGACGGGTTGACCGGCTCAGTCGCGGCGGCAACAACATGCAGATTCTGCACGGCGAGATCGCGCCGGAACTTGGCAACCTGGGCGCCCTGCGTGTGCTGTTTCTCGCAGGAGTGGACCTGGTCGGGCCGATTCCGGACAGCCTGGGCAACCTCAGCGCGCTGGAGCGGCTGACCATCGCCGATTCGGGGGTCAGCGGTTCAGTACCGGCCAGTTTCGCCAATTTGAACGCGCTCACCGACCTGGAGTTAATCGGCAATCTGTTGCACGGGCCATTGCCGCCGGTGCTGGGGCAGATGTCGGCGCTGGAGGACGTGTCGATGGTCGGCAATCTGTTCAGTGGACCGATTCCGCCGGCGCTGGGCAATCTGAGCAATCTGGATCGCATTCTGCTGGATCAGAACCGGCTCAGCGGCGCCTTGCCGGACGCTTTGGCCAACCTCACCGCACTGGCCATCTTCTCGGTCGAATCCAATCACCTGGACGCCGACGTCAATGGCAATGCGCTGGTGCCGCCGGCGCTGCAAAGCTGGGTGCTGGGCCTGACCGTGGCCGGCCTGTGCTGTCAAACCCCGGGGCAACAGGAGCCGCCGTTCATCAACGGATTTCCGCCGCCGCTCGCGCCGGTGGGCCAGCTGTACAGCTTCACGCCGCACGCCGGCGACGCCAACCCCGGCGATCTGTTGACATTCACGGCACTGAACGCGCCGCCCTGGGCGGTGTTTGACACGCTCACCGGCGCCCTCAGCGGGGTGCCTTCGGCCGCCGATGTGGGCGTGTACCCCAACGTGGTGATCGGCGTCAGCGATGGCACCGATGTGGTCAGTCTGCCGGCGTTCACCGTCGAAGTGATCGCCGGGGGCGGCAACAACCCGCCGCAAATCAGCGGCACGCCGCCGGGCACGGCCAGCGTGGGTGTGGCCTATGCATTCACGCCGGTGGCCAGCGACCCCGATGTGGGCGATGTGTTGACATTCAGTGTGCAGAATCTGCCCGCCTGGTGCCAGTTTGACGTCAACAGCGGTGCGCTCAGTGGCACCCCGGCCAGCGGCGATGAAGGCCTGTACCCGAACATTGTCATCGCCGTCAGCGACGGGCAGGCCGGCGCCGCGCTGCCGCCGTTCGATGTGGTGGTGAGTGGCGCGCCGACCGGCGGCGCGGCGGTGGTGGTGCCGGGCTTCACCCGCTGTGGCCTGTGGCTGATGATCGCCGGCTGCGCTCTGGTGGGTGTGATTGTACTGCTGCGCAGAGTCGGGGGGGCCCGGTGAGGGGCGTTCGGCGCCTGTGGCTGGGTCTGCTGTGTCTCAGCGGTGCGGCACACGGCGTGGATTTGAACGTGCCGGCCGGACATCCGCGCCTGTGGTTCAGCGACGCGACGCTGCTGCAGCAGGCGCGCGACTGGCATCAGCAAAACCCCACCAGCCCGGATGGCGATGATTTTCTCGGCCTGGCGTTTCGCGGTCTGATGACGGAATCTTCCAGCGATTGCCAGGCGGCGGTGGCCGGCGCCATGGCCATTGAAATTGACACCACACAGATTTCCAGCGACTCGGCGCGCTGGTACGGCGAGATCGCGCTGTTGGTGCACGACTGGTGTCACGCCGCCTTCACCCCGGCGCAGCACAGTGAATTCATGCTCAACTGGAACGCCTGGCAACAGGCCCTCAATGCCAAACCCTGGGGCGGGCCGCGCATGGAAGCCAACAATTACTATTGGGGCTATTTGCGCAATGGCCTGGAGTGGGGTATTTCATCGCTGGGTGAAAACCCCGCCGCGCAGGGCTTCATTGACCACGCCCTGGGCGAGCGTTTTCTGCACGGCATGCTGCGCGAATGGGCGCCCAGTTTTGGTCGCGGCGGGGTGCCCGGCGAAGGCACCCAGTACGGGCGCTACATGTTGGGCTATGGGGTGGTGCCTCTGGCCAGCGCCGCCGACTTTGGCCAGCCCACCGTGGCCCTGACGCCGTTTTATCGCGCCAACGCCTGGCAGATGATCTACGCCACTTTGCCGCAAACCACGCCCGGGCCGCCGGGCAGCGGCTGCAATGCGGCGTACTGGTATCTGTTTCCATTCAACGACGATGAGCAGTTTTTCGTGTGCTTTCCGGAAACCGCCCGCGGCAGTGCCTACGGCGATTTGATGGCCGCGTATCTGCGTCAATGGCCCGGCACGACGCTGGCCGCACGCGTGCGTCACTGGCTGGACCGTGTGCAGCCCGAGATCGATCCCTGGATCGCTGCACTGATGCCTGCGCAGGCGCCGTTGAACTTCGCCGGGCTGCCGCTGGATTACCACGCGCCGGGATCGGGTTTTGTTTACCTGCGCAACGGCTGGGGCGAGGCGGACACGGCGATCAACCTGCAATTGGGGGTCAGCGGCAACGTCGGTCACAACCACCTCGACGCCGGTTCATTTCAGCTGTGGCAAAACGGCCGCTGGCTGAGCCGAGAAACCGTTTCATACACCGAGCAGATCGCCGACTGGGGCGGCGGACCGCCGGGCACCGTGGACGCGCTCGAAGCGGTGGGGCACAACACCGTGCTGCTGCAGGGGCGCGGGCAGAAATTCTGGTCGCCGGTGCGTGAAGACCAGTTCATTTATCCCAATCCACCCGACCCGCACCACGACGAAGGCGCCGATGGCTTGCCGCGCGTGACCCGCCTGCAACGCAGCGACGCGCTGTTTTTTGCCAGCACCGACTTAAGCCGCATTTACCGCGCGCGCTGGAACCGCGACCCGTGTCGCTACGACTGGCCCTACGCCGATTCGGTGGTGCGCGATTTCCTTTACCTGCGTGATTTGAATGCGCTGGTGATCCTGGATCGCTTGCGTGCCAGCAGCGATTCGCTCAGCTACGCCGACGGTTCGGCCTGCACCTTCACGCCGTTTGATCCGGCCAATCCGGCCCTGAGCGCCGCGCAGGTCAGCAAAACGTTTGTGCTGCACGCTTTGAGTCAGCCGCAGGCCCTGGCCGGCAATCAATGGCGCATAGAGCGCGGCAATGAACGCTTGATGTTGACCACGCTGGTGCCTTCCCAGCCGGTCAGTCGGGTACTCAATGAAGGCTCGGCGGTTGGCCAGTTTCGCCTGGAAGTGGAGCACAGCGGCGCGGCCGAGAGTTATTTTCTGCACGTGTTGCAGATGGCCAGCCAGAGCGATGCCATGTTGCAGCCGCAGGTGCAGGAAACGGCGCAGGCGTTCACCGTAACACTGGATGCTTCGCACCAGGTGACCTTTGAGAAAGGCATGCTTTCCAGCGGCGGATCCGTGAACACGCCACAAGGCCTGATCGCCTTGCAAGAATGCGTGCAGTCGATCGGCACCACTCTGGACGGCGTGCATTGGGGCGTGCCGGGCTGTGTGCTGTTCAAACACGGCTTTGAGGACGCGGGGGTGGCGCATGAATGAGAGGGGCCGCTGCTGGCGTGTTTTTCTGCTCGCAGTGTTGCTGCTGTTGCTGGCTCCGCCGTTGCAGGCGGCGGTGTTTCAGGTCACCCGCAGCGACGATGCCGCCGTGCCCGACGGCTGTCAGCCGTTTGACTGCACCTTGCGAGAAGCGGTGCTGGCGGCCAATGCGCTGGCCGGGAAAGACCGCATCGAAATTCCGCTGATTGAAATTTCACTGCAGCGCTACGGCCGCGACGACGTCGGTTTGTTCGGCGATCTGGACGTGTTGGATGACCTTGTGGTGGCCGGTCAATTCGTGACCCTGGTGCCGCTGATGATCACGGCCATCGATGGCGCCGGCTTCGATGACCGGGTCTTCGATGTGCACAACGGGGTGAGTCTGCGGCTGGAAAACCTGTTGATTCACAACGCGGATCTGCAGACGGGCGACGGCGGTGGCGTGCGTGCGCGCAACGCGACTCTGGACCTGTTGAACGTGCATTTCATCGGCAACCGCGCGCGCAACGGCGCCGGCATTTACGCGCAGGACAGCGCCGTGTACATGGCCTACGGCCAGTTTGCCATCAACTTCGCCGAAATCGGCGACGGCGGTGGCGTGGCCGGCATCGGTGGCAGCGGCTGGTTCAGTCATGCGCGTTTTTCAGAAAATCAGGCGAGCGGTGCCGGCGGGGCGATCAGCTGGCGGCAGTTTGACAACCCCGAGGGAGAGAACGCCCTGCTGTTGCAGTCACTTGATGTGTCGGGCAACAGCGCCGAGCGCGGCGGCGGTCTGGCGCTGGACAGCGGTGCTTCCGTGGTCAACCCGGCGAGGCACAGCGTGCACATTGATGGCGGTGACTGGCGCGGCAACGAAGCGGCCAGCGGCGGTGCCATTCATCATGTCAACGCGCGTTTGCAGTTGAGCGATGTGACCCTGCGCGACAACCTGGCTTTCGATCCGGATGGCGGCGCGCGTGGTGGGGCGGTGTACTCCGGCGATGTGCTGGCGGCCGATGGCCGGACCGAACTGTTGCTGTTCAACAGCTTGCTGTACAACAACACGGCGGCCGATGACGGTGGCGCACTGGCGCTTTTTGATCGCGCCGATCTGAGCAACACAACGGTCAGCGGCAACACGGCGCCGCAGGGCGGTGCAGTGTGGGCTGTGGGCGCTGAATTGACTTGGGTGCACGCCACCATTGCACACAACCAAAGCAGCGCAGGTGTGGATGTCTTTGTGGGTTTGAATGCATCGGTGACCTCGCTGAACAGCGTGCTGCTGGCTTCCTGTGGGGTGGTTGGCGGGGCGCCCACGCTGTCACTCGGAGGCAACATCGAATCACCGGGCAACGCCTGTGGTTTTGGTGCGGGTGCCAACGACCGCACTGCAGTGGCTGCGGTCGGACTGTTGGATGCCATCCTGCAGGACAACGGCGGTCCGACTTTGACACACCGCATCGATGACTGGTCAAGTGCGGCTTTGAACAACGCCCTGCCGTGGCCGGACACGCCGCTGGATCAGCGCCACCTGCCGCGCGATGCGGCGCCCGATTCCGGTGCCTATGAAGTGCAGCCGGGAGAGATTGATGTGATTTTTTTACATGGTTTTGAAACGTGAATAGGGGCCGATGATGCGTTGGATGTGGCTGTTGTTTTTATTGCAAATTGAATGTGCAAGCGCGGCGGACTGGGTGGTCACACGCAGCGACGATCCGACACCGGACGGCTGTCAGGTGGTCGACTGTTCCTTGCGTGAGGCGGTGTTGCAGAGCAATCTCAATCCCGGGCCGGACCGCGTGCTGCTGGCGGCGGAAACCTACACCCTAAACCTCCAGGGCATTGACAACACCGCCTTGCTCGGTGATCTCGACGTCACCGATGAGTTGCGTGTTGAAGGGGTCTTGCCGATGCCCGGCGGCACGGATTTCACCCTGATCACAGGTTTCGCCCTGGATGATCGCCTCTTCGATGTCATCACCGGCGCGGATTTGACCCTGCAGAGTTTGGCCCTGAGTCTGGGTGGCAACATCAATCTGGACGGTGGGCTGGTGCGCGTCACCGAAGCCACGCTGCATCTGGATCGGGCGTTTCTGGATCAGGGGTTTGCGCGCGACGGCGGTGCGATCAGTGCGCGTTTTGCCACAGTGGACATCGTCGAGGCGGCGTTCACCGGCAACCACGCCGACCAGTCCGGCGGTGCCGTGCATCTGTTTGACAGTCTGGCGGTGGTTCAAGGCACCCAATTCATCGACAATCAGGCACAGGTCGGCGGCGGCGCCCTGTTGATGCAGCGTTTGCAATCCCTCGGCGTTGCTCCGGTGCTGCACCTCACCGATTCACTGTTCATAGACAACAGCGCCCTGGGCGGCGGTGCGCTGTTGTTGTCCAGTGAAGCGCAATTGCCGGTGCTTGCGCTGATTGAGCACAGCGGCCTGAGCAACAACCACGCCGGTCTTGGCGGTGCCCTGTACAGCAACGGCACCGTGGACGTCGAGGTGCGCAACAGCACGTTTTGGGACAACCGCGCGCTGACGCCGGTGACCAATGGCACTCAGTGCGGTGGCGCGATCTGCATGTCGCGCAGTGAGAACACTTTGCGGCTGATGAATTCGCTGGTGGCACTGAACGTCAGCGGCGGTTTGGGTGGTGGTCTGTCCGTGTCCAATCGCGCCGAATTGATCAACACCACGATCAGCAGCAACCGCGCCGCTCAGGGCGGTGCCCTGTTTGTGGACACCGGGGCAGTGGAACTGATCCATGTGACCGCGCACAACAACGGCGCCGGCGGCGTCGATGTGTCTGTTGACGGCAACGTGGAATCGCTGTCTTTCCTCAACAGCGTCATCGACGGGGCGTGCAGCGCCGCGCCCGGTGTGCCCATCGCTTCGCTCGGCGGCAACATTGAAACGCCGGGCAACAGCTGCGGATTCGGTGCCGGGCAAAACGACCTCACAACGCAATCGCAATACAATTTATTGGACGCCAGCCTGGCGGACAACGGCGGGCCCACCCAGACCCATGCACTGGTGCATGTGTTTTCACCCGCGATCGGCAACGCGCTGGTGATCCCCGGCCTGAATCAGGATCAACGGCTGATGCCGCGCGATGCGATGCCTGACAGCGGCGCGGTGGAAGCGCAGGCGGGAGAAACCGATGTGTTGTTTGCCCACGGGTTTGACGCGTTTTAAGTGGTCAGTGGTTGACAAGGGCGCGGCGCAAAAGTAAACTGGGCTATACATCCATTTCATCGATTCAATATGCCCACTCGATTTGCATTCCTTGCATTGGCCCTGCTGGTGACCGTTGCGACTTTGATGCACTCACCACCGGTTTCAGCGGACGCGGTGAAAACCTGTCAAAAGCACAAAGATCGCATTGAACGCTACAACCGCTTGCGCCGACGCGGCGGGGACGCAGCACTGATGGAAGAATGGAAACGTGAGCGGCGCAAGTCAGAAAATGAATTCAGTCGTCTCAAGTGCCGCAAATACAAACGTCAATTGACCTGAGCGTTCGCTGCGGTGGACCAAACGATGCCGGGTTTAGGATTGCAACCAGTCGACCCCATCGATCACCTTGACGGCAAAGTCACAGCCGATGTCTGCGTCGGCCGATAAACTGTGATCGGTGTCGGGTCTGCTGAGCAACACATCGCCCACCGTCAGGTATTCACCGTCGCTGGTTTTCACGCCGCCCTGAATGACGTACATCCATTCATTGCCCCGATGCCGGTGTGCCGGCACTTGGGTGCCCGGTTCAAGGTGAATCAGTCCGCAGTGCATGTCGGCGCAGGCCGCGCCACCGATCAGGTCCTGAAACCAGGCGCCGGGCACAAAGGTCCGGGCCCATTCAGCCTGTTGCAGGCGGCCGACGCTGTTCAGCAGCGACTGTGCAGGTTTGGCGGGCAAATCAAAAAAACGCATCAGACGCTGTAAATGTCCCTGGTAACGGTTTTCGCTGGCGCCTGATATACCCGAAAGGATGCGCGCCTTGAGTGCCGATGAGGGTTGACAAGCCGGCGCATCCGAGGCCAGTTGTGCCAACGTGTCGCTGAGCGCACTGAGTTTTTCATCCGCGTCGGGCTGCGTCAGCAGACGCGAGAGCTCGGCGTCGTCCTCCGCACGGGCGTGTCCCAGGAGGTACTCAATCAGTTTGCTGTGTTCGGCTTCATCCATCGCGGTGTTTCATCGTGTTGTTAAGAGCGGCCCATGAAGGCGCGCAATTTACCCATGGCGGCCATCATGCGGGTTTTCACCGTGCCCAGTGGAATGCCGCACTGGCGCGCAATTTCAGCGCAACTCAAGCCCTTGAAAAAACTCAGGTGAATCACGTTGCGCTGTTTTTCAGTCAGGTGATTCAGGCTGCGGTGCAATTGTGAGAAATCGCCCAGATGGTCCAGCAAGGCGTCGTTTGCTGCTTCATTGTCACTTTCAGCGTGCACCGTCCGGGCATATTTTTGCTGGGTTTTCAGTGAGCGCAAACGGTCCAGTGAGCGGCTTCTGACGCGCAACATCAACCAGGCTTTGATGGAGCCGCGGCTGGCGTCGTAGCTGGCGGCTTTGTGCCAGATTTCCATGAATACGTCGTGAATCACGTCTTCAGCGTCGGATTGATTGCCGAGAATCATGCGGGCAAAACCGAGCATTTTGTCGATGTGACGTTCATACAGACTGCCCAGAGCCCGCTCGTCACCGCCGCAAATGGCTTTGATCAGCGTGTGATCAATGTTGTATTCTTTGCTGGGTGAACTGATCATAAACGCGTGCGCATGCTGCTGTTCATTGTTAAAGAGTATGGTTGATTTGTGTCTGATTGTCCAGTGTGACGATGAGTGTCTCGCGTGGCTTGGGGTCAGCTGGGCAGATGTCGGTGTGCTTTTCACTGGCCTTCATTCCATCGCCTGTGAGCGTCTCACGGGGCTTCAAATCCATTCAGAAAAATCACGTCGTCATTGTCCAGCAGGGAGATCACCGCGAGGTTTGGTGAACCGAGCTGTGCCGTGCCTTGTGGATTGCTCAATTGCAGTTGCCAGCTTTCCGGGCCTTCAGGCAGGTCATCGTCAATGATTTGCACAGCAATGAAACGGTCGCTGCCATCGCCGTCCGGCCAATTCAGGACGCCGTCGATGACGATGAAATCCACGCCGTTGATGGCCGTCCCATTCACCGCCTGGTAGTCCACCGACACCGCGCCGCTCAATGCGCCGGTGCGTTGCACCGCGATGTTCACGGTGCCGGCACTTTCACTGTAACCGGCGGCCGCTGCAGCGAAGCCCAGCAGACTGTCGGTGGCCGCCTGGATGATGCGCTGGGTGCGGTTGCCATTGGCGTCGTAGCTGTAAGTGATCTGCACGCCCTGTGCGTAGGTGGCGCTGGCCAGTCGGCCGAGCGAATCGTAGCTGTAGGTGACATCCTGTGGTGCGGCTGCGACCGACAGGGACCAAAGGCTCAGCGTCAGGTAAATCTTGGGAGCAAGTGTTCTCATGTGAATTCCGGTTCAAAAAGGCGGGCGTTGCAGCCGCTCCACGAGACCGGCTTTCACCCGTTCAGCGGGCGGTGCAACACTCGCCCTTAGATACGCGCCAGCGCGACGGGTGGTTCATCGGCACAGCAAAAATTTTTTTCATCCGAATTTTTTTACCCTGCGGTGAACCGATGCTCCGGCTGATGCGTAATCAGAGCAGTGAACAACCAACAGCGGCCGCCGGCCGTGCACAGATGGAGCGCAACCGACATGATTCGATTCACCCGCAAGCAGCCGATTTTTCGCGCAGTCAGTTCATTCTCTGCGTTGGCGTGCGGCCTGGCCGCGCTGTTGCTGTGTCCAACGCTGTGGGCACAGACCATCGCCGACTGTCAGGGCGTGCCGCTGAACACCCTGCAGGGGCGCGGATTGTGTTTGCAGCATTTGCCGCAAGGCGACCGTGGCTGGGTGCTGATCGATGCGGACGACTCGGTGCAGGCGCCGTTCAGTGATCTGCGCGAAGTGCACTTCAGCGGCGATGTGGCCCTGCGCGCAGAGGCGGTGTCGCTGGGCAGCAATGAAGCCGACAAGTTTTACATCACCTCACAGGCGATTGGGTTTCTGCCACCGTTTCAGCGCCCCACGCTGCCGCACCCGGAAGTGCTCGGGCCGTTTTTTTACGGCGATCTGCAAAACCCCACACAGGTGGTGTTCGATGCGATCGATCTGGCAAATTTTCTGAACTGGCAGCAAATCAGCACGGTCAACGGCGTGGTGGTGTTGCAGCACCGGCCGGGGCGTGATTTCAACAACCCCGGAGTGGAGTCGTTTGACCAGATCCGCTTCGTTGAGGATGTGCCGCTGCAGTTGCGCGTCAATGAACTGTGCCCGGACGAGTCGCAGGGCGGGGGCACGCAACAGGTGCAGATCGAGTTGCACGCGTCGGACGCTGCGGTGGATTTGAGCGGGCACAATCTGCGGGTGATTGACAACGCCGGCGACGAGCGTGTGAACCTGCCGCTGAGCGGCACCGCCGATGCCAACGGACTGATCACCCTGACACTGGATTTGCCGTTCATCCAGGCCGGTCAGCCGATTGTGCTGGGCCTGGAGCTGCGCGATCCGCTGAATCTGGTGATGGATTCAACCACCATCGCAACAACAGGCCAGACCGCTTCACCGGCGCTACAATCCATTCTCGGCGACCCTTCGGAAGCGGCGGCGGAATTGAAACAGTTCAAATCGGTGGCCTGGTTCAACGGCGAAAAACCGCCGCTCAGCAACGCGGGGTCTTTCAGCGCCGTGAAGTCTTGTGGCACGGGGAATCGGGCGTTTTTTGTCAATGAACTGAATGTCATCAACAATATCATCACAGACACCACACAAAACATCGAAGTGTACACCCGGGAAAACAGCCTGGATGGCGTGTCGATGGTGGTCTTCAAGTCGGAATTCGGCTTTCAGTTCACATCCATTGCGTCTGCGGATCTGGACGCTGTGCCAGTGAATGCCAATGGCTACGCGGCCGCCAGTCTGTTGGCCGGTGTATTTCCCACCACTCAGAATGAATTATTTCTGGTGGGCCTGTATCATTTGGATGAACCGCCACCAATGGGGACGCTGCAGGCCGAACTCAAAGACGTGGAATTTGATGCGGTTGGATACCTGCTCAGTGAAGTTCTTGATTTGAATGCATTGAGCGATCAGAGCGGCAATGAATATGGCAACGGGCGAGCGGTGAGGGATTCTCTGCAGAGCTGCCCGGACCGATCGCTGTACCCGGGGTTTGATTTCAAATTGCTGCCGTTTCCGATCACCCAGGGCGCGTTGAATGACTGCGGTGCATCCAACGGAATGGATGAAAAGAGCGACGCCAACAACCAGGGCGAGGGCGATCTGGATCCGGTCAATGTGGCCACCGGCGAATTTTACACCGGGCCCATCGAAGATCTGGATCTGGGCGGTCCGCTGTCACTGAATTTTGTGCGCCGTTACGCGGCCTTCCTGCAGGACGACGGCCGCGTCAACAGCCCGCTGGGGCCCAATTGGGTGCATGATTTTGAGCTGCAACTGACGCAACCGGACCCCGAACGCATTGAGATCGTCTACTACGCCGGACAGGTCCTGAGTTTTGCCCTGGACAACACCAGCGGAGAATGGCAACTGGCCGGACCTTTAACGGTTCCGTTTCAGCTGAAACAGGCCGGCAGCGCGTTTCGCCTGCTGGACCCGCGCATCGACCGGGTGTTTGAATTCAATGCGGTGAACCCGCAGAATCTGTCCTTCGGCCGGCTGGAGTCTATCGAAGACCGCAATGGCAACCGCCTGACGATTGAATACCTGTTGTTCGTTGGCGGCTCGCGCACCATCAACAGCATCACGGACGGTCTGGGCCGAACCTTACAGTTCAGTTACACGGGTGGATTGCTGAGTGGTCTGAGCGACGGCGCACGCAACTGGAGTTTTGCCTACAGCAATGGCGTGTTGACTCAGTACACCGACGCTGTCGGGGCCATCACCCAATATCAATACGACCTGGGCACGACGCACGGTCCCCTGTTGAGCGCCATTGTCAAACCCGAAGGCAACGCGCAGTACACGCAAATTTACGCCGGCGACGGCACGGTGATGCAGCAGTTGGATGCGTTTGGCACAGCGGTGGATTTGTTGCTGGACACGCCGCAACCGGGCATGAGCACGCTGGCCGATGCCTTGGGTCAA
>JBNLBT010000024.1:0-36778 GCA_050303435.1 Marinicellaceae bacterium
GTGATGCATGTGTCAATTCAAATTTCAACAGAGATTGATCAATACATGACAAACGGTCTTGGACTGTTTTGAATCATCACATCGGTGGCATTCAGGGTCATTGTGCCATGCATTTCATCACAACATTTAAAACCATTTCTTGTGTTTGAACCACAGCAAGCCGCCGAACATCACGCTGGCCATCACGCCGAGCACCACGAAATAGGCGCCGCGCCATTGCAATTCAGGCATGTGGGCAAAGTTCATGCCGTACACGCCGGCGATGAAACTCAAGGGCACAAACAACACCGTGAACATGGTGAGGATCTTCATGATCTGGTTGAGCCGGTGCGAGGCCATCGAGATGTGGCCGTCGATCAGATCGCTGCAGTCGTCGTAAAACATCTGACTTAAGGATTGCTGGCGTTCCAGTGATTCGCGCACCATGGTCAGCCGGGTCTGGGCGTACGGCGTCATGTGCAAATGTTCGTCGTTGGCCAGATTTTGATAGGCGGTGGCGTGATAAGTGGCGTAGCGGCGCAGCCGCTTGAGGCGGATGCGGTAATTGGTGATGTCGTTGATCACCGCGTCGTCGCTTTTATTCGGCATGTCCTCTGACAGCGAATCCAGCTCGGTTTCCAGGTCGGTGAGGATCGGCAGGTAGCGGTCAAACACGCGGCGTGAAATGCCCAGGGTGATTTCCAGTGTGTTGCGTGGATTGGGCGGATCGGCCGAGAGCACCGCGGCGCGCATGGATTCAATGCTCACCGATTGCGCTTCGTGGATGGTCAGCAGGACCTGTTCATTGAACAGCATGCCGATGCGGATGATGTCAAAATCCAGATCGTCGCTGTGCGCGTCCAGACCGCGAATCACCAGCCAGTGCAATTCGTTTTCGTGCAGGTACTTGGCCGGGATTTTTTCATTGCGCGCCAACCAGTCGCCGCCGTGCCGCAAGCCCAGCGCGTCCATGGTGCGCAACAACTCGGGGCCAACCTCGCCCTCCCAATCCAGCCACAGCCAGCCTTTTTCAGGCACCTGTTCAGGCCATTGACGGGATTCGTCCAGCCGATAGCGCTGGCCATCGAAATGCACACTTGTCAGCATCGCATCGTCTCCTCAAGTGGTCGCCGAGGCACGCGGATGCGACCGCGTGCCTCGGCGGATTTTTTAGTGGCTGTGATCCTCGGCGTGAGGTTCCCCACTCAGATCGCGGATCAGTGTTTTGGTCATTCGTTCCGTGGTGATGAAGCCCCAGTTCCAGTCGTCGTGGTATTTGGCCAGTGGATTCTCGGCAAGAATTTCGGCTTCTGTTTTGCCGGCACTCAGATGCACCTGCACGCGGTTGCGCGCATCGGTCAGCATGTCCACCGCGGCCTGCAGATCCGCTTTGCTGGCCAGGGGGCCGTGACCCGGGATGATCTGGGTGGCGTCATTGGCGCGTTCCAGAATGTCTTTCTGCGCAGCGATGTAGCCGCTCACTGAACCGCCCGAATCCAGGTCAATGAACGGAAAAAGGCCGTTAAAAAACGCATCGCCGGTGTGGATCACGTTGGCGTCATGAAAATGAATCACCGCGTCGCCGTCGGTGTGTGCCCTGGCGACATGAAACACTTCGGCCTGATCGCCGTTGAGGTGAAACGACATGGCTTTGGAGAATGTGATCACCGGCAGCGCCGCGGCGGGCGCCGGTGCCATGCCCTCGGCCGTCTGCACGCCTTTGTCGACCAGATGCTGGCGCAGATTTTCATGCGCCACGATGTGTGCGCCGGCTTCGCCGTAATGGGCGTTGTTGCCGGTGTGGTCGCCGTGCACGTGGGTGTTGATCAGGAAATCCACGGGCCGGGTGGTGATCTCCTTGATCGCCGCCTGCATGATGTCCAGCACCGGCGGCATGGAATCGTCAATCAGCACCACGCCATCGGCGCCCACCGACAAACCCAGGTTGCCGCCAGTGAAACCGTTCACGCCTTCCAGCATGTACAGCCCGGAGCCCACTTCGGTGGTTTTGAAAGACAGGGCGGGTTTTTCCTGTGCCTGCGTCAGCGCCGACGTGGAAAACGCCAGCGAAGCCGGCAGCAGCAATGTGTACATCAGTTTGTTCATGGGGTTTCTCTTCAGGAATAAAGGTTCCCAAGTATTTTAACGGATATTGGCAAGACGTGTGCAAAGATCCGCAGCACAGCGGGCCCAGTGGCCGGGCAGGCTGCAGGGGCCGCGGCGACCCGTTAAAATTCGATGGCGTCCACCGTGCGCTCCACGTCCAGAATCACATAGGCATCCAGATCCTTGAACTCAGCTGTTAAACGGCCGTCACGCAATGAGTACACCCTGAGCACCTCGCGCCTGTACTGATCGAACAGCGATTCGCCTTGGGCATCGACGTGCAGTGGTTTTTGTAATTTGATGCGCGCAAGTTTTTCACCAGAGCGCGGATCAAACAACAGGGCGTTGTTTTGGCTGAGGGCCACCACAGGCGCATCCTTGTGGCCTTGAAAAACGGTCAGAAAATAGCTGCGACCAAGGCCATGCATTTGCGGGTCTGACAGGTCTTCACTGTTAAACACCGACACGTCGTGCGTCTTGGTGTTGATCACGTAAATGTGGCGTTCATGACCGTCAACCACAACGCCGGTGTTGGAGGCGGCGTAAACAAAAAAGAAATAGCCGTGAAACAGACCGGTGGTGACGCCGATCGTGGAGGTCAGCAAATGCGTCATTTTGATCCAGCCGCGGCCGCTGCCTCGGCGTTTGATCAGTGACAGGTCGGATGCATCGAGCAAAGCCACTTCGGATCCGGTCTGTTCGCGAATCAGTACGCGTTCGCCGCCATCAATGGACTGGCCGAAATCGGCATCAAACGGTGATTTTCCGGTGACAACACGGTCGCCATCAACATCCAGTATCAGGTTGTTCTGTCCACTGACCACCACCAGACGTTGCCGTTCGTCGTCAAAATGGGCGTGGCTGGGGCGCTGGATGGACAGTTCGCCGGTGTACAGCGTGTGCAATTGGTGCTGCGCGTCCACTCGTGCAATGTGCAAGCGCCTTAAAGAGTCGATCTCAGTCCACACCAGATAGGATTCGCCGCTGGCTTCGCTGTGCGCCACGGCGATGTCGTTTTCGCTTTCTATGGTTTGCACCAGATCACCGTTGGACAGCAAACGGATTTGCAGCGTTTGTCGGCGCATGCTGTTGGTTTTGTGTTCCCAGCGCACGAAATAATGCGCACGATCGAGCGTCACAGTGACATCGTCCCGGGTGGGCGTGTGCGTCAGCAGGGATTTGCCCAGGGTCAGATCCAGCAGTTGGATGCGCTTGGGTCCACCGATGTGGTTGTGTGCCACCGCGCGCTGTTCATCGGCGCTGATCAGGATACGATTGTCCTTGCGCGAGATGGGCAGACTGTGCAGGCGCGCGCCGGAAGACAAATCAAACACATCCAGATGCTGCGTGCGACCGTGTTGTGCGGAAACCAAGAGCCGCTGCAAATCCCGGCTTTGCAACACCGCGGACTGCTGACCCGACGAGGCGATGAGCTGAGCCGTGGGGCGATGCATTTCAAAGCGCAGTGTTTCATTCAGATCGATGCTGTCAAACACGCGCGCAACGCCGGGGTTTTTCTTCTTTTTGCTGGGCATGTAGAACAACACCTTGCGGCCGTTGTCCAGGGACATGAACTGCCCGTCGCGTGGCACTTTTTCCATCCAGGTGCGTGAGCGCACGATGGCGCCTGTTTCGCTGTCAATCAGGTGCGCAGTATAGCCTTTGTTGTTGCGGTTGACGTCTTCAATGACGATGTGTTGGCCGGCCAGGCTGGTGCCGAAGGCGAGCATGAAATGCAGGCACAGAAAAGCGCGCTTCATGGCTGCAGACCTCTGCGGAGTTGCTGATCCGGCATCAACAACAGGTTGGGATACAGCGTCGCAATGCGGTGGATAATTTTTCCCGTTTGCAAAGAATAAATCAGCAACCCCTGTTTTTCACTGCGGTCATACAATCGACGGGATTGCATGTCCAGATGCAGCGGGTTTTCCAGGTTCACTTGCATCAGCAATTCTCCGCTGTCGGCATCAAAAATGCTGAATGCATCTTGCGTCATGGCGCGCACGCGATCATCGCCCAAATCATTCAATAAGAGTCCATCGCCGCGGCCCAGAAAGTGCATTTTTATGTCACTCAGGTCATCCACTCGCATCGAAGTCATGTCACGGGTGCGGTCATTCAAAACAAACACCCTCTCTCCGCTTCGGTTGACTGCAATGTTCTTATCCATGGCAAAATTGATGTTCAGCCAGAGTCCAGAATACAAAGAAAATACGGTGCTCAATGCGCGACCAAAGAAGTTGCCCACTTTGGCTTCAGGTCGGCCAGTGCGGCTGCGATTTATCAGCGCCCCTGTGCTGGCATCCATGCTGGCCACTTCAGAACCGCGGTCCTCCAATAAAAGCCATCGATTGGCTTGTGGTGCTTCCAGAAATTCGGCGGCCACGAAAGGAATGGCAGAACGCGTGATCACCGCCCCGTTGGCCGGGTTGACTTGCAGCACAACTTGTTTGCCAAGAATGAACAGAGAAGACCCGTCCAGGCTTGACTGCAGGCTTTGAACACGCAGCGGTTCATTCACATCGAAAAGCGCCTGAATTGTGCCATCCCCATCCAGCCGGCTGACACGGGTCAGTCCGGCGTCTTTCATGTTCTGTGCGATGACAGGCAAGCCGTCCTCCATGAGCAGCGCAGCCAGTTCATCTTTGCTGTTCATCGCGGTCAATTGCACACCATCCTGAAGTCGAAACACACTCAGATGATGATCCGTGATGCTGTGAGATTCGCTTTGTGTGGTGACCAGCAGACGCGCGTTGTCAACCTGGAATACCGGTTCATTGCCGGCCATTTTATGATCAGACAGCACCGCACCGCTGCGCGTGTCGATGATCAACAGACGACCGACCTGACGAACAAATTTGTACACCACCAGCCGGTCGTTGACAGGCGTGTTCAAAACCGTGTATTCACGCTGCCCCAATTGAATCGATTTGATCAAACGGCCGTCTGCCAGATTGTAAATTTCAAGGTATTGAATGGCGCCTTTCTTGGCCAGCATCAGCAAGCGGGTCTCGTTTGCGTCCGTGGTGATGTAGTCGGGTTCGGGTGGCAGACGATCGCTGATGTGAGTGGTGCTCAAGGGCCGGATTTGAATCTCATACATGGCAGACAGCGTATTCATGTCCCAGGCTTTCAGGCGGTTGTATTTCAATCTTTTCTCGTGCAAGGCAAACAGGTAATTGTGTTTCACCGATGGCGCAAATTTAACGGTGTTCTTGCGGTTCTCTGTCACCAGCACACTGTTTTTAACTTGCATGCTGACAGGATCAATGCGGTTGGCACGGTATTCATACACATGCCGTGGATATTTTTCGTAGCGATCCTTGATGTAGTAGGTGTCCAAGCTGATCAGGCGGTCTTGTGCGGAGGCAGTCATTGCACAACACATCAGCCCGGCAGCAAACAGCGCGAAGAGATGACGTGTGTTCAGGGACATGCGCTTGTGTCCGTGGCAGCGGGTGCGCCGATGAGACGTTTTCAAGGCATCAATCATTTGAGGTCTCCGGCGGCGTGTTGATATTAAACACCCAGTCACTGGGCAGGTTTTCAAAGCGCCGAAGGGTTTTTTCATCGCGGGTGGAAATCACCTTCAGTGTCTCGTCGTCATCCAGATGAATCAGGGTGTTGTTCTCAGGGTCAAGCAACAGGACCTTGCGGGTTTCCAATTGACGAATGGATTGCGCGCTGCGCGGATCAAATTGCGTGAACCGGTCGCGCGAGATGGCAAACACAGGATCATCCTCATTGAGATGAAAAACCGCCATGGCCGCGCCCCCGCCGATGGGGGTTGAATGGCGGTTTTCCNGGGTGTCGGCATCAAAGGTGGTGATGTCGCTGGTCTTGCTGTTGACAACGTATAAATGGCGGCCGCCGAGATCGGTGATCATGGCGGTGTTGGACAGGCTGATGGGGATGAAGTAGTAACCGGTGGCTGCGCCGGTCAGTATGCCCAGTCCGGCCAACAGACCCTGGCCGAATTTCACGCCTGCGCGGCCGGTGCCGCTGCGTTTGATGAGCTGACCATTGCTGAGATCAATCAGCGCCACTTCCGACCCGCTGCGTTCGCGGATGAACAGTTTGTCGCCTGCGGGGTTGATCAGCCCGAAATCGGCATCAAAGGGCGATTCGGTGACACTGCGCGTGTTGGGATCATTCAGATCAACAGTGATGACTTGATCCTTGCCCATGGCCATGGCGCGCATGTGGCCTGTGTCGACGTCGAAATACAGCGGTTTCATGTCCACTTCAAATTGCGCCAGCCGAGTGCGTTCCCCACCGCGGTGCACGCGCTCCAACACCGTATGGCCGGAGGACAGCGCGTCGCCATACAGCACAAACAAATCGCCATCGGGCTCAGCCTGTGTCAAGGCCAACGGTTGGCTGCTGTGGATTTCCCCAAGCATCTGACCGTCGCTCAACCGGTGAATCCAGCCGGAATGTCTTTTGTTGCCTTCAGGGCCCCGTGTTTTGCCCTGAATGAGAAAAAAATCGCGCGTCATCGTCACATCTGGCAGCCCCTTGGGGTGGTTGATTTTTTGCAGCACTTGCCCGCTGTCCAAATCGTGCAGCCAGATCTGTGCACGCGTTTCTACCGGGTCAAAAGACAGCGCCCGCGTGTGGTCCTGTGACAGCAGGAATTTATGCAGCTCTTTTTTCTCAAGCACCACGTCGAACACCTTCTCGCCGGTCAACAGATTAAATTTCTGCACATGCGCCTGTTTGTCAAAGTGATTTGCAATCAACAGGTGTCGGCTGTCCCGGGTCAGTTGAAACAAATAACTTTGCCACACCGTTTGGCGTTGCGTGATGTACGGTTGCCACAGCTTCAGTTCACTGACCAGCGACAAATTTTTGCTGTCATACACTTTGGCTGTGACCGGTTCATCACTGTTTGAGCTGCCCACATAGGCCAACAGCAACGTGCGGTCTTCGGTGAGCATGAACAGGCCATTGCGTTTTCGTGAGGTGATCAGGTTTTTTGTCAGGGGTTGATTCGCTTGATCGGTGTCCAGCACAGTGGCCGGGTATTCATAGTGCTTGCTTTTGACACGCACTTCTTTGATGGACAGGTATTGGAGCGGCCACGCCTGCGCAGCAACGAGTGTGCCCAGCACGGCCAACAAGAGTTTGAATGGCATGATTGTATCCTTGAACAGTTTGTTTCATCTTAGCAAGAAGTGGTTTCATGCACAACAGGTCTTGACCTGACCACAGCCTGCGGGTTTAAGCTGCGGGTTTTATCGGGAGAAAACCATGATGGATGCGATCCGCAACCACGCGCGGCTGCAGTGGCGCCACAGCGGCGAAGTGAACGCGTCGATTGAGCGGGTGTTTGTGCGGCTGTGTCCGGTGCGTGAATACGATTACCTGCCGCACTGGGCCTGTCACATGGTGTACAGCGAAAGCGGTTTCGCCGAGCCAGGCGCGGTGTTTGTGACCGCTGGGTTCGATGGCCGCGATGACGTGTGGGTGATCAGTGAACACCGCGCACCTGAATGCGTGAGTTTTGTGCGCACGCACCCCGATCGGGTGATGCATTACACGGTGAGCCTGCAGGCACTGGACATCGACAGGGTGCGGCTGCAATGGACCCAGCAGATCACCGCGCTGAGCGACGCCGGCGAGGCGCACCTGGCGGGTCTGGAGGAAGCCGATTTCAAGGCCACCATTGACGCGCTGCATCGGCTCATGCAATATGAACTGGATCACGGACACAGGGCGGAGGCATGAAACACACGCGGGGCATCGGGCATCTGGTCAAGCACTTTGGGCTGTCGCGCAGCACCGTGCTGTATTACGAAGAAATCGGTCTGCTCAAACCCGCCGCGCGCAGCGCGGCCGGCTATCGCCAGTACGGGCCGGCGCAAATGCAGCGGCTCGAGCAGATACTGCAGCACCGCGCGGCCGGTTTGTCCTTGCAGGACATTGCCCGGGTGCTGGATGCCGGCGAAGACCTGAACGCCGTGAATGCCGTCCTCAAGCGACGTGTGCAAGCCATCAACGGTGAAATCAATGCGCTGCGGGCGCAACAGCGTTTGTTGCTGTCGGCACTGACCGGTGCGGGGCGTGTTGACAGCGGCGCGCTGGATCAGGACACCTGGGTGGCGGTGCTGCGGGCCTCCGGCCTGGATCGCGCCGCGCGGCGTCGCTGGCACATCGAGTTTGAACGTCTGGCGCCGGGCGCGCACCGGGATTTTCTGGGGTCTCTGGGGTTTTCACACGACGACATTGAGGCCATCCGTGCCTGGCGGGACTGAATTATTTCTTCTTCATCGCCTTGAGGATTTGCTCGCGCGCTTCCAGCAAAATTGAGTTTCGATCCAGCGAGTCAAGGATTTCACGCGCCACTTTTTTCGGTCCGCGTTCGCCCCAGGACTGCCCGCGGATGAAGTATTCCTCGGCGATTTTGCCGACCAGGTAGGTGGCGTAATAAGCCAGAGAGGCTTGTGCGGTGGCGGTCAAGGTGGTGGACAGGCCGGCGCTGACGGTTTTCAACGCCGAGGAGAGCAGATTCACGCCCCACACCGCGCCCATCAGGGCGGCCAACTGGGTCATGATGGTGACTGCCAGCCCGGTGGCCTGAGAACGACCCAGCGGCAAGCCATACAAAGAGGACAACTTGCGAATCATCGCCACATCAATGCCGGCGGCCAGCAACAGATCGGTGACCGGGATCGGATTGAAGGCCACGCCCAGGCCTTTGGCGATGGCGTAGCTGCGCACGATTTTGTTGGCCGCGCCGCGGCGAATTTCGGTGATTTTGCGCGCCATCGACTCGGACACTTCGCCGGCAAACAGGCTGGCGTTCAGTGCGGTCAGTGTTTTGCCCTCGCTTTCCAGCACGTCCCAGATCGCCTGTTTCAGATCGGCCACATCTTTGTTCGGGGTGCGCTGCTCCACCTGTTCACGCCCGTCGGCGTCCAGGCGGATGATTTTTTGCGGATTGGGGTCGGCGCTGCAGGCCACGATGTGTTGCGGGCGGATCAGCCCGCTGGTTTTTGCCGCGATCGATTCGAGCAAGGCGCGCGTTTCCTCGGCGGTGTACAGATCGGCTTTGTTGAGGGCCACCAACACCGGTTTATTGGGCCGGCACACGGCTTTGAGGTGCGCCAGTTCGGTCTGGCCGATGTCGCCGTCCAGCACAAATAAAATGATGTCCGCGTGCGCGGCCGCCTCAACCGCCATTTCTTCGCGCAACTGCCCACCGCTTTCGTCAATCCCCGGCGTGTCAATCATCACCACCGATTGCGCGTCGTATTGTTGCCAGTCCTGTCCGGCCACGTTCTTGGTCTCGCCGTGCAGCGGGCTGACGGCAAAATGCCCGGCGTCCATCAGCGCGTTCAACAGCGAGGATTTGCCGGCGCTGACCTTGCCAAATGCAACGATGTGGATGCGGTCGTTTTCCAGCTTGTCGATCAGCGCCTGGATCTGCCGGTGCTGGTCTTTGAGCTGATCGCGCACCGCCAGGGGTATTTTGTCATCGCCCAGCAGCGCCTGCAGGCTGTCGATGGCCTGTTGTTGAGGCGTCGGCTGCGCTGCGCCGTCCGACGCTTCAGTGTGTGGACTTTTGGCGTCGGACCTGAAGCGCAATTTTCGCCAGATCTTTTGCCAGGTCTTTTGGATGTCCAAGCAGGTTTTCCTCGAATTGCTGTTGCGTGAAAGCGCTGTCCAACTCGCCGCGGGTGGACACCGACTCCAGCACCGCTTTGCCCAGTGAGTTGAATATCATGCCGTAGGACACCGCGTGCATCAGCCCACCGGCGGCGGTGCCGAGTCCGGGAAAGGCCTTCAGTGCGTTGCCGGCCACCGCCAGCACCAGCGAAGTGACGGTTTTCAATTTGCCGCCGGTGAGTTTAAGCACGCGGTCGACCTCTATCTGGCTGGGCTGGATGTTGTATATCGCACAGATGGCCTTGACAAACTGCGTGCCGATTGCGCCCTGGATGACCAGATCGGAGCCCGGCGCGATGGACGCCATGGCGCCGACGATGGCCTTGTGGGTATGGCTCTGAATGACGTCTTGAGCGGCCGCGTAGTTGTGTTGTTTGCGCGCCGCGTCGAGTTTTTCCTGCGCCAGCATCAGCACGCTGGCATCGCGGTAGCGCCGCAGGCTGTCCGGGTCGTGTCCGACCACGCGTTCAATGGCGCGCACCAGCGCAGCGGTTTCCGGTGGACGGGCCACCACGTCCCGTGTCTCCCGGCCGTCGGCGTGTTGTGTGATCACAGTTTCAGCGCCGCCGGTCTGAATCGGCACCACTGGGGTGGTTTCACCGGTTTTGGCCTGGATGGCGGCGCGGATCTGGGCGATTTCATCGGCGCTGTATTGATCCTGTTTGTTGAGCGCGATCAACAGCGGTTTGTTCTGTTGTTGCAACAAACGGTACAGGTCGGTTTCGGCGCGCCGCAGATCGCCGGTGGTGACGAACACCACGACGTCCGCGCGGCGCGCTTCATCGCGCGTCAGTTCAGCCATTTCCTCGGCCGCTGCATCGGCGAGATCAAAGCCCGGCACGTCGACCAGCAGCAAATCGCCGTAGCTGTGACGGTGGATGGTCCGGGTGGTGCCGTGCAACACTTCGGTGCTGATTTTCTGTGCCGGCAGCAGGGCCTGAACCAGTGAGGATTTGCCGGTCGAGGACAGCCCCACCAGGGCGATGTGAAATTGATCCTGCGAGCGCCGCCGGTCCAGTTCTTTCAGCTCGCTTTCCGCCGCGCGCGTGTCGACCCCGCGCGCGGACTGCTCACTCAGGGCGGTGCGCAGCGACGATTCATCGATGATTTCAGTGGCCGCGACCGGGCGCTTGCTTTTGCGTCGCGTGAGTTTTAAATACAGCCAGGTCAGGGCCAGTGCGGTGAGCATCACCGCGCCGCCGTACAGCCACCACACCCACCACGGCGATTGCTGCAGGTAATACCAGATGGCCAGCAATTTCTCGGTGATCACCAGCACCATAAACACGCCGATCAGGGCGAGCAGCACAAACAGGGCGGTGAGCACGGTGCGGGCGTCGAGTTTCATGGCGTCATTGTAAAACACAGCGGCCGCGCGGGCTTGGGTTAAAGGTCATTTTGTGTCGCCTCCAACGCGTCCAGCACGGCGCGCCAGCCTGCGTCACTCAATTCATCGGCGTCCGGCGGCCCGCCGCGATGCAAGCCGCGTGGATGGGTGTGGCCTTTGCGTGGCACGGAGGCCAGTCGGGCGTGCAGAAAAATCAATTGCCCCGGCCGCATGCCTTGTTCCAGCAGTTGCGTTTCGGCCCACGCATCGGCGTCTTTTTCCTGTGCCCTGCGCATTTTTTCAAAGCGCTTTTTGGGAAAGAAAAAGCCCGGCTTGCGCAACCTTTCCAGCAACTGCCGGTGGTGGTCCAGGAAGTGGTGCGCGGCTTCGTGTGCCAGCACCGCGGCCAATTGGTGGTCGTTGCGGATTTGCTGCAACAGCCCGAGCGTGAAGTACACGTGGCCATTGGCCAACACCCAGGCGTTGTCGTATTCGGCTTGCAACGCGTGGCAGCGATTCAGACCGGGCAGTGCCAGCCGTTGGATCAGATCAAGGCAGTGCGCTTCAAACGCCGGGACTTGCAGCATCGGGTGTTGTGCCAGCAGCCACTGTTCGGTTTTATGCGCCTGTTGCATCAAATCGGTCTGCGCGAACGTGGTTTTGGCGAGAAAAGTCAGTATAATAAGACGCACGGCATGCAACATGGGTCCATTATACCGTGTTTGTGACCTGGGGCACAGGCAGGGGAGGTGTGTTAGTGATATACTACACCTATATACTTAACATTCGATACAGAGAAAAATCATGGTAAAGACAATTTCAGTGAACATTGATGAACAGGTGAGAAATCATTTCCAGAAATTCATCGAGGATCATGGACACGAAATCACTGCCGAAGATCTGGGTGAAGCCAGGGAAAAAATAACCCACGCCCGATCGCAGGACAACGACAGTTTCATCGTCGAACAGCTCAACACCATGGAAATCATGTTGAAAATGCTGGGCGATTCCAAGTGGATCATCAGCGAGGAAGAATCCCGCCTGATTCAATCCGCGGTCAAATATTTCATTGACGACGACGACGTCATTCCGGACGACATTCCCGGCATCGGCTACCTGGACGATTGCATCGTGGTGGACAACACCGCGGCCGAAATCGAAGACATGCTGGATGACTACATGCATTTTTGCCGCAGCCGGGTGGTGTACACCGGTGGCGACCCCGATTTCAGCATGGAAGATTGGGAAACCATCAAAAAACAGGAAGCCGGTTCGCGTTTGCGCAAAAGACGTTCAAGAAGAAGTCGCGGCGGCGGCAGCAAGCGCACCAGAATCTTCTAAATAGCGCGTCAAAACGTTTCAATTCAGTCACCCCGGACGCCGCCCAGCGGCGCGCCGGGGTGACTATTTCTGCGGCCCGGATCGGGTCCGGCTAACGCGCCGAAAATTCATCATTAAACATTGCTTTGCCTGGGCTTTGCACGTATAATGCACCCGCCTTTGACAAAGGCGCCTGAAAAAACCGGATTTGTGCGGTTTTTTTTATGGGAGTCGCAAACGATTATGGCCTCAAACACATCCTTTCAAGACGTCAAGAAAGCGGTCTATAAAATCCCACTCTGGCAAGCATTGATCGGTGTCGCAGTGGCCGCGGCGTACCTGCTGACCAGCGGCTCGGAAGCGGGCCTGGCGGCGGCGGTGGGCACCCTGATCAGTGTGTTGGGTTCACTGGTGTTTGCCTGGGTTGTGTTCGGGCGACCTTCGGCGCCAGTGCAGGAAAACGACCCCGGTGTGATTGGGCGCATGCTGAAAGGCGAGATTTTAAAACTGGCGGCGGTGGCGATGATGTTCATCGCGGTGTACAAATCCCACACCCTGTTGGCCCTGCCCCTGTTGATTGGATTTATTGCCACCCTGTTCTCATTCTGGGTGGCCATGTTTACAGCGTTTAGGTGAAAAGCATATGAGCAGTTCTGAAGGCGGAATTGGCGGTTACATCAAGCACCACTTGCAAAACAACACAGCCCAGATCATGGATGAAGGGGGGTTCTGGACCGTCAATGTGGACAGCGTGTTTTACACCCTGCTGACCGCGTTTCTGTTCATCTGGTTTTTCCGCCGCGTGGCGAAAAAAGCCACCTCAGGGGTGCCGGGCAAAACGCAAAGCCTGATCGAAATGGTGATCAAGTTCGTTGATGACCAGGTGCGAGACATTTTCCACGGCAACAGCAAAGTGGTTGCGCCGCTGGCCTTGAGTATCTTTGTCTGGGTGTTCCTGATGAATTTCATGGACCTGATTCCGGTCGATCTGCTGCCGTGGTTGGGCCATTTCGCCGGCATTGAATACATGAAAGTGGTGCCCTCAACCGATTTGAACATCACCTTCGGTCTGTCCTTCGGTGTGATGCTGTTGGTGTTCTTCTACAATTTCACGGTGAAAAAACCGACCGGCTACGCGCGTGAGCTGTTGACCCACCCGTTTGAAAGCAAGAATTTTCTGGTGCAAAGCATTCTGGCGATTCCGAACCTGTTCCTGAACATTGTTGAAACCATCGCAAAGCCGGTTTCACTCGGGCTGCGACTGTTCGGCAACATGTACGCCGGCGAATTGATCTTTATTCTGATCGCGGTGCTGACCCTGGGCTTTCATGTCAGCGATCCGTTCACCAGCGTGGGCGGTGGCGTGCTGACCATCAGCCAGTTCATTCTGGCGCTGATCTGGGCCTTGTTCCACATCTTGATCATCACGCTGCAGGCATTTATTTTCATGATGCTCAGCATTGTTTATTTGAACATGTCACATGAAGTGCATGAATCGCATTAATCACTTTTTATATAAAAATCTAAATCGGAGAAAACGATGGAAAATTTGGCTTTAATTGCAGATATCCAAGGCATGACAGCAATCGCTGTGGCATTGATTCTGGGTTTGAGTGCGATCGGTACCGGTATCGGTCTGGGTATTTTGGGCGGTCGCCTGCTGGAAGCCACGGCCAGACAGCCTGAACTGGCGCCGATGCTGCAAGGCAAATACTTCCTGTTGATGGGCCTGGTGGATGCGGTGGCCATGATCGGTGTGGGTATCGCGCTGTTCTTCACTTTCGCCAATCCGTTCCTGGGTGCGATCACAGGCTAAATTTCCTTTTTAACTCAGGCGGAGTACACGAATGAACATCAATGTGACACTGGTCATCCAAATGCTGGTCTTTGCGGTCGTCGTTTGGTTCACCATGAAGTACATCTGGCCGGTTATTCTGGGAGCCATTGAAGAACGCGAGAAAAAAATCGCCGACGGACTGGCTGCGGGTGACAAAGCGGAAAAAGCCTTGAACAAGGCCCAGTCCAAAGCCGAAGAGATCGTCTCTGAAGCCAAAGATCAGGCCAGTCAGATTCGCGAGCAGGCCAATCAGTTGGCCAGCAAACTCAAGGATCAGGCAAGCGCCGATGCGCTGGCGGAAAAAGAACGCCAGATGAACGCGGCCAAGGCCGAGATCGATCAGGAAGTCAACCGCGCGCGTGAACAGCTGCGCAAACAAGTGTCCATGCTGGCCGTTGCCGGCACCGAACGCCTGCTGGCCAAAGAGGTCGACGCGTCGGTGCACAACGAACTGCTGGAAGATCTGATTAAAGAGATCTGATCATGAGTGAATTGATTACACTGGCTCGACCCTACGCCAAGGCGGCTTACGAGCACGCCAAAGACACCGGCACGGTGCAGGCCTGGTCGAATGAACTGCGTGTGGCCGGCGGCATGGCTCAAAGCGATGACGTGCAGGCCCTGTTTCATCGGCCCGACGTCGCAACCGACGCACTGGTGAATCTGGTCGCCGGCGACGGCGGCGATGCGCATTACCGCAATTTTATACGCTTGCTGGCGGACAACGACCGTTTGCCGCTGCTGGCGGAAATTGCCGGCTTGTTCGAGTTTTTCAAGGAACAGGATACGCAGCAACAGACCGTTGATGTGTATTCGGCCGTGTCTTTGTCGGACGATCACCAGAAACGCATGATTGCGGCGCTGGAAAAACGCACAGGCAAGAAAATCAGCCTGCGCACGCACCTGGATGAGTCGCTGCTGGGCGGCGCGCGCATCCATTGCGGCGATCTGGTCATCGACGGCACCCTGAAAGGCAAGGTGGAAAGACTGAAGTCGGAACTATTTAATTAAAAACGATATAGGCCGGATGTCCATTGGCCTTTTGAATACAGATGAGGAATCGCAATGCAAACGACATTGAATCCATCGGAAATTAGTGAACTGATCAAAGATCGGATCAAAGATTTTAAAGTGCAGTCAGAAGCCCGCACTGAAGGCACTGTGGTCAGTGCCCAGGACGGCATCGTGCGCATCCACGGCCTGGCCGACGTGATGCAGGGCGAGATGATTGAACTGCCCAACGACACCTTTGCGCTGGCGCTGAACCTGGAACGGGATTCGGTCGGTGCGGTGATCCTGGGTGATTATGGTGATGTTTCCGAAGGCGACAAAGCCAAATGCACAGGCCGCATCCTGGAAGTGCCGGTTGGACCGGAACTGATCGGCCGCGTGGTGGATTCTCTGGGCACGCCGATTGACGGCAACGGACCGATTGAAACCAAACTGACTTCTCCGATTGAAAAAATTGCCCCGGGCGTGATCGACCGTAAATCGGTTGACCAGCCGGTGCAAACCGGTTTGAAATCCATCGACTCCATGGTGCCGATCGGACGCGGCCAACGCGAATTGATCATCGGCGACCGCCAGACCGGTAAAACCGCCGTGGCCATCGACGCGATCATCAACCAGAAAGGCAAGGACATGATCTGCATTTACGTGGCCATCGGTCAGAAAAGATCGTCGGTGGCCGCGCTGGTGAGAAAACTGGAAGAAGAAGGCGCCATGGACCACACCATCATCGTGGCGGCGACTGCTTCGGATTCGGCCGCGATGCAATACATTGCCCCGTACTCGGGTTGCGCCATGGGCGAATACTTCCGCGACCGCGGCCAGGACGCCCTGATTGTTTACGACGATCTGACCAAACAGGCGTGGGCCTACCGTCAGGTGTCGCTGCTGTTGAAACGTCCGCCGGGCCGTGAAGCCTATCCGGGCGACGTGTTCTACCTGCACTCCCGTTTGCTGGAACGCGCAGCGCGGGTCAACGCCGACTACGTGGAGCGTTTCACCGACGGCAAAGTCAAAGGCCAAACCGGTTCACTGACCGCATTGCCGGTGATTGAAACCCAGGCCGGTGACGTGTCCGCCTTCGTGCCGACCAACGTGATCTCGATCACCGACGGCCAGATCTTCCTGGGCACCGACCTGTTCAACTCGGGCATTCGTCCGGCCATCGACGCCGGTCTGTCGGTGTCGCGTGTGGGCGGTGCGGCGCAGACCAAAGTGATCAAAAAACTCGGCGGCGGCGTGCGACTGGCGCTGGCGCAGTACCGTGAACTGGCGGCGTTCGCCCAGTTCGCTTCGGATCTGGACGAAAACACCCGGCGTCAGCTGGAACGCGGCCAACGCGTGACCGAGCTGATGAAGCAGAAACAATACTCGCCGTTGAGCGTGGCGGAAATGGCCGTGTCACTGTACGCCATCGACCGCGGCCACATGGACGACGTGGAATTGAACCGCATCGGTGATTTTGAAGCCGGTTTGATCGACCACATGAACAACACCAAAGAGTCGTTCATGAACGAGTTGAACGCGTCCGGTGATTTCAACGACGAAATTGAAGCGCAGCTCAAAGAAGGCGTTGAATCGTTCAAGAAAACCGGCAGCTGGTGATCATTCATCGGCGAACCGCAACCAGGTAACGAATTATGGCAGTAGGCAGCGAAATTGTAACCAAAATCAAAAGCGTCAAGTCCACCCGCAAGGTGACCACCGCTTTGGAAATGGTTTCCGCCAGCAAGATCAAGAAAGCGCAGGATCAAATGCAGGCCTCTCGGCCGTACACCCGCAAGATCCGGCAAATCATCGGTCACTTGTCCAAGGCCAACCCGGAATACCGGCACCCGTTCATGGTGGAACAGAAGAACGCCGGCCGCGTCGGCTACATCGTGATCTCCACCGACCGCGGTCTGTGCGGCGGCCTCAACTCCGGTCTGTTCAAGACCACCGTGGGGCACATGAAGGACTGGCAGGCCAAAGGCGCGAAAATCGACGTGGTGAGCATCGGCAACAAAGCCGGCTCGTTTTTCCGCGGCGTGGACGTGTCCCTGAAGGCCAACATCGGTGCGCTCGGTGACCAGCCGGAACTGGCGAAACTGATCGGTGTGGTCAAAGTCATGCTGGATGCCTACGCGGCCGGAGAAATCGACCACGTGTTCCTGTCGTTCAATGATTTCATCAACACCATGACCCAGCGCCCAACGGTTGAGCAATTGCTGCCCATCGCGCCCGGCGACGACGAGGAAAAACTGTCCGCTCACTGGGATTACCTGTACGAACCGGAAGCCCGCGACGTGCTGGATCACCTGATGGTCCGCTACATCGAATCGCTGGTTTACCAGGGCGTGCTGGAAAACCTGGCCTCTGAACACGCCGCCCGCATGGTGGCGATGAAGAGCGCCTCGGACAACGCTTCGGATTTGATCAAAGAATTGCAGTTGGTGTACAACAAGGCACGGCAAGCGGCCATTACACAAGAAATTTCAGAAATTGTTGGCGGTGCAGCCGCAGTATAGGAGAGCAAAATGAGTTCAGGTACCATTGTACAAATTATTGGCGCAGTTGTGGACGTTGAGTTCCCCCGGGACTCGGTGCCGAAACTGTACGACGCATTGAAAATCAAGGAAACCGAAACCACCCTGGAAGTGCAGCAACAGCTGGGCGACGGCGTGGTCAGAACCATTGCTCTGGGTTCAACCGACGGCCTGAAACGCGGTCTGAACGTGGACAACACCGGCAAGGCGATTTCCGTGCCCGTGGGCAAGAAAACCCTCGGCCGCATCATGGATGTGCTGGGCAATCCGATCGACCGCAAAGGCGATGTGGGCGCTGAAGAACATTGGGAAATCCACCGCGACGCCCCGGCCTACGACGAACAGGCCGCGAGCAACTGAAATTCTGGAAACCGGCATCACGGTGATCGACCTGGTGTGCCCGTTCGCCAAAGGCGGTAAAGTCGGCCTGTTCGGCGGCGCCGGCGTGGGCAAGACCGTGAACATGATGGAACTGATCCGCAACATCGCCATCGAGCACTCCGGCTACTCCGTGTTTGCCGGCGTGGGCGAGCGGACCCGTGAAGGGAATGACTTCTACTACGAAATGAAAGAGTCCAACGTATTGGACAAAGTGTCGCTGGTATACGGCCAGATGAATGAGCCGCCCGGCAACAGACTGCGCGTGGCCCTGACCGGTCTGACCATCGCTGAGTATTTCCGCGACGAAGGCCGCGACGTGCTGATGTTTATTGGCAACATTTACCGTTACACACTGGCTGGCACCGAAGTGTCCGCGCTGTTGGGCCGGATGCCTTCCGCGGTGGGCTACCAGCCGACCCTGGCGGAGGAAATGGGTAAATTGCAGGAGCGCATCACCTCAACCAAAAAAGGTTCGATCACTTCAATCCAGGCGGTGTACGTACCGGCCGACGACTTGACCGACCCGTCACCGGCCACCACCTTTGCGCACTTGGACGCCACCGTGGTGTTGTCGCGTTCAATCGCCGAGCTGGGCATTTACCCGGCCGTGGATCCGCTGGATTCCACTTCACGTCAGCTGGACCCGCAGCAGGTCGGTGAAGAGCATTATCAGACCGCCCGCAAGGTGCAAAACACACTGCAGCGCTACAAAGAACTGAAAGACATCATCGCGATTCTGGGCATGGACGAATTGTCTGAAGAAGACAAACAGACCGTGTACCGTGCGCGTAAAGTTGAGAAATTCTTCTCCCAGCCGTTCTTCGTGGCCGAAGTGTTCACCGGTTCGCCCGGCACCTACGTGTCGCTGAGCGAAACCATCCGCGGCTTCAAAGGCATTGTCGAAGGCGACTACGACGACATTCCGGAGCAGGCTTTCTACATGGCCGGCACCATTGAAGATGTGCTGGAACGCGCCAAGAAAATGAAAGAGGCGGCCTAAGAGGTAAGCACCATGTCAACCATCCAATGTGAAATCGTCAGCGCCGAAAAGCAGATCTTCTCCGGAGAAGTCACGCTGGTGGTCGCCAGCGGTGAAGCCGGCGAACTCGGCATCGCTCCGCGCCACGCGCCGCTGATCACCAAGCTCAAGCCCGGTGAAGTGCGTCTGCACATGGCCGATGGCAGCGAAAAAGACTACTACGTCTCCGGCGGCGTGCTGGAAGTCCAGCCCTACCTGGTCTCCGTGCTTGCCGACACCGCGCTGCGCGCCAACGACATCGACGAAGCCGCGGCCATCAAAGCCAAGGAAGAAGCCGAAGCCCTGCTCAACCAGAAACACAAAAAGCAGGACCTGGCCAAAGTCCAGGCCGACCTGGCCAAAGCCGTCGCACAAATCCAGGCCATCACCCGCCTGAAGAAAAAGCTGAAACGCTAAAAAGCGACCGTCGATCACCGACAAAAAACAAAAAGCCGGCTGCCCTGCCGGCTTTTTTATTGCTGTTCTAGAAAAGGGCGTTATTCAAACAATTCAAGCCAATGATCCATTAAAAATCAACACAATAAAGCGACGCAATCATTGGTTTCAATGAAATAAAGTCCCAGTTGATTATTGAACATATTGGATGGGCCACGAAAAAAATAGTACTGCAATGAGTCAAAATGATAGTATTTGCTGCCACTATAAAATAAATGAAAAGCCATGAATGGGTGTAAAAAAAGTCTGAAAAATATTTATAAAGCGGGTCATGCCGGACGCAAAGGGTTGATCGCGTGGTTGATCATATTTATTTCCACGGGCGTCGGCCATGCAAAATCTGACGAAGACGTTGAACCAGTGGACATGACATTGTATTTTAAATCATTCAAATGCGTGGAACCGATTGAAGTCTTGTTCGAGGAATGGATTGACAATGGCGGTGGTTTTAACACCTCATTGAGAGCCATTCGTGAACAAATTAAAAAGGATAAAAAAAGTCGATTCGCCAGATTGGTGAAACAAATCTGGAAGATTCAAGACCAAAATGGATTTATTGAAACCAAAAAACCGCTTGGACATTGGCCTTTGACAACCAATGCAGAAGCTCAAATATCTATGGCATTCCGTGGTGTGGACAAAAGTGAATATTTCCCTGAACATTGCCAAAAATACTGGTTTGGAGACATCATCAACAATTCTTTCCAGCGTAAAATAGTTAACAATGAAATTATCTGGTCTGAACCTCTGGAAGAATACCCACAATCGCTCGATTGGCAAAACAGGCAATCTGCGCATTGGTTGATTCATTGGATATTTATCAATTGGAAGAACATTGAGGTCGAGTGATGAAATTTGCAGAGCATTGCTTGCCTGCATTGCAACAGAAACAATAGGAACTGACTTGCCAACTTGGATTGATGCAACTGTCAGCCAATAGGGCGGAATAAGAGTATAATTTTACATCTGTTCAAAAGGAAATATGCAGTGCGTAACAAGATTCACTTCAAATTGAATTGGACCACCTTGTTCATTGCTTTATCACTCAGCATTGGACTAAAGGCCGAAAATCAAAATCCACACACGCAAGGCATCACGCGAGCTGCCAGGCCCATTGAACCGGTTTTACCGGAATACCCGCCATTGGCGCTGGCTTTGGCCATCGAAGGTTGGGTGAAAGTTGGGTTTGTCATCTCAGCCGAAGGGGACGTCACAGACGCATGGGTTATTGAGAATCATCCCAGCGATGTGTTTGACGAGGCGGCATTGGAGGCGATCAGAAACACCGCGTTTTTGCCCACCATTAAATATGGCAAGGCGATCGAACAAAAAGCCACTCAGACGCTGGAATTCACGGTCAAATTATAAGGGGTGTGTCGAGCAGATATATCCAGGGTTTTCAGAGGGCTGCCTGCATTGACTGGCTCACCCATCCCAATACGGCGTCTCGCCGTAATAATTCTCGATAAAATCAATGAAGGCGCGGACTTTTGTGGCCAGCAGTTGGCGGTGTGGGTAGAGGGCGTAAAGGCCCATGGGTTCGGGTTCATGGCCTTTGAGAATGACGTTCAAAGCGCCTGAGCGGATGGCTTCACCGACGATGAAGGTGGGTTGCAGGGTGTAGCCGGCGCCGGCCACGGCCAGGTCTTTGAGGATTTCGCCGTTGTTGGCGGTGATGCGGGCTTTTTTGCGTTGTGTGTACAGGCCGTGCAAGTCGGTGTTCAGGGTGTTCAGGTTGAGGTAGCTGTAGTTCAGGTGATCATCGGGGATGAGGTCTTCAGGGTGATTCAGCGGACCGTGGGTGCGGATGTAGTCCGGGGCCGCGCAGAACACCAGGCGAATCGGCGCAATGCGTTTGGCGATCAGCGCGGAGCTTTTCAGGTGTCCGATGCGCAAGGCCACATCAAAGCCTTCCTCGAGCAAATCCACGGTGCGGTCGTTCAGGTGCAGGTCAATGTTCACCTGCGGGTGCTGCCGACAGAAATCCCGCAGCAGCACGGAAAGGTGGTTGGTGGCGAAGGTCACCGGCGCGCTGATGCGCAATAGGCCGGTCGCCTCGCGGTGCAATTCATCGACCGAATTGCGCATGTCGGTGAAGCCTTCGAGGATCTGCACCGCGCGCTGGAAACACTGTTCACCGGCTTCGGTGAGGCTGACCTTGCGTGTGGTTCGGTTGAACAGCCGCACTTTCAGATCGGCTTCCAGTTGTTGCACGTATTTGCTGACCAGCTGGTTGGACAGGCCCAGTTTGTCGGCGGCTTTGCTGAAGCCGCTTTCTCTGGCCACAGCGATGAAAACCTGTAAAGCGTCGATGCGATCCATGGCGCGTGTCTGCGAAAATCTCATCCATTATCAATGAATTGGTGATAATAATCCAATAACAGGCGACTTTATTCGCATTTGATTCAAATATACACTGTGTTTAATCACATACAGAGCCTGGATGTACAGGCTGAATCAAACATTTGGAGAAATCACATGAAATCGTTTTTGAAAAAAATCACCCGCAGCGACGCCGGTTGGGCGGCCACCGTCTTGCGCATTCCAGTGGGCATCATTCTGGCCGCACACGGCGCACAGAAACTGTTTGGCTGGTTTGGCGGCTACGGCCTGGACGGCACCGGGCAATGGATGGCCAGCATCGGCTTGCAACCGGGCTATCTGATGGCGCTGTTGGCCGGCAGCGCGGAATTCTTTGGCGGACTGGCTTTGATCGTCGGCTTGCTGACCCGACCCGCCGCTGCGCTCAGCGCTGTCACCATGTTGGTGGCGATCTTTGCCGTGCATTTCGAGCACGGGCTGTTCATGAGCAACAACGGCTATGAATTTGCCTTGAGCTTGCTGGCAGCCACCGCGGCATTGGCCATTCAGGGCGGTGGGCGCTTGTCATTGGATCGTGCTCTGAGCCAGCAATGACGGCTGCGATCCCCGACGCAAAGTCTTGCGTCGGGGATATGGATTGGAATCAATGAACACGTGAGACTTGTATGAACAACCGCCACATCCTTTACCTGTCACACGGCGGTGGGCCTTTGCCGCTGTTGCAGGATCCGGGCCACACGGAACTGGTGGCCACATTGCAACGGATAGCGGCTGAACTCCCGCGACCCGACGCCATTCTGGTCATCAGCGCGCATTGGGAAAACGACGTTGCGACCGTGACCGCCGGAGCGCAGCCCCGGCTGATTTACGATTACAGCGGATTTCCACCTGAATCCTACGCGATCGAATACCCCTGTCCCGGTGCCCCGGCGCTGGCGCAACAGGTGCATCGGGCGCTGACTGAGCATGGCGTGACGGCGCGACTGGATGCCGGGCGGGGTTTTGATCACGGGCTATTTGTGCCCTTGAAACTCATGTACCCCGAAGCCGACATTCCGTGTGTGCAACTGTCTTTGCTGCACAGCCTGGATGCGGCCGATCATCTGGCCATGGGTCGGGCGCTGCGGCATGTGGCGTGGGACAATCTGCTGGTGATTGGTTCGGGATTTTCCTTTCACAACATGCGCGCCTTTCATCAAGCCGACTTCAACAACGCGGACGTGAAGAATGCGGCGTTTGATGCCTGGCTGAATGCGGTGGTCTCCGATGGGACCATATCGGAAGCCGTGCGTGAACAACAATTGCTCAATTGGGATGGCGCAGCGCATGCGCGTTTTTGTCATCCGCGCGAAGAGCATTTATTGCCTTTGCATGTGTGTTATGCCGCGGCAGGAAAACGCTGCGATGCCAGTTTCAAACTGAACATTCTGAAGAAAAAAGCATCGATGTTTTATTGGTCGGTTGAAGGTGACTGAACGTCGCTGCGGCCATGGATTGCAGAGGCGCAATGGTGATAAAGCGGTCTGGCTAATGACTTCAGCGCTTGCCGGCGGCGTAGGCGTCGGCCAGATTGTTGAAAAATTGCACCGCGTTGAACACACCGGTTTTGTTCATTTTCAGCAGCATCGCCCGGTGCGCGTCGCTGAGCACCAGAAGCACCCGGACCTTGCGTTTCTGCAATCGCGCGATGCTGTCCTTGAGCATGAAAATCGCGGTGACGTCGATGAACGGGCTGTCCAGCAAATCAATGATCAGCGCGTCGATGCCTTCAATGGAGTCCACGCCGCTTTCAAACACATGTGTTGAGCCAAAAAACAGCGCGCCGTTGATCTTCACCCGGCTGATTTTTTCATCTGCATTGATGCGCTCCACCGTGGGGTCCACCGTTTGCACGCTGACGGTGGTGTTGCGGGTGATTTTATACACAATCAGCAAACTGGCTGCGACAATGCCCAGCCCCACCGCAACCATCAGATCCACCAGCACGGTGGTGAAGAACACCAGCCCCATGACCAGCGCATCGCTGCGCGGGCTTTGACGCACATTTCTGAGAAAGCGGTAATCCAGAATGTCCATGCCGACCTTGATCAGAATCCCGGCCAAAACCGGCAGGGGGATTTGTGCAGCGAAGGGCGCAAAAAACAGCAGAATCAAAACCAGGACCAGCGCGTGCGTGATCCCCGAGAGGCGCGTGGTGCCGCCGCTTTTCACATTCACCACGGTGCGCATGGTGGCGCCGGCGCCCGGCATCGCGCCGATGCCGGCACACAACAGATTGCCGATGCCCTGGCCAATCAATTCGCGTTTGGCGTTGTGCCTGGTTTGCGTGATGGAATCGGCCACCACCGAGGTCAACAAGGTGTCAATCGATGCCAACAGCGCCACGGTCAGGCCCAGCATGGTCATTTCCTGCAGCAGACTCCAGCTGAAATCCGGGCGAATCAATTGCGGCCAGGTTGTGGGGATCTCGCCGATGGTGAGCACCTCCAGCTGCGCGTAGGCCGCCAGCGGGGTTAAGCACAGCAAAGCCAGCAATGGGGCCGGCACCACCGCGTTGATGCGCTTTGGCGTGAGCAGCATGATCAACAAGGCCAGGCCGCCGATCAACAGTGCGTGCGGATTGACCTGCAGCAATTGCCCGGGCAGACTGACCAGGGCACTCACGGCGGATGACTCGCTGGGGTGTCCGAGCAGCGGATTCAATTGAATGATGACAATCAATGCACCGATGCCGCTCATGAAACCCGAAATCACCGGGTAAGGAATGTATTTGATGTAGCGCCCCAGATTCAACAGCCCGAATGACAGTTGAAACACAGCGGCCAGCAAAAACACGCCCACCAGCAAGTGCACATCATGGTTCAGGCTCACAAACGCCGCGGCCACCACCACGGTGATCGGCCCGGTCGGACCGGAAATCTGCGTCGGCGTGCCGCCCAGCAGTGCGGCGATGAAACCCAGCACCATGGCGCCATACAGCCCCGCCGCAGCGCCCAGACCGCTGGCAACCCCAAAGGCCAGGCTGAGGGGCAGTGCCACAATTGCGGCGGTGATGCCGCCAAAAACATCGCCTTTGAGGCGATTGAAGTCGCGCATGAAAAACGCCCTCTGTTCTCTCGTCAGGCGCCGCGTCCCGGCACGGCCTGCGAATGCAAGGGCCCATCATAGTGGATTTGCCAGGGGCTGTACAGCAGCGATCGTTGACACCGATGAATCTCCCAACGGATGGGGCCAATCGGTGCGTGTGTCATTGGGTGGTCATGGAGCGAAACTGTGGACTTTCAAGCAGTCAAAAAGAGGTCTGCGAGGTCTGCAGCGCCGTGGCAGGCAATGCATACACCAGGCCACGGTGGGGCTTTCAGGTCACTTCGTGCCATCCGGCCACAGCCAGTGCGGTGTGGTGAGCAGGTCCTGATCGCCGATTTGGGTTTCTCCCAGAGATTTGTCCAGACGCGTGTGCAGGCATTCGGGCTGCTGGCTCAACTGTTCTATCAGGGGGCGGGCGTGTGACACCACCCAGACCTGGGTCTGCGTGGCGGCGTGACCAATCAAGCGCGCCAGGGCCGGCAACAGTTCGGGATGCAGGCTGGTTTCCGGCTCGTTGAGCACCATCAGACTGGGCGGTCGCGGGGTCAGCAGCGCGGCCACCCATAAAAGATAGCGCAGCGTGCCATCGGACACTTCACGCGCCGATAAGGGACGCAACAGACCGGGCTGGATGAAATGCAGTTCAAAACGGCCATCGCTGTGCACGCGGGTTTCCAGCCGGCCACCGGGAAAGGCGTCCTCAATGGCGCGCTGCAGCGCTTCGGCGTCGCCGATTTCGCGGATGGTTTGCAGCGCCGCAACCAAATCGCGGCCGTCCGGGTGCAGCACCGGCGTGCGCGTGCCCAGCTGTGGCCAGCGCGCCGGGGCGTCGTGGTCGGAGCGGAAATGGTCGTAAAATCGCCAGCCGCGGATGCGTTGCCCCAGGCGCACGGCTTCGGCGGCCTGTGAGTCAGTGGACACATGTTCAAACAGGCTTTCCTGCGCCGGCACGTGTTGCGTGACCACCCGCCAGGCGCGGCCATCGCGCATTTTGAGCAATGGCCCGTCGCGTTCCACCAGCGCCGCCCCCGCGCGGTAAAATTCACCGTTCCAGATGGCCTCACGCTTGACTTCAGGGTCCAGGTTGAACAGCGAATTCAAACGCGGTGGCATGCCCAGCGAAATGGCGTAGCCGAAATCCTCGCCGGCAAAACCCAGTTTGACCCGCCCGTTCTTGTGCGCGCTGCCTTCCACCTTGTGCACGCCATCACGCATGTTGCGGGTGATTTTATCCGGCCCGGCCCACAGCGTCGAAGGCAAGCCGCCTTCCCGCGCCAACGCCCCGATCACACCGCCACGCGCGGTTTCGGCCAGCAAGCGCAGGGCCTTATACAAATTGCTTTTGCCCGAACCATTCGGCCCGGTGATCAGATTCAGCGCACCCAGTGGCATCACCACGGAGCGCAGTGAACGGTAATTGGAGATGGCCAGTGCGGTGATCATGGGCCCAGTGTACTGCATGCTTGCAGCACAGGACAATGGTCTGGTCGGTCGTTTTGGGAACATTGATTGCGTGCACCGGTCAGTCTTTTTTATACACACTCAGTGCAAAGTACAGACGGGTGATTCAAAACACAGGGATGGGCGCAGACATGGAAACACACACGCACACAGATTGGCACCGCTTCTTTTGGGGATTGTTGTTGATCGGGCCATTGATCTGTTGCATGGAATTTGTGTTCATTGTGGCGGTTCTGGATGGCATTTTGCACTGGCCGGGCTGGGGCTCATTGACAGCAGCCGGTGCAATTGTGGGGCTCAATACGTGGGTGTTCTTGCACTTCAATCGCACAGCAGTGAATGCGATGAGTTCGGGAAATCAATGGTCCGGTCGCGTGTTTACGGCGCTGTTTTCATTTCTCTGGCACGTGGGAATGGTGTTTCTTTTTTCTGCGTTGTTTGTGCAGTTTTAAGGCCTGTCCAGTAGCAAATCTGACAGACAGTTCGGACAAGTCACTCACAGCAGATATTGCGCGGTGATTACAGCGCCATGTGGTCGATCAGGGAAATCGGCCGATGTACATGATATGTGCAGTCAGACTGCATCAATCAACGTTGATGCGCCCAATGGATGTTGACTGGACGATACAACGATCGCATCGTTGCAGGGATTGGATTCGCACGCATCTGAAGGGCATGCCATTCTGATGTCACCAAGGCCGTTGATTCAATGAAGCAACCCAACACGAACACCCGGTTCGCATTGAATTGCTTCAATTCACATGTGAATGCACAACAAATTAAATGCACTCAGCGCATGGTTCCTTCAATCGCAGTTGGGAATCACCGAGTCACGAATGACCTCTTCGACGATCTGTTCAAAGCCGTCGATGACCAATCCCAAGGCTTTGGCCTGTGACAGCTTCATTGGCAACACCAAGGTATCATGGCCTGCGCCGCCCTTGATTTCGGCACCAAAATCCAGTTCACAGACTTGAGCATAGATGACCCGGTCATCACCGGCCCCGGCATTCACATAAGATTTGCCACGGCCGGGGTATATGGTGTCATTGCCTGGACCGGCTTCAATGTGATTTTCACCGGGCCCGCCTCTGAGCACATCATCCCCTTTGCCGGAGATGAGGATGTCATTGCCGGCTCCGCCGTTGAGGTCATCATTCTGGTCGGACCCAATCAGGGTGTCTTTGCCCGGGCCACCGTCGACGTGTGCACTGACATTGTTCTGTGTTTCAAGATAATCGTCGCCCTGACCCAGCTGGACGCTTGATTCACTGCGCTCCACACGCACTTTGTCATCGCCACCGCCAGTGGCGAGCACATGCGGTTTGCGACCGTTCAATACAATGTCATCGCCCTGGGGGCTGCCAACAATGCAACTGGATCTGGACAGACCTTCTGTTGACCCGCTGAACTCGATGCGCACAGGATCGGCCATTTCATACGGACAGCAGGATTCGGGATCACCGTATAGGGCGCAACGGGCTTTTCGGCTGCCCATATAGAGATCCAATTCAGGCACAGAGAATGCATACACCCGCGCTGCAGGTGATGAGACAACCACCCGCAGTGCATAGGTGTACTGATCGCTCAGGTCCAAATCAAACTGTTTGGACAAGGGGACGCGTTGCTCACGGTCGGCCTTGGGGTCATCGATGAACAGGGCCATGTCTTTGGTGAACCCCAGCGAATTGATTGTGTGGTGTCCGTCCGGACTCAACAGGGCTTCTACATCGCGCGCGCGATCATAAAATTGACGGGCGATGCTGGAGGCGCGCTGATCTTGCGCCAGATGCATCAAAATTTCCGCATCCGCCCAGGACAATTTCAGTACATCAATGCGTTCAAACACCACCCCATCGACCTGAGGAATCGCCAGTTTAAATCCGCGCGGGCCGTGGCCGGGGTTGGGGTTGGGCGCAGCAGGCAAGGACGTCAACTCGATGTGATCGGGTGCACTGGTGAATTCCGACAATGGCAGTGCGGCCGCTGCGTGGGGTGGCACGAATTCGATGGGCGGGGTGTTTGGGGTGAATTCCCACGCTTTGATGCTGTAAAAAGACGGAAAGGCGATCTCAAAGGCTTCATTGGGATTGGCCCACATCAGGGCTTCCTGTAAGGTGATGTCATCGGCATCCAATTCAAGATCAAAGCGTGGGGGTTCAGTGTTTGGATTGCCGCCGGGGATACCAACCACGCTGCCCGGTGCTGGCCATGACATGCCGGGCGGTGTGGTCCATGAATAGATCTGTTGTTCAGGGGACGATGTTGTGCCAATGCCCAGGTGTGTGAACTCATCAGGTGAGGTTTCAGCATAGGGCTTGCGGGTGCTGGTGCCATTGAGCCGCAAGGTCACTTGAATGATGTCTTTGCCGGAAGTGTTTTCAATGTACCAGCTTTTATAGTTGTACCGAATAAAATTATCATAGCCCACCCAGATGTTGGCTTTTTCAATGGCCCAGCCCTGGTCGCTGTCGTCTGGATCAATCAAGGACACATCAGTGATGGTGGTTTGACCGCCCCTTGCGCCGGCGTCAGTGGAGTCAACGCGTATGGTTTGATTGTTGTTGGAGGTGTAAACAAAATCAATGGATTGAAAGGGGTATGTGCGGGTCATAAAATCAAACACATCCACATCTGGCGTAAGGAAATCGGCCACGGGGTCACCCATCATGATTTCAAATCCGCTGGGTTCCGTGACGGCCACATTGCCGCCACCGATCAGTTCAAAATTTGAATGCCAGGGATTCCCGGTTGACTGATTGGTGTTGTAATAACACCCGTCGTTGTGTTGCAGGCCCATGGCGTGACCAAATTCATGCAATAAAATGCCTTTCAGTCCATACATGGTGTAGTCTTTGTCCAGTCTTAAATAATGTTCACGGTCTTGAATGTCGTCGATCCAGTTGTACCGCTGCGAGTTCAAAAAATCCGACATCAATCGCGCGCTGTCTGCGACCAGATATTGAGAAAATGCATCGGGGTACCGATCTCTGAAGTTTTGCGTGATCCGGAAAGTCACCTGACCGGTGGGCAGACGGAAATATTGATTGGGTGTGCTGATGTAATCAGCGCATGCACCATAATCTCCTTCCCCAGGAATCATGCCGGCAAATGCAAAGGCTGAATTTTGCTTCATCAAAAGTGCGCAAATCAGTCCGGCGATGACTGGCCATGATGACTTCGAAATGGGTGTGCGTTTTAACATGTCTGGGTTCCTCTTGTTTGGATTGATTAATTTCTTCGGGTAGTCAATCGGCAAAACCCAACAAAATTTTTGAATTAAAATCGATGAATTGACAATATCGCCCCGGAAAAGCGCTGTTGCAAGCCAATGGATTGGCCTGTGGTTCAAGGGGAAGGTACCGCTGGGACCTGGGAATTTAAAGTGAATAAAACGCGGTGAAAAACAGCACCATGCGGTAAATCAGATAAATCCAGTAGGTGGCAAAGAGAAATGCCAAAACGCGTGCCAGATTCAGCGCGGTGTGGCGGCCATAAACGCGCTGCGCGGCGAGGAAAAAGTACACGCCGAACAGGGCAAACAAAAGCAATGAATAAATCACCTCAAACGCGCCGCCGTCCAGCGGCAGGGCAAAGCGCTGCACCGCCCAGTTCATCAGCGCCGACAGCGGCGGGGCGATGAAGGTCTGCACCAGCAGCATGAAGGCGAACAGATGGGTGGCAAAAATCAGGCTGCGAATCCATCGGTTGGCCTGAGCGGGAAACAACAACCAGACCAGCAGCGCCAGCAACGGCACCATCAGCATCACCAGGGATTTGGCCTGCACCTCAACCCGTGCATTGAAGCGTTGGGCAAAGGATGCGCGGGTTTCGCCGCTGCTGCGCAGGCGGTCATCGACCAGCGCAGCGGCCAATGGCTGGTGGATGAAATTGGTGGCGCCGGTGTGGAAATCCAGCCGCGTGGTAAAGGCCGAATGACCGACGTAAGCGGCCATCAGAAAAAACGCGATGTTGATCAGCAGCAGCAATTGAAACGGCGCGAGGCGGTGTTTTCTGATGCCATTCAGGTAATCCAGCGTCAACTGGCCCGGGCGCATGACCAGGCGTTTCAGGCTGCCCAGAAAACGGCCGTCCAGTTCGGTCGCTGAAGTGAACGCTTGTGCGGCCACGGCACGCAACGACAGGTCTCCCTCTTCGAATCTCTGCTCACCGCAGTGCGTGCAATAGCGTCCCTGCAGGGGTTGCGTGCAGTTCGGGCATGGTGTGTTCTGTTGCCTTGAATTCACTGGCGTTGAGGTTTTATTGAGCCAAACACGGTGTGCAGCGAGCGTAACGGGTCTGTCGATTGCGTTGATTGCGCGTTGCTCATGTGAACGTCTTGCCGCTAAAATCGACATCATAGCATTGAATGGCTTTGGCGCGGAGACCAGGGCATGAATCCTTTAAATAACCATGCATGCGCTGGCGTGGTTTGAGCAATGATGGTTCTTTGAAACAGGAGGGCGTGTGAAAATCATCCGCAGTAAAGAATTTGTCGCAACGCGTGCCTGGGGCGCGCAAGACATCGCTTTAATGAATGGCATCACCACCCGACTGCATTGGACAGATCGGCCGTATCAATGGCATGTCAATGACGGGGAAGAAGTTTTTGTGGTCCTGGATGGTCAGGTGCGCATGCATTATCGGGAACGGGGCGAAGAAAATTCGACCGTGTTGAATGCGGGCGATATTTTCGTTGCCCAGCTGGGCACCGAGCACGTGGCACACCCCATCGGTGAGGCGCGGGTGTTGGTTGTGGAGAAGGAGGGCAGTTTTTAACTGCAGTCGCCGGGTGGCCTTTGCGGCAAGGGCCGGTTTTCCTTGGGCCGGGCAGTATATGCCGAGGCGCATTCTGAAATGGGGTCCATCATGAAATCTTTCAGGCTCATCAAGTGGTCAGCCGTGGTTGCGCTGTGTGTGTTGCTGGCGGTGGGGTATTTCGTGCCCATGCACATCGGCTGGTGCGGCGAACGACCGGTGGCGCGCTTTCGTTTTCAGGTGTTTGAATACGACACACACGCTTACGGTTCGAGTGATCCCTGGGCCGTGTTGTTTCAATGGAACGCACAGACCATGGGCAAATACGGACCATACGTGTTTGATAACAGACTGGGGGGCGTTGCGGCTTATCTGGGTCTTGCGCAGGTCACCTGCCGCAACAGCGGCACTGTGCCCACCGCCAATGCCTCAGGATAGATCAACCAGCCGTTACAGTGGCACGCGCTCGCCGTTGTCCAGCAGCCGCAGGTATTCGCCGTTGTCAATCAGCAGGCCTTCCGAGCGTCGCGGCGGAAAGCTGGAGACGTAGTCTTTGGGGTGTTTCACATCGATGGCATACACCCGGCCGTTGTGCAGTTTTTTGACCTTGGACTGCAGGGTGTGCCCAACCACCACAGCGCGCGCGTGAAAGGGCTCTAACCCTTGCGCCACATCCTGCACGGACAGATTGTCCTTGAAATAGCCGCGATACCAGGCCGGTCCGGTGCGGGTTGAGATCAGCAGATCGGTTGTCTGAGGGTCCTTGCGGGTGAAGTACGGTCGGCGGTAGTGTGCGCGGATGGCCGTGTTGATTTCCTCCAAGCTCATTTTAAGATCTGCGACCTTTGGGTGCACCCCGCCGTGGGTGAACAGGTGGCCGTTGATGCGCTCAATCGTATTCTTGCTGGCCAGCCAGCGACCGATGTAGGCATCGTCTGCATACAACTGCATTTGACTTTTGCCCAGCATGGCGGCGATGTGGAAGTATTTCTCCGAGGCGCTCTGAAAATTGCCCTGCAGGTTTTTGATTTCGTGATTGCCCAGAATGAAATGCACCCGCCCGTCGGCGGCCAGCGCGTCCTGCTCCAGCTTATAGATCAACCACAACACCTGCGTCACCGAATCGCCGCGGTCGACGAAGTCGCCCAGCAACACCAGATGGCCGGTGCCAAATTGCCAGTTCAGTTGCGCGTCGATCACCTGGTGCGCAATGAGAAAATCCCTGAACGCCTTGAAGCCGCTTTCAATGTCGGACAGCGCCAGGATCGGCGCGCCGTCATCGTACACCGCCGGTGGTGTGGCGATGCGGGGGTTGACCTGCACGGTGAATTCCTGAGACTCCAGCGCAAATCGCGCCGTCACGGCAAACGGCCGATCGCCCGTTTCGTGGCGTTCTTCCAGGTAAAACCCTTCGGGCCGTTGACCGCGGATGGTTTGCACGCTGAGGCCGTCGGGCCGATAAAAAATGTGCGGGCCCTCGCCGTCCACTTTGTAGGCCAGTGAATTCTGGTTGTAGTACGCGTCCGCGCCGATGTACACGCCGAAAGCCACCGCCGCAGCCAGCAGGATCAATGCGGTGATGAAAAAATGTTTCAGGTTGTGCAAAATCAGGCGCATCATGGGTTTTTCCGGTGGTTTTTCAGCGATTTCAAAACGCGGTGCGTGAGCAACCACACGGCCACACTGGCCAGCAGGCTCAACGGCGCCAGCCAGCCGCCCAGCAGTTCACTGGCTTGCGGCCATTGCCCGTCGGCAAAGGCGATCACCACACTGTGGCCGTGCGAGGCGGTCCACAGGCCCACGCGGTCGGGGAACATCAGTTTGAGCACGCCCAGCGCCAGCAGCAGGCCGGCCACGCCGTAGCCGAACACCGCCATGCCCACACGCAGGCCGCGGCCCACCTGTTGACGGATGCGCGCGATGGCACGAAAGCCCTGCGGCGGCTGTGCGCCACTGAGCACGTGTTCCACGTATTGCCCCGCCAGTTCCCGCGGTGAACCGAAGCCGGCCAATATCGCGTCCACAGCGACCGGCTGACCACTCGCCTCGCCGGCTTCCAGGGCGTCGTGCACGTGGCTTTCGATCTCGCGCAAGACTTCTTCGGCGTCGTCCCGATGCAGTCGCGACAGGTATTGATTCAGTGATTTCAGGTACGCGTGCAACGCGTCTCGATTGGACATTTGTATCTCCTCAAGTCTCAAGCCCGTGCGGGCCCGGGTGTTGCAATAAATGTTCAATGTCGCTGACGGAGCGGCGCCAGCGCGCCGCCAGCGCATCCAGCCGGGCGGCGCCTTCATCGCTCAGCCGATAGTATTTGCGCGGTCGCGTGTCGCCTTCCTGCACCCATTGCGCGGCGATCAGGCCGTCGCGTTTGAGGCGGTCCAGCAGCGGGTACAATGTGCCTTCGGTGATGCGCATGGTTTCCAGGCCGTGCAGGGTTTTCAGCAATTCAAGGCCATACAATGTGCGTCCCTTGAGCACCGCCAGGATGACCAGTTCGAGGCTGCCCTTGCGCAATTGCACGTCCCATTTTTCGTTCAAATTGTCTGCATTCATTTTGGCGACACACTATACCTTGTATTACATAGCAAACAGCATACTGCAGTTAGCCTTGCATTGCAAGGTATAATTGAATGGTCGAAGCCCGATCTTCCGCGAAGCCTTGCGTCTCAACCCGATGGCTGTCAGAATGGCGTGCAACCGTTCAACAGGAAACGCCATGCAAAAACACACATTGTTGCCACTGATCTTCTGCGGACTCTGTGCGGTTCATGCCCTCGCTGCCGCCGCAGACAAGGCGCCAATCGATGGCGCGCCGTGTGCCCACGGTCAGGCACACCCCCAGGCTGCGGCTGAACTGGCCCAGTTTGAATTTCTGATTGGCGATTTCAGCATCGCCTCGCACATCTGGCAAGTGGACAAGTGGTCACCGCCGCGCCCCGGGCCGAAGGCGCGCTGGAATGGCCATTACGGTCTCGGCGGCATGGCCATTGTGGACGAGTGGTATGACCCGGACCCGGCACACGACCCGATGGCGCCGCGCGGCATCAACGTGCGCATTTACGACGCCGCTTCGTCGCAGTGGAAAATGATGTGGGTGGCCACCGGCGCGGCACAGGTGCAGGATTTGCGCGCCGAAATGCGCGACGGCGTGTTGACCATGTGGCAGGTGTACCCGACGCGGGAAGACTTCAAGGCGGAATTTATCGTGGAGGACGCCGATCACTGGCATCGCATCAGCTACCGGCGCGACGCCGCAGGGGACTGGGCGCCGCAGTACAAGCTGGCAGCGACGCGTTTGCCCTGCACGCAGTAATGCGGCGCAACCGCTGCGGATTAACAGCACCGGACATGACCGCGCGCGACGTGTTTGTCGGGCTGGCGAGGCCTGCTGAAAACTGTTAGACTGCGGGTTTTGGCCTGTTTGTGATGTCTATGGAAAATCCACCTGTTTTGCCCGTGGGGCATGTGATTCGTTGCGCGCTATCGGAGATCAACAGGCACTGGCGTTTTTTTTTGCCGTTGACCGCATTGTATCTGCTGCTGAGTGTGGCGCTGGAATACGGGGCTGTCTGGATCAGTATGAACCGCTGGTTCTCAGGCATTTCCGGTTTCTTTTTTCTACAGTTGCTGTATCAACTGGTCGGGCTGGTTTTCACCGTGAAATTTGCCATCGCCGTGCACCGCGCGGTGTTGCTGCGACAATTCACCTGGTCAGCCGTGTTCCGTTTTGAGGGCCGGGACGGTCTGTACATCGGCGTCACGATTGTCCTGTACGTGGGTTTGACTTTGCTGATCTTGCTCAGCGGGTTCGTGCTGACGCAGTTGCAAGCGCTTGAGGACATGAAACCTGTTTTCAAATTGACTGCCATGGTGCTGTTTGTCTACGTTGTGTCCCGCGTCTCTTTGGTCTTTCCTGCCATCGCGGTGGACCGTTTCATGTCTTTGCACGCCGCCTGGAAACGCACATGGGGTTATGGCTTGCAGCTGTTCGGCTTGTTGGGTGTGTTGCCGGTGCTGATCGGTCATGCCATCGAGCGGACGCCCGATGACGTGTTGGGCTGGGTCATCACCTGGTCTCTGGTGGGCACGCTGTGTGTGTTTGAAGTGGCGCTGTTGTCGCACAGTTACCGTGTGCTGGTGATCGAACATCCGAGGCCGGAAGACGCGCACGCACACGATGGAGCGGCCACGCAAAATCGGCCCGATGAGTGAGGCACATCAATCGACGTGTTGCGCGGTTCCTGAGCCGTTGAATTCGCGCCGCTGATCACCCTTGATTCTGCGGCCTTGGGATTCAGACCACCGCTTCCACTGCGCGCAGTTTTTTCCTTACAGGCACCTTGAAGTGTGCCTGGTGCAGTAAATCGGTGCCGCACTCCAGATCCGACGCCCAATCGAGGAACGCATCGATCATGGCCCGGCCCTTGAAGGCCTGGCCGTGCTGCGGCACGATCATCTGCACGTCCATCTCACGCACCATGCGGGCCCACAGGCGCGTCACTTTGCCGCAGGACATGTAGCGGCGGTGGAATTTTTCCATGCGCGGCACGTGGGCGGCGAAATCGCGCACGTACGGATCGCTGGTGTCGTCCACCATGGAGGCGCCCATGTCGCCGGAGAAAAGGATCTTGCTGACCGGATCGTACAGCTGGAAGTTGCCCACCGAGTGCAGAAAATGCGCCGGCACGATCAGCAGTTCAGCCTCGCCCAGTTGCACCGTGGAACCGGCGTCGTCGACTTCCAGAATGCGCTCGGCGATCTGGCCAATCTGCTTGTCGAAATGGCGCGACACCAGGTGCGGCAGAAAACGCCCCCAGAGTTTAGACACCAACACCTGTGCATTGGTGTTGATCAGCCAGCGGTCGATCGCCGATATGATGTCCGGGTCCTGGTGCGAGGCGAAGATGTAACTGAGCTGATCCAGTCGGATGTGTTGCGCGATCGCCAGGGTCAGCGGGATGTAGGTCAGATCGCCGCCCGGGTCGAGCAGCATGGCCCGGTTGTTGTTGATGATCATGAACTGGTTGGCCTGCACGCCGTGGCCTTCAACCAGATCGCTGAAACACAGGCAGGTGTGTTGCCCGTTCTGATACAGAATGTGGGGTTTTTTCATGCGCTTGTTCCGTTCGGTTGTGCTCGTCTTCCGGCGCCGACGCACCCGCATCCGCACCGCCTTTGGCTTGCACACCCACCCCACGCAGGGCGTTTAAGCCACCGGTCGCGCCCCGCCGATCCGTTTGAATCAACATCAGGACCGTCGCGCGCCGGTAGATGCAGCATAGCATCGCGCCGATGGCCATTTTTTCACCCAGGTCAAGTTTTTGACGCTCTGGACATGCGTTATACTTGGGGCCAATCAAGAACGGATCCTCTGCATGCACACGCTGGAACTCTGGACGCAATGGCTGTTGCTTTTGTTCACCTGGCTGCTGGTGGACGACCCTTTGAGCGGGCAGGCGCAAGCACTGATCGATCTGACCGCCGCTGAAGGGGCCAGCGACAGTTATTATTTTCTGCTC
>JBNLBT010000025.1:0-35025 GCA_050303435.1 Marinicellaceae bacterium
CCCGCCTTTCCGACAGCACACTCTCGGAGCGCGCGCTGGTGGGCACGCTGGATGTGCCGCTGAATGACCGCTGGATGGCGCACGCGGACTTTTTCACTTCGCAAAGCGATGACTATGAGATTCCCGGCTTTGCCGAATCGGCGCAGTTGCGCGCGCAGGAAGAGGCCGAGCACGACGACGGCGATGACGACGATGAGCACGAAGAAGAACACGCGCAAGGGTTGGTGGAAAACACCGACGTGGACAGCCAGGGCTATTCGCTGGGCATCGCGCGGCACCATGAGAACGGCTACTGGGGCTTTGCCTGGTCGGGCTATGACCGCAATTACGGCATCCCAGGCCACTCACACGGGGAAGAAGAGCACGACGACGGCGACGACGATGAACACGAGGAACACGAAGAAGAAGCCGTGCGCATTGACCTGGATAAAAAAGTATTTGATTTCAAGGTATTACAACGCTTTTCTGACAATTGGCTGAAACAGTTTAAACTGGGTTTTTCGCGTTCGGATTATCAGCACGCGGAGATTGAGGGCGACGAAGTGGGCACCGTGTTTGACAACGACGCGTCCGAATGGCGGCTGGAATTCACCCACGCCACCCTGGCCGGCTGGTCCGGTGCCTTTGGATTGCAATTGAAGGACCGTGAATTCTCAGCGCTCGGCGAGGAGGCTTTTATTCTGCCCTCCGACACGCGCAGTCTGGGTGTGTTTTTGATTGAAGAATGGGACTGGCGGAATTTCCACACCGAAGTGGGTCTGCGCCACGATTCGCAGCGCATCGACACCGCGCTGTTCGGTGAAGTGGATGACGAGGCCTGGAGTTTTTCACTGGGGGAAACCTGGGCCATCAATGAACGCTGGACGCTGCCGATCAATTTCGCCTACGCGCAGCGCCTGCCAACCGCCGAGGAATTGTTTTCCAACCAGTCCGGCGCCGATGAGCTGATTCCGCATCTGGCCACCGCACTGATTGAGGTTGGCAACCGCAACCTCAAGGCCGAAACCGCAAAAAACATCGACATCGGTGTGCGCTTCCGCGGCGAGCGCATGGAGTTCAATCTGGCCTGGTACCGCAATCGCATCGACGATTTCATTTTCCTCAATCCGACCGATGAATTTGTCGATGAATTTCAGGTGTTCAACTACGACCAGCAAGACGCCACGTTCAAAGGCTACGAATTCGACTTGAGCTATCGGATGGAAGATGCCTTTGCCAACCAGTGGATCTTCAAGCTGCTGGCAGACGCCACCGAGGCCACTTTGGAAAACGGTCAGGCGGTGCCGCGCATCCCGGCCGACCGCCTGGGCTTTCACGTGAATTTCATCCGCGGCCCCTACAGCGCCAATGTGAAATACACCCGCGCTTCAGCGCAACGCGACGTGGCGCAGTTTGAATTGCCGACCGATGGCTACAATCTGCTGAATGTGGACCTCAGTCGGGTGTTTTATTCAAACCGCCTGGAAACCACCGTGTTCGTGCGTGCACAGAACCTGCTGGATGAGGAAATTCGCGATCACGCCTCGTTCATCAAGGACCTGGCGCCGCGCCCGGGTCGCAGCCTGTCGATGGGTGTGCGGGTCAATTTCTGATCACCTGAGCGCACGGGTTAAAAGCCGCCCGCCGTTGCGCGGGCGGTTTTTTTTGTCTGGATCGTCGCCTTCAATCGCGCCGATCAGCGCCAAGTGTAACGCACGCCGATGCCGGGAATCAGCGGCAACCAGCTTTCAATGTCTTCTTCAATCTGCAAAGTGCCATCGGGCGCGCGAGTCACGTCGTATTCCACGCAACAGGCGTTGTCGCGATCCAGCGCGTTGTTGAGCTGAAACCACAACTCGATTTCACCGCGCGCGGTGGTGAAGCGGCGCCCGAAACGCGCATCCACGCTGTTGAAATCGCGGTACACCGCGGCGTTGCGCTCGGCCAGCAGCAATTGCGTTGGGTCGTTTTCATCCACGCTCAACAGCGTTCTGGGCCAGCCCTGGTGGTGGATCATGCTCAAATCCAGGCGCCATTGCGACCAGGCGTAGCCGAGGTGCCATTTGAGGCTGCTGTGCTGATCCCAACTGCGCGGCTGTTCGACGTCGTCGAAATAATCGTCGGCGTCGGAAAAGGCGTAGGCAATGGACCAGTCGAGCGCGCCGCGCGTGCCGCGCAGGGTGACTTCCGCGCCCATCGCTGCGGCGTCGTCCGGGGTGATGCGCAGCCGGTCGACAAACAACTCCGGCAACACGTGCAACTCACTGAAAAGGTTTTCATAGTACGGGTGCACGCGCGAATATTTTTTGTAATACACTTCGGCGCGCAGATGCCAGCGGTTGCGCAATTCGCGGTCGTATTCGTACACCGCCAGTTCCGCTGAGGCGGGTTTGAAATACTCAGGATCGGCGTCTTCAAAAAGCAATTCATCCAGGTGTTGCCATTGCTGGTGACGACCGATGGCGAAACGGTGCGCGCTGCGCTCACCGGGAAAATAGCTGATGCTCAGTCGCGGGCTCAGGGGGCTGTCGTCGATCCAGCTTTTGTGGCCCCAGCGAAACCCCAGATCGGTGATCCAGCGGTCATTCCAGCGCACCCGCAGGTTGCTGTAAATCACCTGGCCATCGCCGCGGCGGTCAAAATTGAGGTGCCGCTCACTGAACGCGTCGTTGCCCAACAGCTCGGCCAGCGGACCGGTGAAATCGCGCGCACGCTGCACCGACACGTCGGCGTTTTCATGCGCCAGCTCAAAGCCGGCGCTCCACTGCAGGTGCTCGGTCAGATCGCGGCGGTATTCGCCGTTGACCGCCACCTGTCGGGCGATCACGTCGTCGTTCAGCACGGCCGTGCCATCTTCCACATCGATGGCGCCGCTGCGCACGCGGTGAGAACGGCTCAGGGACGCGGTCAGGTCCACTTCACCGCCAAGCATTTCGCCGCTGGCCCGCACCCAGAAATTCTGGTTCTGATAACTGGCCGAGGCCATTTCATCGTCGGTTTCCACGCCGATTTCATCGCGCAGCACCAGCAAGTGCGCCGAGGTTTGCCAGGTCTCGCCGTTGCGCCGATATTTGAAATAACCGTCCTCGTACTCCGGCACCACCGCGTCGTTTTCATACACCCCGGTGCTGAACAGGAAACCGCCGCTGCGCACGGCCACCAGCCAGTCGTGATCGAAATCCCGGCTGTGCCCTGAATGGGTGTAGCCGGCGTTGAGAATGTTCAGTCCCAGGCTGTGTTCGCGGGCCGCCGCCGGTGCCGAACTTTCGGCCGATATCACGCCGCTCATGCGCCCACCGTAGCGCACCGGAAACACGCCGCTGTACAGGTCAATCGAGTCCACAGCGTCCATGTTGAGGCTGGAAAACAGGCCAAAAAAATCACGGAAATGGTAGGGTTCGCGAATCACCATGCCGTCCAGCAGGACCAGCGATTCATCTTCTTTGCCGCCGCGGGTGTGCACCCGCGCACCGATGCCATTGCCGCTGATGCCCGGCAGCTGCTGCAGTGAGCGCAACGGATCGTCGACCAGCGGCGCGCTGGATTGGATGGCGTCGCGCAACAGCACCTTTTGGCTGATCTGCTGGCGGTGCGCCAGACCGATGTGACTGGCGGACACGCGGATGTCCTCCAGTTTCAGCGGCAGCGGCTGCAAGGCCACGTCGCGTTGAATAAAAGCGCCGGCACGGGCCTCAAAGCGCAGGGTCTCGGGGTAATGGCCCGGCGCGTCGATGCGCACCGACACAGCGCCCGGGGACAAGTCCGCCAGGTACAAATGGCCGCGTTGCGACAGGGCTTCGCCTGCATTGACGCGCACTGAGAATGTTTCCAGGTGGGCGCCGCTGTTGGCGTCGCTGACCCGGCCCACGAGGCCGCCGAGGGGCGATTCTGCACGCGCCAGCGGTGTGATCACATACAGCCCGCCATCGGCGCTGCGAAGCACCAGATCGTGGCGCGCCAGCACCGGCGCCAGCGCCATCACGTCGTCCAATGGATCGCTCAGCGTCTGCGCCAGAATCTGTTCAGTGAGGTAATCGGAGCTGTAGAACACTTGAATGCCGCGCACGGCCAGCGCGTCCAGCGCTTCGGCCAAGCTCATTGATTGCGTCTGTGCCTGTGTTACGCCATGCAGCAGGCACAGCAGTGCGATCCATTTCATTCGCGCTTGAAGTGATTCAATACGCGGGCATTTTATGCTTTTTTGCGGCCAATGTGTAGCACGCCATCCTCAACGCGGTATTCAAACCGGGTGCTCAGGAAAATCACTTCAATGGAACGGTCCATCGGCAAGCCGTCAATCGCACCGGAAATCCGGGTGTTGCGGCTCTCGCCCATGAGCCCATGCCAGTCCACGGAATAGCCGTTCTCATGACTGAACCACTGGATGAAATCGTACAGGTTCTTGCCCTGCAGATCGAAGTCCCCGGCCAGCGCCTGGGTCCAGCGCCACAAATCGTCGTGCGCCGACACGGGCCGCTGTTCAACCGCGCCGTCGGCGTTGACCAGCAGTTGTTGCCCCAGGTACACATCCTGCGCGCCACTCTGGCCGTCAAAGCGCACCCGGCCGCTGCGCACCGCCACATTCAGGCGCTGCGACTCCAGCGCCACCTGATAGCGCGTGCCGATGTGTTGCACCGTGCCAAAGGGCGTGTGCACACGCAAGGCATCGCCGCCCTGCGCGGCGTCGGTGTCGTGGTACAGCGCGCCGTGCTGCAATGTCAACTCGTCCTGCGCAGTGAAACGCACCGCGCTGTTGGGTTGCAGACGCAACTGACTCTGGTCGTTCAATTGCACCGCCAGACCGACGTCCGCAGTGGTTTTGATCCAGTCGTTCTCGTGCAACGCAACGTCCGGACCCAGTGTGCGCCAGTGCGCGCCATCGCTGGAGATCTGTCCGGTGCCGCCCTGCGCTGCCAGCACGCGACCGATTTCGGCCGGTTCAATGGTTTGCAGCGGCCGCAACAACCACACCGCGCCGACCGCCATGACCGCCACCGCGGCCAATGCCCAGCGCGTCTGACGCCGGCGATTGACCGCGCGCCGCCAGTGCGCATGCACCTGGGCAAACGCCGCCGCCTGTTCTTCCGCCTGCGGCGCTTCACGCCGCCCTGCGGTGTTCATCCATTGTTCGATTGGGTCCTTTTCTTTCATGCTACACGCCCTCCGGACCGAGGATTTCCGGCGCTTCCTTTAGCAACCGGCCCATGGCCCCTTTAAATGCATTTCTGGCCCGAGCAAGGATCGACTGCACCGCCACCATTGTGGTGTCCATGCGTTCGGCGATCTGCTCCACCGACAAATGTTCCACGTACTTCCATTCCAGCACGTCGCCGTACTGACCCGGCAAACAATCCAGCACCTCTGTGATCAGAGTTCTCAAGCGCGCCTGCGCGTATTGTTTCTCCGGTTGCAATTCTTCGCTCATGGCCACGGCCTCCAACACCCGTCTGATTTCCGGCACATCGCCGATCGGCACCACTTTTTTCATTTGCCGCTGATTCTTGCGGTGATGCGCCATGATCAAATTGCGCGCGATCTGACACATCCAGGTATACAACGCGGCCTCGCCGCGGTAGTCGGCGATTTTGTCGATCGCCACACACAGGGTCTGTTGCGCAATATCGCGCGCCAGATCGTGGTCCTGATCCAGCCGGTGCATGGCAAAACGGTACAGCCGGGCAAAATGGGCGTCAAAAAATTGCTTGAACGCCGCTTCATTGCCTCGCGCCAGTTGTTTGGCCAGTTTGACGTCTTCCCGGTTTATGCTCACACCGCTCCTGTTTTCGATTCTTTCGCGTGGTGCGGTGGTTTTTCACCGCGCCGCGACTGGATTCATGCCAACGGTTATTGCCGTCTTTCCCCTTGGATGTCATCAAGGGCACAAATCAATCGCGTCATTTTACATTTTTTTTACACCACAACGGTCGACCGGGCTCGACACCTTATATAAAACAGAAAAATTTTTTTATTTTTTTTCGATTGATTTGATTGCCGGGTGTCATCCAAGGGGAAAATCATTGGGAAAAACACATGATCGCAAGCAACGCATTGACGCACAAACCCTTCAGCCTGATTGGACTGACCGCGGCCAGCAAACCCTACAAACTCGAGTTGGTCACACGCGCAAACCCCGAACGCCGCGCGGTGGAGCAACAGGTTCGGTCGCTGTACAAACAGCACTTTGATGCCCACCTGAAAAGCTTTTTCCCCTTCATCCTGTGCGTGCGCTCGCGCAGCGACAATGCCATTGTGGCGGCGGTGGGCATGCGCTACGCCGACCACGAAAAACTCTTTTCCGAACACTACCTGCCGCAATCGGTGGACCGCATCATCTGCCAGCGCGAACACCGCATTGTGCATCGCCGCGGTGTCATCGAACTGGGCAATTTTGTCACCATGCGTCCGGCGCTGGCCACCGCAGTGATTCCCTTGATCGGCGATTACCTCGGCCGCCTGCACGCCGACTGGGTGGTGTACACCCTGACGCGGCCGATTCGTCAGGCGTTTCACCGCCTCAACATCGAACTGAATGAAATCGGTGAAGCGCGCGCTGAATGCATCAACAACGCCGCCGCCGACTGGGGCCGCTATTACGATTTTGAGCCGCGCGTGTACTACTCTGCTGTCAGCGACAACCTGCGCCGCCTGCAACATTCAGAGTTGCTGGTGTGAGCGACGCTGCACTGATCAACGCGCTGGCCGATGCGCGGCGCGTGGCCAGCCATTTGGACAACGGCCCCACCTGGCTGACCACCGACGCCGCCTGTGAGAACCTGGCCAAGGTGCACGTGCCGGTGCCGGGTTTTTTCACGCCCGCACAAATCGCGCACCTGTGCGCCGATGCCGGCATTGACACGGTGGTGGTCGAAGCCGCGGCGGAGCCGCTGTGGCACCGCCTGGGATTCACACCGGTTGCACGCAAGCAAGATGGCTTTGTGGTGTTGCGCCGCGACGTGCACGCGGCACCTGAACTGCCACAGGGCACGGCCAAAATCACCTACACATCCGGCACCACCGGCGCGCCCAAAGGCGTGTGTTTGTCGGCGGCGCACATTGAAACGGTCGCCGAAGCGCTGGTGCAGGCCACCGCAGGCTTCGACATCGAATCACATTTGAGCGTGCTGCCTTTGAGCGTGTTGCTGGAAAACATCGCTGCGGTGCACGCCGCGCGGCGCGCAGGCATTAAACTGATGGCGCCGTCGCTGAGCGAAGTGGGTCTGAGTGGATCGTCGCGCATTGATGTTGAAAAATGGCTTAAATGCCTGCAAAAGCACCGTCCACATGCGATCATTCTGATGCCGCAAACACTCAAATTGCTCGTCAATCTGGCCAACGCCGGGCAGCGTTTTGACTTTCTGCGCTTCGTCGCGGTGGGCGGCGCGGTGTGTTCAGAAGCGCTGATTCGCCAGGCCCGCCTGCTCGGTTTGCCGGTGCACCAGGGCTACGGCATCAGCGAATGCGCCTCGGTGGTCAGCCTGAACACCGACGCCGATGATCACGCCAGCGTGGGCGCGGTGTTGCCGCACCAACGCGTGCGCATCGCCGATGACGGTGAAATCCTGATTTCCGGCGGCCTGTTTCTCGGGTACCTGGGCGAGCCTGCCGAAGACCCGGCGCGCTGGTTTCACAGCGGTGATCTGGGCCGCATCGACGCGCGCGGCCGACTGCACATCGTCGGACGCAAGAAAAATGTGCTGATCAACGCCCACGGCCGCAATGTTTCAGCCGACTGGATTGAGGGCGAATTGAACGCCCTGCCGTCGGTGCTGCAGGCGGCGGTGTTCGGCGACGGTCAGGCGTTTCTCAGCGCGGTCATCGCACCGCACCCGGCGCTGCGCGATCGGCTGGATGCACAAATCCGCCAACTCAACACACGCCTGCCGGATTACGCCCGCATCGAGGCACACCTGTGCGCCGCGGCACCGTTCAGCGTTGAAAACGGGCACAGCACGGCCACCGGCAAACCGCTGCACCGCAACATTCTGGCCACCCATTTAACTCAACTTGAGGCAATCTATGCAAACACAAACCAAAGCAACCCCCTTCGAGCGGCTGTGTGACGCCACCCGCGCCGAGCAGGCCGAACTGCACCGCATCGGTGTCATTCAAAAAGCCGTTCAGGGCGAGATTGATTTGGCCACCTACGTGGCGTTTCTGAGTGAGGCCTACCACCACGTCAAGCACACCGTGCCGCTGTTGATGCTGACCGGCGCGCGGCTGCCGGAAGAGCTGGAATGGCTGCGTGAGAACATGGCCGAGTACATTGAAGAAGAACTGGGCCACCAGCGCTGGATTCTCAACGACATCCGCAACGCCGGCGGCGATGCCGACGCGGTGGCCGCGGGCGAACCGGGTTTTGACACCGAATTGATGGTGGCCTACGCCTACGACAGCGTGACGCGCGTTTCACCGCTGTGTTTTCTCGGCATGGTGCACGTGCTGGAAGGCACCAGCGTGCAACTGGCCACGCGCGCAGCCAAGGCCATTCGCGAAAAACTGGGGCTGCCCAACAAAGCCTTTTCCTATCTGATTTCGCACGGCGATCTGGATCAGGACCACGTGGGGTTCTTTGAGCAACTGGTGAACCGCCTCAACCCCGCGCAGCTGGACATTGTGATCACATCCTGCAAACGTTTTTACCGGCTGTACGGCAACATTTTCCGGGCCCTGGAGGTGCGCGCATGAACTGGCACAACTGCACTGCCATCATCACCGGCGCCTACGGCGGCCTGGGCAAGGCCCTGAGCTTAGAACTGTCGTCGCGCGGCTGCGCGCTGATATTGGTGGGCCGCGACGCGGAGAAACTCCAGGCCATGGTTGATTGGCTGCCCGGGCAGGCACTGTGGCTGGACGGCGACGTCAGCGACCCGGCGCTGGGGCCACGCCTGTTGTCGCTGGTGCAACAGAACAACAACCGCACACACGTGCTGATCAACAACGCGGCGGTCAGCGCCAGCGGTTTTCTGCCGCACCTGCCGGCCGAACGCCTGCAACAGCTGATGCAGGTCAATCTGCTGGCGCCGATGCTGCTGACCCAGGCGTTGTTGCCGTGGCTGAAAAGCGCCGCACGCGGACGCGTGATCAACATCGGTTCAACCTTTGGCGCGATTGGCTATCCTGGATTCAGCGCCTACTGCGCCAGCAAATTTGGCCTGCGCGGTTTCACCCAGGCACTCAACCGTGAATTGACCGGCACTGCGGTGCGCGCCGCTTACCTGGCACCGCGCGCCATGCAGACGGCCATCAACAGCGACGCGGTCACGCGCATGAACAGCCGCCTGGGCAATACCATGGACCGCCCCGAAGACATCGCACCGCGGGTGATCAAGGCGATCGAAAAAGACCGCCGCGAGGTGTTTTTCGGCTGGCCGGAAAAACTCTTTTGCAAGGTCAATGCCTTGCTGCCCGGCGCGGTGGACAAGGCGATCGGCAAAGACCACGCGGTGATTCATCAACAACTGCACCCGGACGCTGAAGCCAAGACTGGCTGAACGGCGTGCAGACCCATTCGAACAACACAACACAATAGGTGAAAACATGAAATTTAAAACCACACTGATCGCCGGCCTTGTGGCCTGTTTCGGCGCACAGGCCGAGCTGTTGCAACCGGTGCAGGATATTCAGAAGCGCTGGGCCGTGGCCAATTACCAGACCAACGAAGACGCCCGCGAGGACGCGTTTGAAAAACTCGCCGCCGATGCCACGCGCGTGCGGGAAGCCAACCCGGGCCAGGCGGAAAGCTGGATCTGGGAGGGCATCGTGTATTCAACCTACGCCGGCGTGAAAGGCGGCCTGGGGGCCATCAAACTGGCCAAACATGCAAAAAAGGCGTATGAAGAAGCGCTTAAAATTGATCCGGCCGCGTTGAACGGTTCGGCGTACACCAGCCTGGGTGTGCTGTACTATAAAGTGCCGGGTTGGCCGCTGGGCTTTGGCAGCGACAAAAAAGCCAATGAACTGTTGCTCAAAGGATTGGAGTACAACCCCGATGGCATCGACTCAAACTTTTTCTACGGTGAATTCCTGTACGATGAAGAAGGCGAATACGCGCAGGCTCGAGTGGCCTTGATGAAAGCGGCCCAGGCCGCCCCGCGTCCGGGCCGTGAAGTGGCCGATGCCGGCCGTCAGGCAGAAATACAGCGCGCACTGGCTGAAGTCAACGACGAACTGGATTGAAGGCGCGGCGCTCAACGGGCGTGTATTTCCTGTTTTTTTTCATCTGCGTGCGGCCCGCAAAGGGGTACAATGTCGGCTTTGATTAAAACCGGGGCATTGACATCATGAACATCGGCATTGTGGGCAGCGGTTACGTCGGTCTGGTGACCGCGGCGTGTCTGGCTGAAGTCGGCAACCGGGTGACCTGTCAGGACGTCGACGCCGACAAGGTGGCGCGCCTGCAACAAGGCCAGGTGCCGATTTTTGAACCGGGTCTGGGGCGCATGCTGCGCCGCAACGCCGAGGCCGGACGCATTGCTTTCACCACCGACCTGGGCGCGCTGGTGAATCACGTGGATGTGCTGTTCATCGCTGTGGGCACGCCGCCCGACGAAGACGGTTCCGCCGATCTGAGCCATGTGCTGGCGGTCGCCGACAACATCGGCCAGCGACTTGAACGCTACACCCTGGTGGTGAACAAATCCACCGTGCCGGTGGGCACCGGACTGCGCGTGCGTGAATACATCCAGCGCGGTCTGGATGCGCGCAATCTTGAGTGCGAATTTGACGTGGCCTCGAATCCGGAGTTTCTCAAGGAAGGCGCCGCCATTCAGGATTTCATGTACCCCGACCGGGTGGTCATCGGCACGGAATCGGAGCGCGCCACGCGCCTGCTGAAAGAAATTTATACGCCGTTCAACCGCACCCGCGACAAAGTGCATGTGATGGACATCGCCTCCAGCGAATTGACCAAATACGCATCCAACGCAATTCTGGCCACCAAAATTTCACTGATCAACGAAATCGCCAACATCGCCGACCGCGTGGGCGCCAACATCGAACAGGTGCGTCAGGCGATGGGCGCCGATCCGCGCATTGGCTACCATTTCATCTACCCCGGTGTCGGCTACGGCGGTTCCTGTTTTCCCAAAGACGTCAAGGCGCTGGCGCAGATGGCCGACGCGCTGGCCTACGACGCGCAACTGCTGAAAGCGGTGGAATCGGTGAACAACCGCCAGAAGCAGGTGCTGTATGAAAAGATGCGCGCCCACCTCGGCGATCTGCGCGGTCTGCGCATTGCGGTGTGGGGGCTGACCTTTAAACCCAACACCGACGACATCCGCGAAGCCCCGGCGCTGGCGATGATTGAGCGGCTGCTGGCCGACGGCGCGGTGGTGCAGGCCTACGATCCGAAAGGCATTGAACACACCCGCGCGCAGCTGGGAGAACGGCCCAATCTGCACTTCGCCACCAGCGCCGAAGACGCCGCACAGGACGCCGACGCGCTGGCGCTGTTGACCGAATGGAAAGAGTTCTGGTCGATTGATTTTGCGCAGCTGAAAGCCCGCATGCGCGGCGCGGCGCTGTTCGACGGCCGCAACATCTGGAACCCCGAACGCGTTCGTCAGGCCGGCTTCCACTACAGCGGCATCGGCTTGCGTTGATGCACGGTGTGGCGATGAAAATTCTTTGCTATAATACGCGCCACTTGAATTTCAGCATGCACACGTGCCCGTGAATACGCCTCAACTGTCTGTCGTCGTCCCGGTTTATAACGAACGGGAAAACATCCGTCCGCTGGTGACGGAAATTGACGCCGCGCTGTCGCCGGACATCGCGCATGAAATCATCTACGTCAACGACGGCAGCAGCGACGGCACGCTGGATGAATTGCTGTCCTTGCGCACTGATTTCCCAGCACTGCGGGTGCTGTCGCACGCACACAGCTGCGGTCAGAGCACGGCCGTGCGCAGTGGCATCAAAGCCGCGCGCGGCGCCTGGATCGCCACCCTCGATGGCGATGGTCAAAACGACCCGGCGGACATCCCCGCCATGCTGGCGCTGGCGCTGGATGAGGGCAACGAATTCAGCCTGATTGCCGGTTGGCGGCATCAGCGCAAAGACACCTGGTTTGTGCGCCTGATGTCCAAAATCGCCAACGGCGTGCGGCGACGCATTCTCAAGGACAACACCCCGGACACCGGCTGCGGATTGAAAGTGTTCCGGCGCGACGTGTTTCTGGAACTGCCGTATTTCAATCACATGCACCGCTATCTGCCGGCGCTGTTTCACCGCGCGGGGCACAGCACCCACTCGCATCCGGTGAATCACCGCAACCGTGAACACGGGCAGAGCAAATACGGCCTCAACAACCGCCTTTGGGTTGGCATCGTCGATCTGTTTGGCGTGGGCTGGCTGCAGCGGCGCGCCAAACTGCCGCAAATCAAGGAGCACGGTGAATGAGCACGCAGGAAAAAATCTGGTTGGCGATCGGCTTCACCGGTCAGCTGATGTTCTCAGCGCGGTTTTTTATTCAATGGCTGGCTTCGGAAAAACAACGCAAAAGCGTGGTGCCCATCGCCTTCTGGTATCTCTCCATTGCCGGCAGCAGCATTTTGCTGGCCTACGTGATCTACCGCCGCGATCCGGTGCTGATCCTGGGGCAATCCATGGGTCTGATGATTTATCTGCGCAACATCTGGTTCATCCGCAGCGAGCAGCAATCCAACGATGACAAACCCGAGTGATTCGGCGCTGGACTGGCAGCGCCTGTGGTATTACACCCTGGGCGCCGCGGCGCTGTTGATTCTGGCCGGTGTGGGGCTGCGCGACCCGTGGCCCGCCGATGAACCGCGTTTTGCCCTGATCGCCCGCGACATGGTGGAAACCGGGCAATGGTTCTTCCCGTTTCGTGGCGGCGAAATATACCCAGACAAACCGCCGGTGATGATGTGGCTGATGGCCATCTTCTATGCCATCACCGGCCATCTGAAAGTGTCTTTTCTGTTGCCTTCGGCGCTGCTGTCCATCGGCACCGTGGTGCTGACCTATCTGTGCGGCAAAATGCTGTGGGACCGGCGCACCGGCGTGATTGCCGTGTGGCTGCTGCTGGCCACGGCGCAATTCATGCTCAAGTCAAAGTCCGCGCAACTGGACGCCGGTGTCACGTTTTTTATCACCCTGGCCTGCTACGGCCTGCTGCGCCACCTGATCATCGGACCGCACTGGCGCTGGTATGCATTGGCCTGGTTCAGCATGGGCCTGGGCGTGATCACCAAGGGCGTGGGATTCCTGCCCGCGCTGATGCTGTTGAACCTGATCTGGCTGCGCCCGGACTGGTTGAAACAACAGGCCTCGGTGCAGTGGCTGCGCTGGCTGTCCGGTCCGCTGTTCATGCTGCTGGCCATCGGCCTGTGGCTGCTGCCGATGCTGTGGCTGGTGGCGCACAGCGGCGACGCCGATTTGATCGCCTACCGCGACAACATCCTGTTGCGTCAGACGGTGGAACGCTACGCCAACGCCTGGGGCCACATCCAGCCGTTCTGGTATTATCTGCTTGAAGCGCTGCCGTTCTGGTGGATGCCGACGTCCTGGCTGGCGCTGTGGTGCGTGCCGCACTGGCGGCGGGCTTTTCAGGCGCGCGATGCGCGCGTGGTCTATCCCCTGGTGTGGATTGCACTGGTGCTGCTGTTTTTTTCCCTCTCCTCGGGCAAACGCGCGGTGTATTTGTTGCCGGCCACACCGATGCTGGCCCTGACGCTGGCGCCGTACGCCTCACAATTGCTGCAACGCCGCGGCCTCAATGGGCTGCTGTTGGTGTCCCTGGGCTTGCTCGGCGCGCTGTTGTTGAGCGCGGGCATTGCGGGGCTGGCCGGCGTGACCAAACTGGCAGAACTGACTGAGAAATACGGCGTCAATCCATGGACCTGGTTCACCGCCCTGGGCCTGGTCGCCGCGCTGACACTGTGGCTCAACCGGCGCGTGGCCTGGCGCGCCTGGGCCTGGTTTTTTCCGGCCTTGTGGCTGAGCTTCAGCTTTTGGGGATATCCACTGCTGGACCGCGCGCGCTCCACCGAACCGATGATGGCCGCGCTGCAAAAAGTGCTGCCAGCGGACGCCACTCTGGCGCTGGTGGATTTTCGTGAGAAACTGCTGCTGCACACGCCCTGGCCAACCTGGCATTTTGGCTACCACACCCCCAATGAATGGCAATGGCCGGCCGCTGCACAGTGGCTGAATGCCGGCAGCAAACGCTACGTGCTGGTCAACTCCGACGCCATGGACACGCCCTGCTTCAATGCGCAGGATCAAATCGACTACCACCCCGTGCACCAGCGTGAATGGCTGCTGTTCGAACGCGCAGAAGACTGCGGGGCGCCGGACCCGCAGCGACCGGTGCGCATGTACAGCCGCAAAGCCGGCAGCGGCCACCATTGAATTGAATCCAAGCCGTGAACGGTGGCCTCTGGCTGCGCCTGCGTGCAATGGGCATCTTTGAAGCCATTCGAACCGCACATCACACACCCGCACGTCCCTTGCACCGCTGACCCGGTGAGCGAACACATCTGCAACCCGGCTTAGCTGATCAGGTTTTCATCGCCGCGGCGACGCCGTCATGCACTATTCACAACGGAACGATTGACCGACCGGTCAGTCAGTTCTATAATGACGCCCCATGAACGCTCGAGACAACATCCTTAAAACCGCACTGAATCTGTTTGCCGAACACGGCTTTTCCCATGTGTCCATCAATCAGATCGCGCAACAGGCGGGGGTCACCAAGTCCCTGATTTTTCATCACTTTGACAACAAGGCAAGCCTGTGGGATTCGGTGAAAAGTGCCATCTTTGAGGCCTTTGCGCACCAGCAAATGCAGTTGTTTGAAGACATCAAGGACCCGGTTGAACTGATTGAACAGTCCATGCGCAGCTATTTCAGCTTCATTCGCGACAACCGCCAGATTGCGCGGATTTTTTCCTGGGCGCATCTGGAGGGCGACCCCAGCTGCGGTGAAATGGACCAGCCGTTGATCCAGCGCGCGGTGGAGCTGATTGCCCAGGCCCAGGACGCCGGCGGCTTGCGTGCAGGCTTCGATCCGGTCACGCTGGTGATCACGTTCACTTCCTGCATTGAACAATATTTTATGGCGCAATGCCATTACGACAAATGGTCACAGGACCTGTACACGCAACACAATTTGTTTCTCGACAACCTGATCGACATCGTTATTCGGGGCATCAAACCATGAACAGACACATCCCCCTTCTCGCCGCCGTGGCACTGATCGGTGCCTGCAGCCAGCAACCGCCCGCGCATGAAACCGTGCCGATGCGCATGGAAACCCTGCAGGTGGCGCCACAAGCGGTCAGCCGCAGCCACCGCCTGCCGGCGTTCACCCGCGCCACCGAACAGGCCATGCTGAGCTTTCAGGTGGACGGCCGCATCGACAGCACATTGGTGTTGCTGGGCGATGTGGTCAAAGCCGGCGACGTGTTGATGACGCTGCACAACCCGTCTCTGGACCCGGCCATGCAACAACTGAGCGCGGAGATCGAAGCGGTGAATGCGCGCATCCAACAGGCCACGCGCGAACAGCGCCGCATCCGTGAATTGAAAACCAGCGACGCGGTCAGCCAGAATCAACTGGACGCCATCGGCGCGCAGTTGCAGGAACTCGAAGCGTCCAAAGCGGCCTTGAATGCGCGCCTGCGCAACGCACGGGCCTTGAACGATGAAAGCCTGTTGCGCGCACCGTTTGCCGGGACCGTGGGCGCCCTGATGAAAGAATCCGGTGAATACGTGGCCCCCGGCACCCCGGTGCTGCACCTGGGCGGCACCGATCGACTGGAAACCCAGTTTGCGCTGCCGGCCGCATTGGCCAATGCCCTGCACACCGGCGACCGCATTGAAGCCGATTACGGCGAGTACACGCTGCCACTGAGCATCACCGAAATCAGTCTGGCGGCGGACCCGCAATCGCAGTTGTTCAATCTCACCGCCGATGTGCCCATGCGCCATGACATCAAATCCGGCGAGCGCCTGTTGTTGACGTTGCAGGAACCGCTGGGCCGGGCCTATCGCTTGCCCGCGGCCGCCGTGGTCGACGACGGCGTAAACAAACCCTACGTGTTTCACCTGCGCGATGGGGTGGTGCACAAGGCCGGCATTGAACCGCTGGCACTGGACGACGAGTACCTCATCGCGCAGGTGCCCGGCCTTGAATCCATGAACCTGATCGTCAGCGGTCAGAACCGCCTGTTTGACGGGCAGCGCATCGCAGCGCCATGAGCCCGGTCAGCCTGATCGTCAACCAAAAGCGGTTGATCCTCACCACCACCTTGCTGTTGGCGGCCTTCGGCCTGTACTCCTGGTTTGGCATGAACCGTCAGGAAGACCCCTTTTTCCCCTACCGGCACGGCTATGTGCTGACCCAATACCCCGGCGCCGACGTGCGCAAGATTGAACGTTTGGTGATTGAACCCCTGGAACAGGAACTGGCGCAAATCGAGGAAATTGAACAGGTGCGCACCATCGTGCGCAGCGGCTTCGCGCGCATCGTCATCGCCATGCACGAACACGTGTACGACACCGACACGGTGTGGGACCGCATCCGCCGTTCGGTCAGTCAGGCGGCGTTGAAATTTCCTGAAGGCGTGCTCACACCGGTGGTTGAAGACAAGCTGATCGACACCGCGGTGGCGGTCTACGCGGTCACCGGCGATGTCAATGCATTGAATCTGCGCCACGCCGCGCGCGACATCAAAAACCGCCTGTTCGCACTGGACGATGTGGGCAAAGTCAAAATCTATGGCATGCCGGATGAACAGATTCGCATTCGCATGGACGATGCGCAACTGAAAACCCTGGGCATCAGCGAAGAATTCGTGGTCGCGCAGTTGCGCGACAAAACCCACGTGGTGCCGATCGCTTCAGCGCACAGCGGTTCGCGCCGCATCGTCATCGACGCCAACACCGAATTCAACGACATCGACGAGATCCGGGCGCTGAGCATCACCCTGCCGGGTGGCCAGAGTGTGCCGCTGTCCAGCCTGGCCGATGTTTCGTATCAAGCCGAAGAACCGGCGGTGTCGGCCTTTTGGAGCAATTCAGAACGGGCCATTGCACTGGCGGTGTATGTGCCGGTCAACCGCATGCACGTGGTCAAGTTCGGTGAGAAACTCAAGGCCCACATGGACACATTGCGCGGAGAATTTCCGCAGGTGCGCATTGAAGAGGTGTTCTTCCAACCGCAACGGGTCGCCGATCGCATCAGCGAACTGGGCCTGTCGCTGCTTACCGGTATGGGCCTGGTGACCTTGATTCTGACGCTGTTCCTTGGCTTGCGTTCCGGGCTGGTGGTGGCACTGATCATTCCGCTGGTGACGTTTTCGGCCCTGACCCTGTTCAATCTCGGCGGCGGTGTGCTGCACCAAATGGCCATTTCCGGTATGGTGATCGCGCTGGGCATGTTGGTGGACAACGCCATCGTGATGGTGGAAAACATTAAATACCACATGGACCACGGCCTGCGCGGTTCTGAAGCCTCGGTGAAATCGGTGCGCGAGCTGTCGCTGTCACTGGGATCCGCCACCGGCACCACACTGGCGGCTTTTGTACCGATGCTGCTGTCCACCGGCAACGCCGCAGACTTCACCAAGGCCATCCCGGTGGTGATCATGCTGTCGATCACGGTCAGCTACATTTACGCCATTTTCGTCACCCCCGCCTTCAGCCACCTGTTTTTGCGGCCTTCAGGCGCTGAACAGACGCCGTGGCTGATGCGCCTGGGGCAAAAGCTGGGAGAATTTGCCACGCGCAGGTCCTGGCTGATCCTGATTCTGGCCGCGCTGTTCATTGTCGGTTCCATGTTCCTGTTCCGTTTGTGCAAAAAGACTTCTTCCCGACACCGACCGCAACCAGCTGATCATCAACCTGACCTATCCTGAAAGCATCAACATCAATCACAACGCGCGCGTCACCCGCGAGATTGAGCAGCAATTGATGGACACGCCGGGTCTGACCGACATTCACACCTTTATTGGCAATTCCGGACCGGTGTTCTATTACAACCTGATTGAAAAGCCGCGCGCGCCGCACGTGGCCCGCATCGTGCTGGAACTGCAAAACGCCAAACAGGTGGAGCCGGCGATTGAATGGATCGACCGCCGCGTGGCCAGCCAATACCCCGAGGTTGACGTGGTGGCGAAAAAAATTGGCCAGGGACCACCGATCGATTCGCCGATCGAAATCAAGGTGTTCTCCGAAGACCGCCAATTGCTGGCCGACGCGGTGCAGCGGGTGCAAAAACTGCTGCAGGCCACGCCCGGCACGCGCGCGGTGCGCAATGACCTGGGTCTGGGACTGATGAAATTGAACCTCAAGCCTCGCGACGACGTGCTCGCGCGCAATGGCCTGACCCGCGCGCAGCTGGCCAGCGCGGTTTCAATGCGCTCGACGGGTCTGACGCTGGGCCAATACCACGGCGCCGACGACCCCATCGCCATCATCGCTTCAGCGCCGACGGCGGTGGACTATCCAATGGCACACATCGGCGACATGGAAATTCGCGTCGGCGGTCGCGCCCTGCGGCTGGACGCGCTGGCCGACATTGAACTGGAATGGATGCCGGCCTCAATCCACCATTACAACCTGCAGCGCACCGCATCGGTGTTCAGTGAAACGGCGGCCAACGTGACCTACAACGATGTGCTCAAATCGGTGCAAACGCAGCTGGATCAACTGCCCTGGCCCGCCGGCACCCGCTATTCACTGGCCGGTGCGGCCAAGGAATCGGGTGAAGCCAATCAGTCGCTGACCCAGGCGCTGCCGATCGGCGTCATCATGCTGTTGATGTTCTTATTGATTGAGTTCAACTCGATGCGCAAGACGCTGATCATTCTGATCACCGTGCCGCTGGCTTTTGCCGGCGTGCCGATCGGCCTGTTGCTGACCGGCACGTCGTTTGGATTCACGGCAACGCTCGGTGTGTTGTCCCTGATAGGCATTGTGGTCAACAACGCGATTGTGTTGCTGGATCTGATCCATAAAAACAGCGCCGAGGGCATGTCGCACATCGCCTCAATTGAAAATGCCGTGTCGCGCCGCACCCGACCGATCATTCTGACCACGCTGACCACGGTGTTTGGTCTGTTGCCGCTGGTGACCACCGACAGCACCCTGTGGCCGCCGCTGGCCTGGTCCATCATTTCCGGACTGACCGTTTCGACCGCGCTGTCATTGCTGGTGGTGCCGGCGATGTACCGGCTGATGCTTCAGAGGTGATCCAGTTTGTTGCGTTTGGTGTGCAGATAAAAGCGGTTGTGTGGCCCTTCACCCACGCGCAGCGGTAAACGTTCATCGATTTGCACGCCCTGCGCTTCCAGCGCTTTGATTTTACGCGGGTTGTTGGTCATCAGGCGGATTGAACGCACCGCAAAGTGCGCCAACACGTCTGCCATCATGCCGTAATCGCGCGCGTCCGCGGGGTGACCGAGGCGCAAATTGGCCGACACGGTGTCCTCGCCTTCATCCTGCAGGTGATAGGCTTTGATTTTTTCCACCAGACCGATGCCACGGCCTTCCTGTCGCAGGTAAACGATCAACCCGCGCCCGGCCTCGGCAATGCGCTGCATGGCGCTTTGCAACTGCGGGCCGCAATCGCAGCGCAAGGAAAACAATCCGTCGCCGGTCAGACACTCCGAATGCATGCGACACATCACCCCTTCAGCCCCGTGCAACGCACCGCAGCTGAGCACCAGGTGTTCGACGCCGTTGTGGGTAAACACATGCACTGTGAATTCCCCGTATTGCGTGGGCAGCTTCGCGTGGGTGATGAACTGGACCGCAGAACTCATGAATGCAGCCGCTGTTTCAATGCGTACAGACTTAAAGCCGCGCGCGCCGCTTCGGCGCCTTTGTTTTTGTCGTTTTGTGCCGAACGCGCGAGCGCCTGTTCCAGCGTTTCAACCGTCAGAATGCCGTTGCCGATCGGCACGTTGTGGCGCAACGAGACGTCCATCAGGCCGCGCGCACTTTGTTGGCACACGTGATCAAAATGCGCGGTTTCACCACGCACCACGGTGCCCAGCGCGACGATCAGATCGGCGCGGCCGGTTTGTGCCAGCCATTGACAGGCCAGTGGAATTTCCAGCGCACCGGGCACGTCGTGGCGCTCAATCAGGCACTCCAATTCGGTGTTTTTTTCCAGCGTTGCAGTTGCAGCCATGTACAAATCGTAGACGATGCTTTCATAGTACGGGGCGACGACGATGGCCGCCCGCACTTCATTTTTCATGATCATTTTCATACTCCACATAGGCGGTGATTTCCAGCCCGAAGCCGGACAACGCCGGAAAACGGATGGCCGGACTCATCAACGCCATTTGCCCGACGTTCAGGCTTTTCAGAATTTGCGAGCCCACGCCCACGTCGTCGTATTTGAATTTAATTTCTGCGGTTGGCGGCGTGTGTTGCATGCGCGCCAATGCGCTGGAAAAACCCGCGTCGTGCGCGTTCAGCAGCACCAGCACACCGCACTCTTCGCGCGCAATGCGCGCCAGCGCGCGCTGCGCCGTCCATTGTGAATCGGGTGCTTGTGTGCCCCGAATTTCGCGCAAAAACTGGCGGGATTGCACGCGCACCAGCGTGGGCCGATCCGGGCGGACCTCACCGCGCACCAAGGCCAGGTGTTCGGTGCCGTGGATGCGGTCGGTGAACAGGTGCGCCTGAAACGGCCCCCATTCGGTGTCAAAGCGCTGTTGCCCGCTGGCCTCTATGGTGCATTCGTTCAACATGCGGTATTCGATCAGATCGGCGATGGTGCCGATTTTCAACCGATGTTGCTGGGCAAAACGCATCAAATCGTCGCGCCGCGCCATGCGGCCGTCGGGGTTCATGATTTCCACGATCACCGCGGCCGGCGTCAGTCCGGCCAGATGCGCCAGATCACAGCCGGCTTCGGTGTGACCGGCGCGCGAGAGCACGCCGCCCTGCCGCGCGCGCAGCGGGAACACATGCCCTGGGGTGACAATGTCCGCGGCCGTGGCGTTGACCGCCACCGCGTCTTGAATGGTGCGCGCCCGGTCATGCGCCGAGATGCCGGTGGTGATGCCGCGTGCGGCGTCGATGGATTCGGTGAAATGGGTCGCCAGCCGGGCGTTGTTTTTTTGTGCCATGGGCTCCAGGCCCAATTGCCGGCAGTGAGCGTCGCGCAAGGTCAGACAGATCAGGCCGCGTGCATGGGTGCACATGAAATTGATCGCCTCGGCATTGATGTGCGCCGCGGCCATCACCAGATCGCCCTCGTTTTCACGGTCCTCATCGTCCATCAGAATGACCATGCGGCCGCGCCGGATGTCTTCAACCAGGGCTGCGGTGCTGTCCAGATTCATGGCGTCTCCTGTGTGCGGCATTGCAGGGCCCGGTCAACGTAGCGGGCAATTGAATCCACTTCAAAATTGAGCGCATCGCCGAGTGCGCGCTGGCCCAGATTGGTGATGCGCAGCGTGTGCGGCACCAGATTCACTTCAAATTCCACGCCATCAACGCGGTTGACCGTTAAACTCACGCCATCCAGCGTCACTGAACCCTTGTGCGCGATGAAGCGGGCCAACCCCTTGGGCACGGCAAAGCGCATCCGCGTGGATCGGCCCTGGTCCTTTATTTCGCGCAGTTCAGCGCGTGCATCCACGTGACCGGACACCAGGTGCCCACCCAGCGGGTCGCCCACGCGCAGCGCCGCCTCGAGATTCAGCAGCGTGCCTTCGCGCCAGTCACCGACGGTGGTTTTGTCCAGGGTTTCTGCCGACACATCGACGCTGAACAGCGCGCCGTCGATGGCCGTGACGGTCAGGCACACGCCGTTGACTGCAATGCTGTCGCCCAGCGCGGTGCGCGTCAGATCCAGTGAACCCGAATGAATGTCCAGACTCAAGTCCTGACCTTGAATCCGTCTGCAATGCAATGTGCCGGTGCATTCAATGATGCCTGTGAACATGGTGATGCGTATTCAGTTGCCGTAATCGCCGCCGGACCTCGCCGGGGCGGTGTTGTCTTTGAGGGCCGCGTCAATGCGCCAGTCGCGCCCCACCGCTGTGATGGACACGTCCTTCATATGGAGTCGATCGCGCATGTTTGCAATGGGCAATTCAAACAACGGCCGCGCGTCGGAGCCCAACAGCACCGGCGCGGTGTAGATCACCAGCCGATCGGCCAGTCCCGCGCGCAGCCAGGCACCGGACAGGCGCGCACCGGCTTCCACCAGAACTTCGTTGATGTGTTGTTCGCCCAGCCAGTCCAGCAAGGCCGGCAGCGACACCCCGCCGTCCGCTGTCGGCAGACACAGCACCTCGGCGCCGGCCTGTTGCAGCGCGGCCCGCCGGGTCGCGTCGCGGCTGGCGGTGACCACCACCGCGCGGCCCGGCGCAGACAACAGGCGCGCCGTTGGCGGGGTGCGCAGGCGCGAATCCAATACCACGCGCAGCGGTTGTTGCGTCTCGAATGTATGCGGCAGGTCATCATCCAATGCGTCCGGGCGCACCGTGAGGCGGCAATCGTCGTGCAACACGGTGTCAATGCCGGTGACGATGGCGTCGCTGCGGGCGCGCAGGCGCTGCACATCGGCGCGCGCCTCTGGCCCGGTGATCCACTGCGATTCACCGCTGCGCATGGCCGTGCGGCCGTCCAGCGATTGCGCCATTTTTATTCGCACCCATGGCCGGCCGTGTCGCATGCGCTGGAAAAACCCGATGTTCAACGCCCGCGCCGCGGATTCGCACACCCCGGTGTCAACCTGCACGCCGGCGGCGCGCAAAGCCGCCACCCCGCCGCCGTTGACCAGCGGATTGGGGTCGCCGCTGGCCACCACCACGCGGCGCACGCCGGCGGCAATCAGGGCGTCGGCGCACGGCGGGTTGCGGCCATGATGCGAACACGGCTCCAGGGTCACATACGCGGTGGCGCCGCGCGCCGCTGCACCGGCCTGCGCCAGCGCCAGTGCTTCAGCGTGCGCTTCACCGTGGCGGCGGTGATGTGCCTGCGCAATCACCGCACCGTCGCGCACCAGCACACAACCCACGCGCGGATTCGGCGCGGTGGTGTACAGCCCGTGTTCGGCCTGCCGCAAGGCCATTTGCATGAATTTTTCGTCGTCTTCTTGTGCGATGGGTCACCTGTCTTGCGTGCATTGATCGAATGAATTCGCCCGTTTTCGGGTCGCGGATGGGCCGCTGCGTCTGCGCGTCTGATTGCAGTCCAATGCAGCAATGCATCGAACGGCCTTGGCTGCGATCGTTGTGTCTGACCCGCGCCGCGCAATGATTTCATTCGCAACGGTTCAAATCCCGCCCAATTTTAAATACAATTCACCCATGAAACCAGAGAATTACGCGCACATCATTGAAAACGCCCTGCGTGAAGACATCGGCGCCGGCGACCTCACCAGCGAAGCCATCTTTACCAGCGACCAGACGTGTCAGGCGCGACTGATCGCCAAACAGGACGGCGTGGTGGCCGGATTGGCGGTGTTCGTCGAAGCGTTCCACGCGGTGGACCCGCGGGTTCGCATTGACTGCGAACTGGCCGATGGCGCGCGCTGCAGCAACCGACAAACCGTGTGTACACTGCACGGCCCGGTGTTGAGTGTGTTGCAAGGCGAACGGGTGGCGCTGAATTTGTTGCAGCGCATGTCCGGCATTGCCACATTGACGCGTCAGTTCGTTGACGCCGCCAACGACCGGCTGGACATTCTGGACACGCGCAAAACGGCGCCCGGTCTGCGCGTGCTGGACAAATGGGCGGTGCGCCTGGGCGGCGGCAAGAATCACCGCCACGGGCTGTACGACATGGCGCTGATCAAGGAAAACCACATTCAGGCCGCCGGCGGCATCCGCGCGGCGGTCGACCGCGTGCTTGCGCACGACAACCACAAACACCCGATTGAAGTGGAGGTCACCAACCTCGACGAGCTGCGGGAAGCGCTGCAAACACCGGTCGACCGCGTCATGCTGGACAACATGTCACCGGCCCTGATGCAGCAGGCGGTGGCCATCACCGACGGACGCGTGCCCTTGGAAGCCTCGGGCAACATCACCCTGGAACGCATCGATGCCATCGCCGCCAGCGGCGTACAATGCGTGTCAATCGGCGCCCTGACCCATTCGGTTCAGGCGCTGGATTATTCACTGCTGGTGGACTGAATCGGTGCGCTTGAACAGCCACCGGCGGTTCGCCGGTTAACCCCTACAATGAGCAAAAAATCATGAAAGTCGCCGCCGCACAACTGGACCTGATGGTCGGAGCACTGCAACACAACTTTGAAAAAATCTGCCACAGCATTGAGGAGGCCCGCGCACAGGGCGTGCACCTGTTGGTGTTTCCTGAACTGACTTTGTGCGGTTACATTCCGGAAGACCTGCTGTTCAACCGCCGTTTCATCGACGACTGCCAGGACATGCTGGAACGGCTGGTGGCGCACGACGCCGGCGATGTGGTGCTGGTGGTGGGTTATCCTCGCCGCGTTGAAGACAAACTGTTCAATGCCTGCGCGGTGATTCACCGCAACAAAATCGAGCGCGTGTACGACAAGCAGCAATTGCCCAATTATCTGGTGTTCGATGAGAAACGCTATTTCACCCCGGGCCGCAACGACGGCATCCTTGAACTGGAAGTGGCCGGCAAACGCCGCAAACTGGGGGTCAACATCTGTGAAGACATCTGGTACAACGCCTACCCGGTGATGTATCAGATCGGTCAGCAGGTGGACGTACTGGTGAACCTGTCGGCGTCGCCCTACGCGACCGGCAAGATTCGCGCACGCACCGACATGCTGCGCGGGCGCTGCCGCGATCACCACGTGCCGCTGGTGTACTGCAACCAGGTCGGCGGTCAGGACGATCTGGTCTTCGATGGCAACAGTTGCGTGATCAACCAGCACGGCGAACTGCTGGCCCAGGGCGCCGGCTTTGCCGCCGATCTGGTCATTGCCGATCTGTCCAACGGCGCGGCGATCGAGCCCAGCTACATGCCGGACAACGAAGAGCTGTATCGCGCCCTGGTGCTGGCCACCCGCGATTACATTTTGAAAAACGGCTTTCAGGACGTGGTCATCGGCCTGTCCGGCGGCATCGATTCGGCGCTGACCGCGGCGATTGCGGTCGATGCTTTGGGCGCGCAACACGTGACCGGCCGTGCTGATGCCTTCGCGCTACTCATCGGACCATTCAGTGGAAGACGCCGTGGCGTTGGCGGAAAACCTGAAAATACAGCACAAGATCATCCACATTGAAGACGTGCACGGCGCTTTCCAGCAGACCCTCAATGCGGTGCTGCCGGACTACGCGCGCAATCTGACCGATGAAAACGTGCAGGCGCGCATCCGCGGGGTGCTGCTGATGGCCTGGTCGAACAACCACAACGCAATATTGCTGACCACCGGCAACAAAAGCGAGATCGCGGTCGGTTTCACCACCCTGTACGGCGACATGGCCGGCGGCTACGCGGTCATCAAGGACGTGTTCAAGACGCAGGTTTACGAGTTGTGCCATTACCGCAATTCCATTGGCCACGTGATCCCCAACAACACCCTGACCAAAGCCCCGTCGGCTGAACTGCGACACGACCACAAAGACACCGACTCGCTGCCGGAATACCCGATCCTGGATCAAATCCTCAAAGCGCATGTGCACGAATTCCTGGACGCGCAAAGCATCGTCGAGAAGGGCTTTGATCCGCAGCTGGTGGCGCAGGTGATCGGCCTGGTCAAGCGCAACGAGTACAAACGCCGCCAGGCGCCGCCGGGTCCGCGGGTGACAAAAATGTCATTTGGCAAGGACCGCCGCATGCCGCTGACCAATGGCTACGGCTGAACACCCCGCATACACCGGGGTCTTTGGCCTCACCGCCGACCCGGTGCACAACGGCCACGCGCAGGTGGTGATCAACGCCTGCCGCTGGGCAGATGCCGCCGCGGTGGCGTTGCAAACCTGTTTATTGCTGCCGGTGTATCGCCCGAATCTGATCGCCGGCAAGCGCGAACCGGTGGCCGCGTATGCGCACCGCCTGGCGATGTGCCAGATCCTGGCCGACACCCTGTCTGCACGTGTGCACCGCCAGGTGCGGGTGTGCGAAGTGGAAAAACGTTTGCAGCAGAGCACAGGAAAACCGAATTACTCACACGACACACTCAGCGCCTTGCGCGAGACGCACGGCAAGCTGCTGTTCTTTGTCAGCAGCGACCATTTCAGCGGCGCGGCGCCGAAGTTCACGCTGTGGCATCGCTGGCAAAATCTGCTTGAGCTGAGCGCGTTGTTGATCCATGAACGGCCTGGAGCCCCGGTGAATCAAGGCTTTGTGCAGCAACTCATTGAAAGCGGGGCCGATGTGCATCTGGTGCAACACCTGCCCTGCGTAGAGGTGTCTTCAACACAAATCAGAAAAATGTTGAAAAACAACCCGCAAGATGTTGAATTGAATAAACTTTTACCGAATGAGATCAGACATTACATTGACGCGCAAAAGCTCTACCGCTGACTGCGCGGCGGGGCGCTGCGTTCAGTCAAAACCGTTGGCAAAAATCAAACCCGGGTCCACCACGTGCACCACCCCGCCGGTGCCGGTGAACTCATGCTCTTCGCAATAAAACGCCACGTCGCCGACCTGATCAAAGCGCACGTACACATCCCAGGGGAATCCTGTGGGATCGGCGTCCAGCAGGGTGCCATCGCCTTCACAGCCCTCGGAACAACGGAATGAATCGTCCGCGGCGCGCACATTGTGCGGACCGTTGATGTTGCGGAAACGCACCACATCGCCGACGTTGATGGTCAATTTGGCGGGACTGAAACTGTTGTCTCCCAGCGCCTGCACTTCGTGCACAGTGGTGCTGGTGGGCACATCGACCTGCACATTGCCGGTCATGCCGAACACTTCATGCGGGGCGCAAAAATACCCGTAGGTGTCCGGACTGTGAAAGGTCACTTCCGCCACCCAGGAGGTGCTGACATCGCCATTGCCGCCGTTGCCGTCGCAGCCTTCGGCGCAGCGAAAGACGTTGTCGTAGGACACCACGTTGTGGCCATCGCCGCTGTTGTTGGTCCAGCGCACGGTGTCGCCGGCCTCAATGGTCACCTGATTGGGCGAGAAAAAATTGCTGCCAACTTCAACCTCATGCACCGCGGCTGCAGCCACAGCGGTTGACCCCATGGCCGCAATGCACACCCAGCGGCGCGCGTTGATTTTTCTGATCATGTTTTGCATACCCATCCAGTCGTTGGTTTGGTTTCTGATTGTACGCCATCGCCTGCCGGGCACAAGCAACGGCATTCTTCGCCGCCGCATTCGCTCCGCGTGTACAGACAATCCGGTGCGCGACCAGTGGGCGCACAGCTGAAGTGACAAAATTTGTTATTCTCTGCGACGGCACCCGCTGCAGCGGCCAAAGTGCCGGGCTAATCACCCCCTGGCAACAGTGAAACAAATTCATTCCGACAATTATGTGATTGACCTCTCAATTCCACCACAGGTGTTTTTCTAGAATCGAGAAAAATTTCAGCGGAAAGCGTCAAGCCATGAACATCTACAGAAAAAAACACCACCCCAAATCGGTGCAATCTTTTGCCCCGCCATCGCTGCCTCCGGCGGGCCTCAAACCCATCAAAGGCGCGGTTAAAACAACGCCATTGAACACCCTGCGCAATCTGCCGCAGCCCCAGGGCGGCCCCACGCCCCCGAATCTGTTCCATTTGGCCCTGAGTAAAATGGCCTACGGCGCCACCCCTGAAGACATCGCCCACATCCAGTCCATGCCGGGCGCGACCGATGTGCAAAAACTCAACGCCTACATCGACGAACAGCTGGATCCGGCGACGATCAACGACGCCGCGGCGGACGCTTTGCTGCAACCGGCCAACGGTTTCAACACCCTGAACAAAACACGCACGCAGTTGTTTCAGGAACACATCTGGCGACCGGACGGCAGCGACATTCCGTGGGAATACCACATCCGTCCGCACCATGAAATCCACAACGCCACGTTCATTCGCGGCATCCATTCCAAGCGTCAGCTGCTGGAAGTGATGGCGGATTTCTGGCACAACCATTTCAATGTCTACGTGGACCACGACTCCCTGCCTGGCATGTTCGTCAATTACGACCGCGACGTGATCCGCGCCAACGCCTTTGGCAACATCCGCCAGTTGCTCCTGGATGTGACGCAATCCTACTGCATGCTTCGCTACCTGGGCAATGCCTACAACGAAGAAAGCGCCCCGAATGAAAACTACGCGCGTGAATTGCTGGAACTGCACACCATCAGCGCAGAGAATTATTTTGGCCACATGCCCTGGCAGGACGTGCCGGTCGATGGCCAGGGTCGACGCGTCGGCTACGTGGAAGAGGACGTGCTGGAATTGGCGCGCGCGCTGACCGGCTGGTCCTACAATGGCGCGCATTGGGGCGAACTGACCGACCCGGGCAACCCCAACCACCCGGCCACCGGAGAGTTTTACTTCCGCAACAACCGCCACGACACCGGCAGCAAACGCGTCATGGGGCAGACCTTCAATTACAACGCCGGTCAACCGATGCAGGATTTTGAGCAAATCCTCGACATGCTGGCCGAACACCCGGCCACCGCGCAATTCATTGCCAAAAAACTGTGCCGCCGCTTCATCAGCGACAACCCCTCTCAAAGCATTGTGGACCAGGTCGCCGACGCGCTGCACCAGAACTGGCAGGCCGCCGACCAGATCAAGCTGGGCATGGAAGTGCTGCTGAAATCCAGCGAGTTTCGTTCCACCTGGGGTGAAAAAATCAAGCGCCCGCTGGAACGCACCATTTCGGCGCTGCGGCTGATGCAATTCAATTTCACTTTCAACCCCGACCACGACTACACCGGCTGGTTTTACTGGGCCTTCCTCAGCAGCGGACAAAGCCCGTTTCACTGGTCTTCGCCGAACGGCTATCCGGACATGAAAGGCGACTGGCTGGGCGCATCCAGCACCATGCAAACCTGGCGCTATGTGCAGCTGCTTGGGCGACTGCGTGACGGCGACAACGGCGATGCGCCTCTGAACGACATCTTGAGCGAAACCCTGGCGAATTTCACCAACCCCAACGACATCACCGCCAACAGCCTGGTGGATTACTGGTTCAATCGCGCCTGCGGCCGCTCCGCCGACGCCTTCACCCACGACCGTCTGGCCGGTTTCATGTCCTACAATTTTATCAGCAACGTGCTGACTGAGACCGATCACGACGCGGTGATTGCATTGAGTGGAGGTGGCGCCAATGACTGGCCGAACTACAACGTTGAACGCCTCACGGCCATGGTCAGTCTGATCGCCATGACCACCGACTTCAACTACCGTTAATCAGGAGCGCAGCATGAAAAAGATCAATCGCAGAAAATTTTTGCAAACCAGCGGCCTGATGACACTGATGGGCATGGGCGGCATGCAGGTGGGTTTCGGCCAAACCCGCGGCGCCAGCAGCGGTTCAAACCGCGACCTGCTGGTGTACGTGTTTCTCAACGGCGGCATGGACGGCCTGAACATGGTGCCGCCGCGCACCGGCCCCGATTTCACCCGCTATAGCACCACCCTGCGCCCGACCTTGCACATCCCCCTGGCGCAGTCCATCCCCATCGGCAACGGCCAGTTCGGCCTGCATCCAATGGCCTCTGAACTGGCGACCCTGTTCAACCAGAACAAAATGGCCATCGTGCACGCCACCGGCCTGCTGGAAGCCAACCGCAGTCATTTCGTCGCCACCGCGATGATGGAACTCGGCGTGCAATCGTCACAACTGGGCAACACCGGCTGGCTGACGCGTTATTTCAATTCCTCCTTTGGCACGCCGGACGACGCGCTGATTCCCAGCATGGTGCCGTCCTACAACACCACCGACGCAGTGCTCGGCGATCCGGCCGCGCTGGTGATGGGCGATCCCAACAGTTTCGCCCTCACTGAAGGCTTCTGGCAATGGAATGAACACGCGCAAAACATCTTGAAAGAAATCTACAGTCCGGTCGACAGCCTGGAAAAAATCGTGGGCTTTCAAACCCTCAACGCCTCGGACATCGTCGCGGCGATTGACTGGGACAATTACGTGCCCGGCAACGGCGCGGTGTACCCCGACGGTTTCTTCGGGCAACAGCTCAACATCGTCGCGCAATTGTACAAATCCAACGTCGATCTGGAAGTGGCCTACGTGCCTTACGGCGGCTGGGACACGCACGTGGATCAGGGCACCGGCAGCACCGGCGTGTTCGCCGAGTTGACCGAAGGCCTGTCGCAGGGACTCTACGCCCTGTATCAGGATTTGTCCGCCACACACCCGGGGCGTTTCACCATCGTGGTGCAAAGCGAATTCGGCCGTCGCGCCTATCAAAACGGCGACGGCGGTGGCGTCGGCTCGGATCACGGCTACGGCAACCCGATGTTTGTCATTGGCGACAACGTCAACGGCGGCTTTTTCGGCCAGTTCCCGGGCCTGGGCAGCAGCGATTTGTTTGAAGGACAGGACGTGAACGTCAACGTGGACTACCGCGACGTGATCAGTGAAGTTTTGATTAAACGCATGCGCAACCGCTTCCTCGGCTACATCTTCCCCGATTACAGCAGCTACAACCCGCTGGGTGTGGTCAACGGCGCCGATTTGCCGCCGCATTTCGATCCCGACATCGACCGCATATACGACAACAGTTTTGACTGACCCACACCGCGCAGCGGTGGTCCGCCCGGGCGCCGCTTCGCGCAATGACCGCAGGCCAGTTCTTGCTGGCCTGCCCCTTCGCCTTTAAGTTCTTTGGTCAATCAACGCCGGAGTGCTGGCTGCAATCCATCCCTCAGGGCGTCAAACCAAATTCGGCCTGAATGAGGGCTTTGAGATTCGCGTCCTGCATGGCGGTGCGAATGTTGGCCATGACAAATCCCTGTTGGCTGCCGCAGTCGTAGCGTTCGCCGTCCAGACGCACCGCGGTGAGCTGGCCGGCTTCGGCGAGCCGCTGTATGGCGTCGGTGAGCTGGATTTCTGCGCCGTTGTGCGGCGCGGCGTTCGGCAAGTGATCGAAGATGGCGTGCGGCAGCACGTAGCGGCCGATCACGCCGTAATCCGATGGCGCCTCGGCAGGCGCAGGTTTTTCCACGAGGTGGCGCACCTGCGCGGTGTGCCCCTGCCACGATTCCGGACGGATCACACCGTAACTGCCGATGCGTTCCGGCGGCACTTGTTCAACCAGCAAACTGGCCGAGCCGTGCTGTTCAGACACGCGGATCAGTTCCGCCGTGGGGTTGTGTGAGCTGACAATGAAATCATCGGCCAGCAACACGGCGAAATGTTCATCGTCTTCAATCAGTGGCCGCGCCTGCGCCACCGCGTGACCCAAGCCCAGCGGTTCTCCCTGCGGCACAAACACGCGATTGACCTCCAGCGGCAGTGTGTCCAGCTTGTGTGCCAGATCGGCCTTGCCTTCGCGCACAAATTTATCGCGCAAGTCAAACATGGGATCAAAATGGTCACTGATCGCGTGTTTGCTGGCCGATGTAATGAAGATCAGGGTTTGCATGCCGGCCTCAATGGCCTCCTCCACGGCGTACTGAATCAACGGCTTGTCAATGATCGGCAGCAGTTCTTTCGGAATGGATTTGGTGGCGGGCAAAAAGCGGGTGCCCATGCCGCCCACCGGAAACACGGCTTTGGTGACTTTTTTCATATGAAATCAATGCTTTGAATTGGTTTGGGGTGTGGCATTTGTGCAGACCAACTGCACTCAACGCAACGCGAGGCCGATGCGTGTTCAACTGGCATGTGTGTCCTGGATCAGTTCCACCGCGCCGCTGCGCACGAATTCCGGCACCATGCGCTTCAGCACGCGCATCACCGCCGCTGCATCGAAACGTTCAGCGTGGCGGTGGGCCTCATTGATCTGGCGGATCAGTTTCTCCGGTTCCATCAGGCGATTGCTGACGGTGTGGATTTTGTCAATTTTGGTCTGATTCAATTCCTCGACGGCGTAAAACAATTCTTCCGTGAGTTTTTCACCCGAGCGCAGCCCGGTGTAGACAATATCCACTTCGTTGCTCTTGCCCGACAACGCGATCATGCGTTCGGCGAGGGTGCGGATGTTCACCGCCTGACCCATGTCCAACACCATGATCTGCCCGCGTTCACCGACGTACAGCCCTTGCAGGATCAACTGACAGGCTTCCTCGATGGTCATGAAATAACGGGTGATGTCCGGGTGCGTCACCGTCACCGGGCCGCCGCGTTCGATCTGTTCGCTGAACAGCGGCACCACCGATCCGGCCGACCCCAGCACATTGCCAAAGCGCACGATCAGGTAATCGGTGTCGCTGGTCTGATTCATGTATTGACAGTATTTTTCAGCCACCCGTTTGGTGGCGCCCATGACGCTGAACGGGTTGACCGCCTTGTCGGTGGAAATCAGCACCATTTTGGCGACCCCGAATTCCGCACAGGTGTCGGCCACGCGGCGGGTGCCGGTGACGTTGTTGATGAAGGCCTCGCAGGAGAGTTCTTCCAGCAGCGGCACGTGTTTGTAGGCGGCGGCGTGAAACACGATGTCCGGTTGCGCCTGGTTGAAAATGTGGTACAGATGGGACTGGTTGGTGATGTTGCACAAATGCGCGTTGATCACCAGATCGCCACAATCGGCGAGATCTTTTTCAATCGCGTAGAGGTTGTATTCTGAATGATCCAGGATGGTCAGCTTGGACACGCCGAACTGGGCGATCTGACGGCACAGGCCGGCGCCGATAGAACCGCCTCCGCCGGTGACCAGCACCGATTTGTTCTTGATGTATTCGGCCACACCTTGCCAGTCCATGTCGACTTTTTCACGCCCCAAAAGATCATCCACGGTCAACGGCTTGAGCATGTTGAGACGGAAATCCTGTTTTTCCAGATCGCTGGGGTCGGGCAGGACGCGTATGCGGCATTGAGTGCCACGCGCCTGGTCCACCACCGCGCGGATCATTTCTGCGTTTGGATTGCTGCGGCTGATCACCAGCAGGTCGATCTGATGGCGCAGACACAGGGCGTTGATGTGCTGCAGACCGGCGTGTATCTTGACGCCGCGCAGATTGGTGCCGTGCAGGTTTTTCTTGTCATCAACGATGCCAACGATGCGGAAGGCGTTGTGCGTGGTGGCGTTGCGAATGAACAAGTCGGCCAGTTCACCGGCGCCCACCAGCAGCACACGGGTCTGCTCCGGTGCCCGCGCGCCGGTGCGGTGATCCTTCCACATGCGATAGGAAATGCGCGGCACGCCCCAGCACAGCATCAACAGCACCGGGTACATCAACAGCACCGAACGCGGCACGCCGTCCAGGCGGTTGAACAAAAAGAAGCCGAGGCTGATGAATAAAGTGCCGACCAGCGCCGCGCGCGCAATGTTCCACAAATCCGGAATGCTGGCAAAGCGCCACAGTCCGCGGTATAAATTGAAATAATGCGCCACCAGCGCCTGCACGCCGACCACCATCAGCACTTCCGGTGCAAAAAATTCGATGGGCGGGGATTCAGGCCAGATGCTGTAGCGAATCGCATAGCTCGAAACCCAGGCCAGCCAGGTCATGACCACATCGTGCATCACCACGGCCAGTCTTAAATGGAGGAGCTTTTGCAACATGCCGGCCATTTTACTGTATTTGCTGTTTAATTTTTATAAAATGTTCCGTCGGAAATGCTTCAACCAGCGGCCCGTTGCGGCCGCCACACTGCGCGCGCGCCCCACAAGGCCAGCATCAGCGCCGCCGCCACAGCGAGTCGCACGCCGCCGCCCGCTGACTGCAACAGCCAGGCCGTCAGGCCAGTCAGCGCCGTCAACAGGGCGTAGATGCTCGACACCCTGAAGTGACTGTGACCGGCGCGCACCAGCTGCTGATACAAGTGGCTGGCGTGCGCCTCAAAGACGTTCTCCCGCCGCCGCAATCGCAGCAGCAGCGTGTGCGTGGCATCGATTATGAACGGCAAATGCAACTGCAGCACCATCAACCAGTCAAACGCCCCGCTGACCAGGCCGGACAACGCCAGTGCGGCGATCCAGGCGGACAGCCCCAGCGAACCGGCATCGCCCATGAACAGGCGCGCTCGCGGCGCATTGAAGGGTAAAAACGCCAGCACAGCAACGCCCATCAACAAGGCCTGCTGCGCCGCCTCGGGATTCGCTTCGTGCAACCACAGCGCATAAAAGACTGCGCTCACCAGGACGTGCAACCCGGCCATGCCGTTGGCGCCATCCATGAAATTGAACAAATTGACCCACCACACCGTGCACAGCAGCAACAACACGGCCAACAGCACACCCCAGTCGATCACACCGCTAAACCACAGCAACGCGGACAGCGCGCCCAGCTGTACCACCAAGCGCAGGGCGCTGGGCAAAGGGCGACGATCGTCGATGAATCCAGTCAAGGTCAGTGCGGCCACGGCCCACAGCGTGGGCGGAAAGCCACGCCATGCCACCGCCAGCAAGGCGCAGGTCATGAACACCGCGCCGGCGCCGGTGGGCACGCTGCCTGCATGCGCGCTGCGGTGATTGGCCCTGTCCTGGGGCGCGAGGCGATGGTTCAGTCGCAGATACAGCCACAGACCCGCTGAGACCGCAAGCCACAGTCCGGCGGCAAGCAGCCAATCATTCCGAGTCCAGACCATAGATCGGTTTGACCGTCGACCACGATTTACAGCTCGGGCATTGCCAGTGCAATGACTGGGCACCAAAACCGCATTTGCGGCAGCGCAGGTTGGGTTTGTTTTGCAACAGCTGATCGATCAGATTGTGCAATACATTGTAATGCGACTGTTCACGCTCACTTTCCTCCAGTCGCGACAAATTGAGCTCAATCAACGCATTTAATCCCTTGATCGATGCACGTTTCTGCAATTGTTGTTCAATGTATTCACTGGCAAAATCGACCCCGCGCGTGTTCAGGTAGTGCTCGGCCAGGGTCAGAATCAGGGACACGCCGTGGTATTCCTCGGCCAGCTTGAGAAAGTCGGCTTCCATGCGCTGCAAGTCGTTCTGTTGCCGGTAGCATTCGGCCAGCCGGTTGATGAATTCCGGTAAATATGTGGCGTCGCAGGCGATCGCCT
>JBNLBT010000026.1:0-34507 GCA_050303435.1 Marinicellaceae bacterium
GTGCGGCCGTGATTTTGCTGACACCCATGCCCTTGCCGGTGGCCTTTACAGTTTTGTTTGTGCCAAGTGGATTGATTCTGCTGTTTGTGGATTTTGCCTGGGCTGTCGAGATTTGGCGATTGGCTGCAATCACTGGCACGGCCACGGGGTATGTCTGTTGGCTGTTTTCCTACAGAATGTATAAAGACCTGAGTGATGTGGGTGCCAGCAAATTGAGCTGGGCCAAAGCCGGGTCGGCCGGCCTGGGCTGTGTAGCGGTCATGGCAGCACTGGTCGTGTCACAGAACCCCGATGAGCGGGGACCATTTCTGACCACTTCTGAATCAAAATATTTTGTGTCCTGTCACAATCTGATGCGCGATGGGCGCAGGCAGATTTCACCGCAAGTGGTTGTGGATCTGGATGTGTCCGAGTCCGATTGGCAAGAATTGACGGCCATGTACCGTTTGTTTGCTGCACAAAACGCACTGCAATTTCACCACGACAACAGAGAAACACAGGGCGAGGTCAAAATCTTTTATCTGAGTGTGTGCAATGACGGGTTCGCGATTCAGTCCAATGAACAGCGCTGGGAATCGAAAGGGTATGCACATGCAATGCCTGGCCATGGCGTTGGCATTGCTGTGTATGAAACGGCGACAGATTCTGGTTGGCGGCCGGTGTTCAGACGTTTTATTGAGCAGCTGGAGGCGCGCTGGCCCTCCGCCGTGCGTTTCAGAGACCCCAATGGGGCGCTGGTCGAAAAACCCGATTGGCTGACGCCGGATGGGGTGAGTGTCGATTGATTTGTGCGTGTCCAGACATCCAGATTCAACTGGCAGCGCATGCATTGATTTAATGGACTTCACATGCCCGACTGCATTTCAAATACAATGATCGCATGAAAAAAGAAATTCATCGCACCATCCTCCTCACCGGTGCCAGTCGCGGCATCGGCGCGGCCACGGCGAAACATCTGTCCGCCTGTGGAGCGCGCATGCTGCTGTTGGCGCGGGACGCAGAGCGACTGGCTGCGTTGGCCGATTCGTTGGATTCAGAGGTCCTCTGGCGGGCCTGTGACGTGCGGGATTGGACCCAGGTGCAGCAGGCCGTTGAGGCCGCGCAGGCGCGCTGGGGGCGCGTGGATGTGCTGGTCAACAACGCCGGCGTGATCGATCCGATCGAAGCCGTGCACGCCAGCGACCCGGCAGACTGGGGCCGTTCGGTGGATGTGAACCTGAAAGGTGCCTATCATTGCATCCGCGCGGTGCTGCCGGGGATGCTCGCGCAGGGCGCTGGACGCATCATCAATCTGTCATCGCGCGCAGCGGAAGCGCCTTTTCCCGGTTTGTCGCACTACAGCGCCGCCAAAGCCGGCCTGCAATCGATGACGCGCAGCGTGCATCGTGAATACTTTGATGCCGGCATCCGTGTGCTGGGTCTGAGCCCGGGCGCCGTGAACACCGACATGCAGGCGCACATCCGCCGCAGTGCACTGGTGCCCTCGCGCGGCGCCAACGCGCGGCCGGACTTGCCGCCGGAGTGGGTGGCGCAGGCCGTTGCCCAGCTGTGTGAAGGTGCCGGCGATGACCACCTGGGCAAAGATTTTTCTCTGGCCTCGGTTGACCTGCGCCGACGTGTGGGCCTGCCGGATGAAATCCCCACAGTGGACTCCGCATGACGTGGCGCGGGCGCGCACATTGCCGGCGTTGCACTTTGAATGCGCGATGAAAAAATAAGCGCCATTTTTTTATTGACAAACGCGCTGAAAACCAACATAATTCGCAGCCCATTGCGCGCCCGTAGCTCAGTTGGATTAGAGTACCTGGCTACGAACCAGGTGGTCGGAGGTTCGAATCCTTCCGGGCGCGCCATTTACTAGACAAATGGACGTTTCAGGGCTTTGCGTCACACAATGAAAAGCCTCAAAAAAACGCCCGTTTGAGCGATGTTCTGAAAAAAGCCTGGCAGCTTGATTTTCCGGAATAAATTGCTATAAACATTGAAGTTGCTGGTCAGAACATTTAAAATTCGCCAGCTTATGTGAACAGAGAACCTGCGTTTTACGCGGGTTTTTGATTTGATTGAATGACAAAAAAGTCGGGGTATAGCGCAGCCTGGTAGCGCAACTGGTTTGGGACCAGTGGGTCGGGAGTTCAAATCTCTCTACCCCGACCAGATTTTGATGTGAAAGCAAGCGCCTGTAGCTCAACCGGATAGAGCATCGGCCTTCTAAGCCGAGGGTTGCAGGTTCGAGTCCTGCCGGGCGCGCCATTGTGGTGGGCGTAGTTCAGTTGGTAGAACACAGGATTGTGACTCCTGATGTCGTGGGTTCGATCCCCATCGTCCACCCCATTCTTTAAATTCATTCAAACAAGTCGTCTGTTGCAGGCAGGCGAGAGTGGCGGAATTGGTAGACGCACTGGATTTAGGTTCCAGCGGGACATCCCGTGAGAGTTCGAGTCTCTCCTTTCGCACCAGACAATCCGATTGAACGTATTGACGGAGTTGAAATGCAAGTATCCATCGAAAAGTCAGAGGGCATAGAAAGAATCATTGACATCACGATCCCGGGCGGCGATGTGCAGTCCAAAGTGGATGCCAAATTGTCCGAGCTGGGTCGCGACATTCGCCTGAAAGGATTTCGCAAAGGCAAAGTGCCCAAGAAAATTCTTTCGCAGCGCTTTGGCGAACACGCCCGGCAGGAAGTCATGGGTGAATTGATGAACGATTCACTGCAGGAAGCCATCAAGGAAAACAAGCTGGAACTGGCCAATGCGCCGGAAGTCACCAGCGTGGACAATCAGGACGATGGCGGCTTTACTTTCAAGGCCAAGATTGAGTTGATGCCGGAGCTGCCGGAACTGGCGCTGGGCGATGTGAAAGTCAACAAATTCAATTCTGAAGTCACCGAAAGCGACATTGACAACATGCTGAATAATCTGCGCAAGCAGAAACAGGAATGGCGCGACTCCAAAGGCAAAGTGGCGCGCGGTGATTTACTGTCGATTGAATACTCCGCCACCGGCAAAGACCTCAAGTACCCCGAAAAAGACACAGAAAAAATGGGCGTGCTGCTGGGCGAAAGCCGCATTCCCGAAGCCCTGGAAAAAGCGCTTGTGGGCATGAAGGTCACTGAATCGGCTGACATTGACATGACGTTCCCGAAAGAATTTCACATCCAGCCGTTGGCCAACCAGAAAGTGAAAATGAACTTCACCATCAATGAAGTGAAAAAACCCAAGCTGCCAGAAGTCGACGCCGACTTCGTGAAATCGTTCGGGGTTGAATCCGGTGATGCGGACGAATTGAAAAAGGAAATTAACACCAACCTGGAACGTGAACTGGCGCAGGCCATTGAATACAATTTCAAAAATGAGTTGCTCGGCGCCTTGCGTGGACAGTGCAAGGACATGCAGTTGCCAGAATCGATGATTCGCCGTGAAAGCGAATTCATGGCGCAACAGCAAATGGAGCAAACACGGCAGATGGGTGTTAAAAACCCGCCGATGCCGGATGTGGCTGCATTTCGTAACCAGGCGATTGAGCGTGTGCTGAACGCCCTGATTTTGCAAAACGTGGCCAAACAACAGAACATTCAGACCGATTTCACCCGCGTGCGTGAAAAGATCAATGAGTTGGCGCAAACCTTCGAGAACCCGCAGGAAATTGTGCAGATGTACTACGCCAACCAGGAATTGATGAGCAACGTGGAGCAATCGGTGCAGGAATCCCAGGTGATTGAATGGTTGTCTTCGCAAGTCAATGTCAAAGACAAAAAAGAATCCCTGGACAATATTCTTAAACCGAAAAAATAATCCCGGAGACCGATCATGGACCAGGCCGTCATGAACCTCATTCCGATGGTGATCGAACGCACCTCACGCGGCGAACGATCCTACGACATTTATTCGCGTCTGCTCAAAGAGCGGATCATATTTCTGGTCGGACCGATTGAGGACCACATGGCCAACCTGGTGGTGGCGCAATTGCTGTTTCTGGAAGCCGACAATCCGGACAAGGACATTAATCTGTACATCAACAGCCCCGGCGGTGTGGTCACCGCCGGCCTGTCAATTTACGACACCATGCAGTTCATTAAACCCGACGTCAGCACCATGTGTCTGGGTCAGGCTGCCAGCATGGGATCGTTTCTGTTGGCCGCCGGTGCACCCGGCAAACGCATGGCACTGCCGAATTCCCGGGTCATGATTCACCAGCCGTCGGGCGGATTTCAGGGTCAGGCATCCGACATTGACATTCACGCCAGAGAAGTTCTGAAACTGCGTGAGCGCATCAACAACATTCTGGCACACCACACCGGCCAAAGCGCAGAGCAGATCGCCAAAGACACCGACCGCGATCACTTCCTCGGCGCCAACGAAGCCAAAGCCTATGGTCTGATTGACCGCGTGGTGGAAAAGCGTTGAAGCACACCCGCCCACCACTGAATTGAAATTCCGACCCGCTTGCCCCATATCTCCAGCGATCGGTTATTGTGCCAAAAATCGTTGTTCGGTTTTGCATATTGACCGTTTTTCGGTATCATTGCTGGTAGACCGATCCAGCCATCTTGCAACATGAGTGATTGTCATGAGTAAAGAGAACGAGAACGAAGAGATCAAACACTGCAGTTTCTGTGGTAAAAGTCAGCAGGAAGTGACCAAGCTGATCGCTGGCCCCAATGTGTTCGTGTGCAACGAATGCGTCGAATTGTGCAACGAAATCATCCGCGATGAAATCGAAGAATCATTGACCGATGAATTGCTGGAACTGCCATCACCCAAGGAAATTCACCGTCGCTTGAATGAGTACGTCATCGGCCAGGAAAGCGCCAAGAAAATTCTTTCCGTGGCGGTGTACAATCACTACAAACGGATCCGTTCGGCCAGCAGCAACAGCGAAGTCGAATTGTCCAAGTCCAACATTCTGATGATTGGACCGACCGGTTCAGGTAAAACCCTGCTGGCGGAAACCCTGGCGCGCATTCTCAATGTGCCATTCACCATCGCCGATGCGACCACCCTGACCGAAGCCGGTTACGTGGGTGAAGACGTGGAAAACATCATTCAGAAACTGTTGCAGAACTGCGACTACGAAGTTGAAAAGGCGGAAACCGGCATCGTATACATCGATGAAATCGACAAGGTTTCCCGCAAAGCGGACAACCCGTCAATCACCCGCGACGTGTCCGGTGAAGGCGTGCAACAGGCCCTGTTGAAACTGATTGAAGGCACGGTGGCCTCGATTCCTCCCCAGGGTGGCAGAAAACACCCGCAGCAGGAATTTCTGTCTGTGGACACGCGCAACATTTTGTTCATTTGTGGCGGTGCGTTCTCGGGACTGGAAAAAATCATTCAGGAACGGTCGTCCAACACCGGCATCGGATTTCTGGCTCAGGTGGCCTCGGAAATTGCTGCGGATGCAGAGTTGGAAATCTTCCGTGACGTGGAGCCGGACGATCTGGTCAAATACGGCCTGATCCCTGAATTTGTTGGACGTCTGCCGGTCACCGCCACGCTGGAACGCCTCGATGAAGCGGCCCTGATCCGCATTCTGAAAGAACCCAAAAACGCCCTGACCAAACAGTTCATGCGCATCTTTGAGATGGAAAACGTGGAGCTTGAAATTCGCGACGACGCCCTTGAATCCATCGCAAAAAACGCCATAAAGAGAAAGACAGGCGCCAGGGGACTGAGAACCGTAATGGAGTCGGCCCTGCTGGATATCATGTATGAACTGCCGGATATGGACGATGTTGAAAAAGTGGTCATTGACCGCGCCGTGATTGAAGACGGCAGCAAACCCTATCTGGTCTACAGCAGTAAATCAAACACTGCAAAAGACAATTAAATGTTGATTGAAAAGAAAGTTTCTGTACTGCCACTGCGTGATGTGGTGGTGTTTCCGGGCATGGTTGTCCCGCTGTTTGTCGGCCGGGAAAAATCCGTGCGTGCACTGGAAACGGCCATGCGCAGCAATCTGCCGATCATTCTGGTTGCGCAGAAAAACCCTGAAACGGATCACCCGGGCGTGGACGATGTGTATCGCATCGGCACCCTTTCATCTGTGTTGCAGATGGTCAAGTTACAGGACGGCACCCACAAAGTCCTGATTGAAGGAAAGAGCCGCATACGCATCAAAGATCTGGTGGACGAGGAATTTTTTCAGGCCTCGCACCAGACACTGGAATCCACGGACACTGGCAACGACGCAGAAATACAGGTACTCACCCGCACCCTGCGCGAACAGTTTCAGCAGTACGTGAAAAGCCACAACAAAGTGCCCAAGGAAATTCTTAAGACCCTGGAAGGCATTGAAGATCCGGGCAAGCTGGCAGACACCATGGCGGCGCATTTGCTGATCAAACACCAGGACAAACAAAAAATACTGGAAATCATCAACGTCACTGCGCGTCTGGAACACGTGCTGGCAGTGATTGAATCCGAGCTGCAGTTGCTGGTCATGGAGAAGAAAATCCGTGGACGGGTGAAAGGCCAGATTGAACGCAACCAGCGCGAATACTATCTGAACGAGCAGATGAAGGCGATCAAAAAGGAATTGACCGACATCGATTCCTCGAATTCAGAATACGGCGATCTGGAAAAGAAAATTGCGGAAACACGCCTGAGCCAGCAAGCGCGTGAAAAAGTTGAATCCGAATTCAATAAATTGCAGCTGATGCCGCCGATGTCGGCGGAGGCCACGGTGGTGCGCAACTACCTGGAAACCATTTTGTCGTTGCCCTGGGATGAACGAACCCGTTTGCGCAAGGACCTGGACTACGCCAAGAAAATTCTTGATCAGGACCATTTCGGTCTGGATGAAATCAAAGAACGCATCCTGGAGTATCTGGCCGTGCAGCAGCGCACGCCGAAAATGAAAGGCGCGATCATGTGTCTGGTGGGCCCACCGGGCGTGGGCAAAACCTCGCTGGGCAAATCCATCGCCAAGGCCACCAATCGCCAGTTCTGCCGTTTCTCATTGGGCGGAGTCAGCGACGAATCTGAAATTCGCGGTCACCGCAGAACCTATATTGGTTCCATGCCAGGGCGGGTGATTCAAAATCTGGTCAAAGCCAAAAGCTGCAACCCGATCATGATACTGGACGAGCTGGATAAAATGTCGCGGGATTTCCGCGGTGACCCGGCTGCAGCCTTGCTGGAGGTGCTGGATCCGGAACAAAACAACGCCTTCTCGGATCATTACCTGGAAATTGATTTTGATTTGTCCGAAGTCATGTTTGTGGCCACGGCCAATTCACTGAACATTCCGCCGGCCTTGCGCGATCGCATGGAGATCATCCGCATCCCCGGTTACACTGAACAGGAAAAAATTCAGATCGCCATGCGCTTTTTGGTGCCCAAACAGATCAAGGCACATGGCCTGAAAAAAACTGAATTGCACATCACTGAAGCCGCGGTCCGCGACGTCGTGCGTTATTACACGCGCGAATCCGGCGTGCGCAACCTGGAACGTGAAATGGCCAAGATATGCCGCAAAGCGGTGCGCCAGATTGTTGACGGTTCGCAACAGAAAAAACTCACTGTTTCGATCAAAAACCTGAGCGATTTTCTCGGCGTGCGCAAGTTCAATTTCGGCCTGGCCGAGAAAAAGAATGAAATCGGCACCGTCACTGGACTGGCTTGGACTGAAGTCGGCGGCGACCTGCTGCAGGTCGAATCAGCGATCTTTCCTGGCGCCGGCAAGCTGACCTTTACCGGACAGCTCGGCGATGTGATGAAGGAATCGATTCAAACCGCGTTGTCGGTGGTCAAGGCGCGCGCAAATATGCTGGGCATCAACCCGGATGTGTTCAAGAAATACGACATACACATTCACGTGCCTGAAGGCGCCACGCCGAAAGACGGCCCCAGTGCCGGCATTGCCATGTGTACCGCCCTGGTGTCAGCACTCAGCGGTAATCCGGTCAAGTCCAATGTGGCAATGACCGGCGAAATCACCCTGCGCGGCAAAGTGCTCGAGATTGGCGGATTGAAAGACAAACTGCTGGCTGCCTTGCGCGGCGGTGTGAAGACCGTGGTGATCCCCGCCGAAAACATCAAATCATTGCAAAAAATGCCGCAGGAAATCCTCGACAATCTTGAGATTGTTCCGGTCAAATGGATCGAAGAAGTGTTGGCCGTCGCCTTGCACGATAAAGTGCGTCCGCTGAAGCACAGCGAGGTGGAGGAAAACCAGATTCCAATCGTCGAAAATGAAGCCATACATCAGTCTGAACGCCATTGAGAGCGCAACTGCTTGCATTTTTGTGACAAACACCAAAGTATCAAAAAAATCTTTATATATAGTTGGTAATCGCACTTAAGAATGGTATAAAATGCGCGTTTCGCGCGACATACATGTCCGTAAGTTAAATATTTTCTATGGAGTTAATGAAATGAAAAAACAAGATTTTATCAAAGCAGTGGCTGACAGCGCCGACGTGTCCCAGGCAACTGCATCTGCCTGCTTTGACGCCATTGTCGACAACATCACCGGTTGCCTGAAAAAAGGCGACAAATTGACATTTGTTGGCTTTGGAACTTTCCAGGTTAAAACCCGCGATGCACGCGAAGGTCGCAACCCGAGAACTGGCGCAACGATCAAAATTCCGGCAGCAAAAATTCCTTCATTTAAAGCTGGCAAAGCATTAAAAGATGCATTAAACTAACGCTCCCTGAATCGGGTGCTTAGCTCAGCTGGGAGAGCATCGCCCTTACAAGGCGAGGGTCGCAGGTTCGAGCCCTGCAGCACCCACCAAACGGTTCGGAGCGGTAGTTCAGTTGGTTAGAATACCGGCCTGTCACGCCGGGGGTCGCGGGTTCGAGTCCCGTCCGCTCCGCCAGCATTAAAAAAAGGGTGTCATTCGGCACCTTTTTTTATGGGTTAAAACAAAAGGTGCTACATCATGCTGATAAAATGGATCAGAAACAATTCTTCCGGTCTGGCGATGTCCATTCTCATGGGCTTGCTGGTGGTCACGTTTGCCTTGTGGGGTGTGCAGGGATATTTTCAGCAGAGCAGCAACGACGCTGCGGCGGTGGTCAACGGGGATAAAATCAGCATCAATGATTTTTCCCAGCGTTTCTCCCAATACACGCAAAGCCTGATGAGTCAGTTCGGCGACAATTTTGATCCGGCGTATTTTGAATCGCCGGTGTTTCGCCGCAACTTTCTTGAGCAATTAATCAATGACAAGCTCTTGCAACAAGCCGCCCGCGACATGGATTTCATTGCCTCACCGCAGGCCGTGCGAGATTTGATTCAATCGATTCCCAGTTTTCAGAACCCCGACGGTTCATTCAACAAAGAAAGCTACGCCGCCTATCTGACTCAGGTCAATCAATCACCGGCGTATTTCCAGAATCGCGTACAGGAAGACATCCTCAGCCAGGCCACGCCGGACCTGGTGCGCGAAACACTGTTTGTCACTGCACTGGAAAAAAATCAGTTGCATCGCCTCAACAAACAGACCCGTTCATTTGATTACGTGCTGTTGAATGCCGCCGACTTCAAAGCCAATGTCACCCTCAGCGATGAAGAAATTCAGGCGCATTACGATGAAAATCAGCAACAGTACATGACACCGGAAAAAGTGTCGGTGGACTACATTCAAGTTGATTCGTCTGAACTGGCGCGTGGCATTGACGTCAACGATGAAGACGCGCGTGCCCACTACGAAGCCAATCAAGCCGATTATCTTCAGGATGAACAGCGTAAGGCCGCGCACATTTTGATTGCTCTGGCCGGCGATGCGGACGACGCGGCAAAAGCAGCGGCAGAAGCCGAAATCAACGACTTGAAAACACAAATTGATGCCGGCGCGGATTTTGCAGAACTGGCCAAAGCCCATTCGGACGACCCGGGTTCTGCGCAGGCGGGTGGTGATCTCGGTTGGGTGGAAAAAGGCATGATGGTGCAACCGTTTGAAGAAGCCCTGTTTGCCATGGAAACAGGTCGTGTCAGCGAACCGGTGCTGTCCCAGTTCGGTTATCACCTGATTCAACTGAATGAAATTAAAAGCGCGGACTACAAACCTTTTGAAGAAGTGAAAGGTGACATCATTGAAGCACTTCAGGCACATGAGGCCGAAAGCCTGTTTCTGGACGTGCGCAATGAAGTGGAAACGCTGGTGCTGGATCTGGACGGTGATTTGCATCAGGTGGCCGAACAAACCGACGTCGAACTGAAAACCACTGAATTGTTTGAGCGCAGCGGCGGAAAAGGCATCGCCGGCAACCCGCAATTTGCTGAAGCCGCGTTTTCCGCGCTGGTCAAAGATGAATTACAGACCAGCAACGCCATTGATCTGGGCGGCGATCACGTGGTCTATCTGAAACTGAACACCCACGAGCCCGGTGCGTTGAAACCGCTCGAAGAAGTGCGCGAACAGATCGTCGACGTGTTGACGGATGAGAAAGCGCGCGAACTGGCGCAACAAACGGCGGATGAAAAAATACAATTGATTCAATCCGGCGAAGCCGATTTGAATCAAGTGGCCACAGATCTGGAAAAATCACTGGTGCACGCGGATGACACCCCGCGCACAGGTTCGGCGCAACCCTATATTCTGGTGCGCAACGTCTTTTCCATGCCGCGCCCGGCCGGTGAGACCACTGAATTCGCAGTGCTGGAAGCCAACGGTCTGGATCTGGCCCTGGTGGCATTGAAATCAGTGAACGATGCAGAACCCGGCGAAGACGCAGGCAGTGAGCAGTACGCGGCCCAGTTGCAAAATGCCCTGAGCAACAATGAGCTGGGTTTGTTTACCCAGGTGTTGCGTGCCCATGCCAACATCAAAATCTACGAGGAGCGCATTGAGCCCAATCAATGACGCGAATGCACAGTCTGAATTCAGAAGGCGGCCGCACGGGTCGCCTTTTTTTTGCCCGCCGCGGCGCATCGTGGCAACAAATCCCGCGCATGGCGGTCTGAAAAAGGTGGTATAATGTGCCGCCGGAATTGGGCCCTTTGCGCCGGACGGCCAGCAACAATTCAAACACAGTTCGGCCGCCGACCACTCACGTCGGGTCCGTCTTTCACAACGACAATTAATTGAAGGTGAATTCATGAGCAAGAAGGTTTCAATGTTTATCGATGGCCAATCGGTGACCAGTCGCAGCAACGACTGGTTGGACGTCACCAACCCGGCCACACAGGAAGTGATTTCCCAGGTGCCATTTGCCACCCGGGAAGAAGTGGATGCCGCCGTGGCCTCGGCCAAAAAAGCCTTTGAAACCTGGAAGGACACGCCGGTGCCTGTGCGGGCCCGCATGATGCTGCGCTACCAGCACCTTTTGAAAGAGCACCACGACGAGTTGGCGACCCTGCTGGCAGAAGAAACCGGGAAGAATTTTGAAGACGCCAAAGGCGACGTGTGGCGCGGCATTGAAGTTGCCGAACACGCAGCCAATGTGCCCAGCCTGATGATGGGTGAAACGGTTGAAAACGTGGCCACCCAAATCGACACCTATTCACTGGTGCAGCCGTTGGGCGTGTGCGCCGGCATCACCCCGTTCAATTTTCCCGCCATGATTCCTTTGTGGATGTTTCCGATGGCCGTGGTGTGTGGCAACACCTTCGTGCTGAAACCCTCCGAACAGGACCCCAACACGCCCATGCGTCTGGCTGAACTGTTCTATGAGGCGGGCTTCCCGCGCGACGTGTTGCAGGTGGTGCACGGTGGCAAGGACCAGGTGGATCAATTGCTCAATCATCCGGACATTGAAGCCATTTCGTTTGTCGGTTCGGTGCCGGTGGGTGAACACATCTATCGCACCGGCACGCAAAATCTGAAACGGGTGCAGGCCTTTGCCGGTGCCAAAAACCACATGGTGGTGATGCCCGATGCCAACAAAAACCAGGTGGTCAACAACATCGCCGGTTCCGCCTGCGGTGCTGCCGGCCAACGTTGCATGGCCATTTCAGTGGCGGTGCTGGTGGGTGAGTCTCAGGCATGGCTGGACGACATTAAAGCGGCGCTGGCCACCATGCAACCGGGTCACTGGAAAAATGCAAGCTCATTTTACGGGCCATTGATCAGCCCGCAGGCCAAACAGCGCGTTGAAGACATGATTCAGAAAGGCGTGGACGAAGGCGCCCAACTGCTGCTGGACGGTCGCGGTCACACCGTCGAGGGTTTTCCGAATGGCAACTGGGTGGGACCGACCCTGTTCAGCGACGTCACCGTTGACATGGACATCTACAAAACTGAAATCTTCGGACCGGTGTTGTGCGTGATGCGCGCCGACTCGCTGGAAGAAGCGATTGAAATCATCAACGCCAATCCTTACGGCAATGGCACCTCGCTGTTCACCAGTTCAGGCGCCGCAGCGCGCAAGTTTCAACACAACATCAAAGTCGGCCAGGTGGGCATCAACATCCCGATTCCGGTGCCGCTGCCGTTCTTCTCGTTCACCGGGTGGCGCAAATCGTTTTACGGCGATCAGCACGCCTACGGCAAACAGGCGGTGCGTTTTTACACGGAAACCAAAACCGTCACTGCACGCTGGTTTGAATCAGACATCCCTGACGACGCCGCACCCAACGCGACGATCAATCTGAAGTAATCTCAGGAGAGCGCATGGAATTCAATTTGAGCGAAGATCAGGCGGCGTTTGTTGACGCCGCCCGAGAATTTGGTGAACGCGAAATGGCACCGCACGCGGCGCGCTGGGATCGCGAAGCCATTTTTCCACTGGAGGTCATACGCCAGACCGGTGAATTGGGTTTTTTGGGTCTGTATTGCGATGAAGCCTACGGGGGGCTGGGTCTGAAACGTCTCGATGCCTCGGTGATTTTTGAGGAAATGTCAAAACATTGCACCTCCACCACGGCGTTTCTGACCATACACAACATGTGTGCCTGGATGGTCACCACATTTGCCGACCCGGCGTTGGCCGAAGACTGGGGGCCGAAACTGACCAGCGGCGAAGTGCTGGCGTCGTACTGCCTGACTGAGCCGGGCAGTGGTTCGGACGCGGCCAGTTTGAAAACCACCGCTCGACGTGATGGCGATGATTACCTGATCAATGGCAGCAAAACGTTCATTTCCGGGGCCGGTTCCACCGACGTGCTGATTGTGATGGCACGCACCGGTGAGGCAGGACCCAAAGGCATTTCGTGTTTTCTGGTGCCGGCCGACAGCGCGGGCATTGAATACGGCAAAAAGGAAGAAAAAATGGGCTGGAATTCCCAGCCAACGCGTTTGATCACTTTTGATCAGGTGCGCGTGCCGGCGCGGCAAAGAATTGGCGCCGAAGGGCAGGGATTTGTGTTCGCCATGAAGGGTCTGGACGGCGGTCGCATCAACATCGCCAGCTGTTCTTTGGGCGCCGCCCAGGCGGCCCTCAATGCCACGCAGGCCTACATGAATGAGCGCCAACAGTTCGGCCGTGTATTGGCCGATTTTCAGGCCCTGCAGTTTCGCTTCGCCGACATGTTGACTGAATTGATTGCGGCCAGACAGATGGTGCGTCTGGCGGCCTTTCGTCTGGATGAAAAACACCCCGAAGCCACCGCCTATTGCGCCATGGCCAAACGTTTTGCCACCGACGTGGGATTTAAGGTGTGTGACGAAGCCCTGCAGTTGCACGGTGGCTACGGTTACATACGGGAATACCCGTTGGAGCGCTATTTGCGCGACTCGCGGGTGCACCGCATTCTGGAAGGCACCAATGAAATCATGCGCGTGATCATTGCCCGACGCGCGTTGCGTGCCCACGCCACCGAGGTGTTGTTGTGACCGGAGTGGATGTGCAGGTATTGACCGGCCGCCACGGCGGCATCGGTGTGTTGACGCTCAACCAACCCAAAGCGTTGAATGCTTTGAGTACGGACATGATTCGTGTAATGCACGCACAATTGCTGGCGTGGCGCGACGACGCGTCGATTCAGGCGGTGTGGATCGAAGGCGCCGGTGACAAGGCGTTTTGTGCCGGTGGCGATGTGGTGATGCTGTATCATTCGATGATTGACACCGCGGATGGACAATTGCCGCAACAGGCGCTGGAATTTTTTCAGTGTGAATACCGCATGGACTATGCCATCCACACTTACCCCAAACCGGTGGTGGTGTGGGCCGACGGCATCGTCATGGGCGGCGGCATCGGCGTGGCCATCGGTGGTTCCCATCGGGTGGTCACTGAACGTTCCATGCTGGCCATGCCGGAAGTGACCATCGGACTGTATCCTGATGTCGGGGCTTCGTGGTTTTTCAACCGCATGCCGGTGCAACTGGCAGAATTTCTCGGCATGACTGGATACCGCATGGACGCCGCGGATGCGCTGTTCACACAAATGGCGGATTATGCAGTGAATTCAGGCGATCGACGCCGTGTGCTCGATGGCCTGCTGGCGTTGCAGTTTGTCAATCCCCACAACGAAATCGATGCGCTGTTGTCTGAGCACGCGGCGTCAATCCAAATCCAGTCCAGCACCCTGCATCAGAACCTGGATCAAATTCATGCGCTGACCGGTCCGCGAGACTTGCCCGCGGTGGTGCGCCACTTCGAAACGTTGCAGAGCGATGAGAAATGGCTGCAACGGGCAGCCAGAGCCTTGCTCAGCGGTTGCCCCATGACGCTGGCGCTGGTGCGTGAACAGATCCGTCGCGCGCGTCACATGAGTCTGGCCGAGGTGTTTCAAATGGAACTGATCGTCTCCACGCAATGCGCCATGCACGCAGATTTTCGTGAAGGCGTGCGTGCGCTGTTGATAGACAAAGACGGACAACCGAACTGGTCGCAATCCGATGTGGCAGCCATTGATGGCGCCTTATTGAACGAATATTTCACCGCCCCCTGGTCGGGCGAACACCCTTTGGGAGACTTATCATGAGCCAACAAATTGCATTCATCGGTCTGGGCAACATGGGCGCGCCCATGGCACTCAATCTGCTCAAGCACGGCCATAAAGTCCGTGTGTTTGATCTTAACCAGCAAGCCATTGACCAGATCACGTCGCACGGCGGGGAAGGCGCAGAGAGCGCCGTCGAAGCCGCCGCGGACGCGGATGTGGTGATTTCAATGTTGCCCAACGGGGCCATTGTCAAATCACTCTACCTTGGCTCTCAAGGGCTGGTGAATTTTCTCAAGCCCGGCACCCTGGTGATCGACAGTTCCACCATCGCAGCCGACGATGCACGCGAAGTGGCCAGAGAATGCCTGTCGCACGAGCTGGCCATGATTGATGCACCGGTCTCCGGTGGCACCGCGGTGGCACAGGCCGGCAATTTGACGTTCATTTGCGGTGGCAGCAAGGACCATTTTGAACTGGCCCGTCCAGTGCTTGAAGCGATGGGCAAGAACATCTTTCATGCCGGCGATTCCGGTGCCGGACAGGTGGCTAAAATCTGCAACAACATGCTTTTGGCCATTCACATGATCGGCACTTCAGAAGCCTTGTCATTGGGCGCGTCCCAGGGGCTGGATCCGGGCGTGCTGTCGGAAATCATGAAGGCTTCATCGGGCAACAATTGGTCCCTGCAAATTTACAACCCGTATCCCGGGGTGATGGACTCGGTGCCGGCATCCAATCACTACCGTGGCGGCTTCATGGTCGATTTGATGAACAAAGATCTGGGGCTGGCGCAGGCGCTGGCATCCAAGTCGGCCAGTTCCACGCCGCTTGGCGCCCTGGCGACCCAACTGTATCAAATTCATAAAATTAAGGGCAATGGTTCGCTGGATTTTTCCAGCATCATCAATCTGTTCAAAAAGAACTGACCTCGCGCTCAGGCAAACAGCGGCCGCACCTGCAAATACAAGGCGCTGATCAGCAGCGCCAGTGAGAAACTTAAAAACGTGCCGATCAAAATGTATTCGGTCAGTTTGCGGTCGCGTGCACGGGTCAAATCACCGAAACGGAAGATGGATTTTGCGGCAATCAGAAAACCCACCGCGGCGAGGTGCCCGCTGATGGCCAGACCAAAGGTGGTCAATCGTTCCAGATAGCCGATGAACAGCCCGGCGTGTTTCAATGAGTCGGTGCTGTTGTATTCTGTGTGTGGAGCCCAGTGCGCAATGATCACCCGGATCACCGTCGAGGAAACTCGGGTCAGCAACAGCCAGGTCAACAACCACAACATCCACGGCGGCTGCCATGCGTGCAGTGCCTGGATGAATGACGGACTCAGCCACACACAGATGAGTGCAATGCTCAGCAAATGCACGCTGTGTGCCATGAGGAATTCACGCGCGCGATGGGTCGGGGTCCGCCGCATCAAAGTCACTGCATCGACGCACAAGTGCAGCAGGGCAATGACCAGCGAAGCCAGCAACAACTTGCCATCAGCGGAAAGACCGGCCAGCCACAGGGCCAGCCAGGCCAGCAGTCCGTGCAGCAGTGCACGCGCATACAACGCTTTGGCGCGCATGCGCCGGCGTTTGATCTGATCCAGCCACTGTGGCGGTGAGAGCACAAATTGTCCCACAACGTGCGCCAGCAGCAGCGCCAGCAACACATTCATGCGCCCCTCCGGAGTTTCAATAATTCTCGATAGCGCTGTTCCATGGCTTTGATTTCCTGGTGGCCGGCGCGTTTCAGTCGCTGGCTGACCCGCCCCTGACCGATGTTGAGATGCTCGGCCAGTTGCCGCTGTGTCCAGCGCGGGTGCACGATCGATTGATGCACGGTTTCCGCTGAACTTGGACTCCAGTGGTCCATGCACAAGGCCGCCAGGGCCAGATACAGATTCATCTGTGCATCAAATTCAGGCCAGGGGCTGTGTATCGTCAGGGTCCTTTTACCCAACACATCGAACGCTTGACCCGACCGCACGTGGGCATCGCTGGCGGCTTCCGAGACTTTTCTGGCCGGCAATTTTGAGGCATCCAAGCCGATCGTCTGTCGCACGTCCAAGCCTTTAAATTGTTTGATTCGGGCTTTGATCGACAAGGCGATGAGTAAAGCTGTGTGGGCTTCGGGCAGCTGCAGCTGAAAACTGTCGCCGCGAAACACATGCCAGTCTCGCGCCTGCGCGGCGCAACGGGACAGTTCTTTTTTCAGCGCTGGCAACCACGCCGCATCGGCGCCGTGGCGGCGCGATTGGATGATGTCTCCGGTGATGACTGCGTGCATACAAAAGTTCGGTTGATTCGCTTGAGCTGATAATATCCTTTTAAAAGAAGATATTCAACGTTATCTGCATAATTAAAGATATTTAGATGGATTCTCGATGGTACTGCAAGGGCAGACCGGCGGGCTCTGTGACCAGGCGGCCTGCGTCCCAGGCCAATTGACCATTGACCCAGGTGCGAATCACGCTGACATCAAATTCATCGCCGTGATAGGGGCTCCAGCCGCACTTGTACAGCATGTCATTGTTGTCCACCCGCTGTGGCTTGTTCATGTCGATCAGGGTCAGATCGGCATAGTAACCTTCGCGGATGAAGCCCCGGTCGCGCACCTGAAACATTTGCGCGACCCGGTGGCTGCATTGATCCACGGTGTGGTGCAGATCCAGTTGTCCGCGTTGCACCAGAGTCAACAGACTGGGCAGGGCGGTTTGCACCAGCGGTAAACCGGACGGGGCGTTGAAATAGCCGGATTGTTTTTCGCTCAGCAGATGCGGCGCGTGGTCGGTGGCGATGACATCCAGCACGCCACTGCGCACCGCCTCCAGCAATGCCAGGCGATCGTTTGCGGACTTGATGGACGGATTGCATTTGATCAGCGTGCCACGCGCCGCATAGTGGCTTTCATCGAACCACAGAAAATGCACACAGGCCTCCGCGGTGATGCGCGATGAACGCGCCTTGGCGTCGGCAATCAACGCCAGTTCATCGGCCGTGGACACGTGCAAAATGTGCAAGCGGCTGTCGTGCTTCAGGGCCAGACGAATGGCCAGGGTCGACGATTTGACGCAGGCCTCGCGGCTGCGAATTTCTGCGTGCGCCTCAATCGGCACGTCCTCGCCGTATTTCTCCCGCCAGCGCTGCTCATTGGCTTCGATGGTGGGCGAATCTTCACAGTGGGTGGCTATCAGCAATCCGGTGCCGGCAAATATGGCGTCCAGTGCGTCTTCGCTGTCGACCAGCATGCGTCCGGTGGATGCGCCCATAAATACTTTCACGCCGCACACCAGAGCAGGATCGATGCCGCGAATGTCGTCGATGTTGTGGTTGGTGGCGCCGAGATAAAATCCGAAATTGCAGTGCGAGCGACCCTGCATGCGCGCGTGTTTGTCTTCAATGGCCTGCTGGTTGATGGTTTGCGGGTCGGTGTTGGGCATGTCCATGACCGAGGTGATGCCGCCGGCCACGGCGGCGGCCGATTCCGTGGAGAAATCGGCTTTATCGGGCATGCCCGGTTCACGAAAATGCACCTGATCGTCGATCATGCCGGGCAACAAGTGCAAGCCGCCGGCGTCAATGACGCGATCGGTTTCACGCGCGCTGATGGACGGGTCTATGCGCGCAATGCGCTGGTTTTCAATCCGCACATCGGCGGCATAACTGCGGCCCTCATTGACGAGGGTTGCATTCTTGATCAGGGTGTTTTGTGACATGTGGCTGCAATGTTTCCGGGACGTGGTCGATGCCGCCGGGACACAGGGGCTGACAACGCGCGATGCGCTTGAACGCCAGGCGCAGGCCCTGCAACAGCCCAAATCGCCGGATGGCGATGGCGGCGTATTCAGAACAACTGGGATAAAAACGGCAGCGGTTGCCCAAAACGGGGCTGATGATGCGCTGATAGAGTCGGATCAGGCCGATGACCGCGGTTTTTATCATGAAAAAAAAGTTGCTCTATTGGGGCGATTAATGTATAAAGTTCGCCTTGAAAATAAGTGGATGAATCTATTTTAGCATGCGCGATTTTGTGCGGATAGAATTTATTTGGAGATTTGCATGGCAGACAGAAGTATCAACGATTTACCCGAAGGCTATGAGCCCAAGATTCAACTGGACGATGACTATACCCCAACCGATAAAGAAGAATACATGTGTGACAAGCACATCGAATACTTCAGACGCAGAATTCTGCAATGGAAAGAGGACTTGTTGAACGAGTCCAAAGAAACCATCTCTCACTTGCGCTCTGAAGCCAGAGACGTCTCTGACGACGCCGAGCGCGCATCCCGTGAAACTGAAAACACCTTTGAACTGCGCACCCGCGATCGCTACCGCAAATTGTTGAAGAAAATCAACAAGGCGTTGGACAAGATCAATGAAGGCGATTATGGCTACTGCGAGGAAACCGACGAAGAGATCGGTCTGCAGCGCCTGATTGCTCGGCCCATTGCCACCTTGTGCATCGACGCGCAGGAACGCTGGGAGCTGCGCCAGAAGATCACCCGGGAAGGCTGATGGAAACGGCGCAGCAACAAGCCCAATTGGAAGATTACGCCCAACGCACGGATGCGTTGCGGAGGTATCTTTGACTACGCAGGCAAGAAAGAACGCCTGGAAGAAGTCAACCTGGAACTGGAAAATCCAAACGTCTGGAACGATCAGGAAACGGCCGAAAAACTGAGCCGTGAACGCGCGGCACTGGATCAGGTGATCGGCGCCCTTGAGCAGCTGGATGAAGGCATTGGTGAAAGCACGGAGCTGCTGGAACTGGTCAAGGAAGAGAATGATCAGGACACCTTCAATGCGGTGTGTGAAGACATTGAATCATTGCGCGGCCAGTTGGAAGCCCTGGAATTTCGTAAAATGTTTTCCGGCGAAATGGACCCCAACAACGCCTTTCTTGACATCCAGGCCGGCTCCGGTGGCACCGAAGCCCAGGACTGGGCGGAAATGCTGTTGCGCATGTACACGCGCTGGATCGAATCGCGCGGCTGGAAAGCCGAACTCATTGAATTGTCCCCCGGCGATGTGGCCGGCATCAAATCCGCCACCGTCAAGGTCGAAGGCGATTACGCCTATGGCTGGCTGCGCACCGAAATCGGCGTGCACCGCCTGGTGCGCAAATCGCCGTTTGACTCCGGCAACCGCCGCCACACCAGTTTCGCTGCGGTGTTTGTTTCTCCGGAAATCGACGACGATTTTGAAATTGACGTCAATCCTGCGGACTTGAGAATCGACGTGTACCGCGCATCAGGCGCCGGTGGACAGCACGTCAACCGCACCGAGTCGGCGGTGCGCATCACCCACGTGCCAACCAATGTGGTGGTGCAGTGTCAAAACGACCGCTCGCAACACAAGAACAAGGCCACGGCGATGAAGCAATTGAAGGCCAAACTGTATGAAATGGAAATTCAGAAGCGCAATCAGGCCTCGCAATCACAGGAAGACGCCAAGTCCGACATCGGCTGGGGCAGCCAGATCCGTTCCTACGTGCTGGATCAGTCGCGCATCAAGGATTTGCGCACCGGTGTGGAAAACACCAACACCCAGGGAGTGCTGGACGGCGATCTGGACAAATTCATCGAAGCCAGTCTGAAACAGGGGTTGTAATGAGTGAAGAGAACAAACTGATCGCCGAACGCCGGCAGAAATTGCAACAGCTCAGAGCCCGGGGTGTGGCGTTTCCAAATGATTTCAGACGCACCCATCTGGCGGCGCAATTGCACGCGGATTTTGCCCAGGTGGAAAAACAGGACCTGGAAACATCGCCGGTTGATGCCGCGGTGGTCGGGCGGCTGATGAGCAAACGCCTGTTTGGCAAAGCCGGTTTTGCGGTGCTGCGCGATGATTCCGGTGATATTCAGCTGTACGTGCAACGCGACGCCCTGCCGGAGGGCGTGTATGCCGATTTCAAGACTTGGGATGTGGGTGACATTGTGGCCGGTTCAGGCCAGCTGTTCAAAACCAAAACCGGTGAGTTGTCGGTCAAAGTCAATGCCCTGCGTTTACTGACCAAGTCATTGCGGCCCCTGCCGGAAAAATTTCACGGCTTGTCGGATCAGGAAACTCGCTATCGGCAGCGCTACGTTGATCTGATCATGAATCAGGATTCGGCGCAGGTGTTCCGCATGCGTTCGCAGATCGTGCAGCACATTCGGGCGTTCATGCAGCAACGGGATTTTCTGGAAGTGGAAACGCCGATGATGCATGTGATCCCCGGTGGTGCCACGGCCAAACCTTTCATCACACACCACAACGCGCTGGATCTGGATCTGTATTTGCGCGTGGCGCCTGAGTTGTTTCTCAAGCGGCTGGTTGTGGGCGGTTTTGAGCGGGTGTTTGAGATCAACCGCAATTTCCGCAACGAAGGCGTGTCCACGCGACACAACCCGGAATTCACCATGATGGAATTCTATTGGGCCTACGCCGATTACCACGATCTGATGGATTTAACCGAAGAAATGCTCTCCGGGCTGGTGCAGGCTCTGCACGGCAGCGATGCAGTGCATTACCAGGGTCAGGCGATTCAATTCAACCGGCCATTCAAACGTCAATCCATGCGCGATCTGGTGCTAGAGTACAACCCCGAATTGCAGGCGGCAGATGTCAACACGCTGGACGGTCTGCAGGCGCATTGCAAGGCCCAAGGCATCGGTTTTGACCCAAACTGGTCAAAAGGCCGATTGCTCTCAGAGCTGTTTGAAGCCACGGTTGAAGCGCAACTGCAGCAACCCACTTTTGTGACCGAATACCCGATTGAAATTTCGCCGCTGTCGCGGGTCAACGACGACGACCCGGAAATCACCGATCGCTTTGAGTTGTTCATAGCCGGCAATGAGATCGCCAATGGCTTTTCTGAGCTCAATGACCCTGAAGATCAGGCCGAGCGGTTTCGCCAGCAGGTGGCCCAGTTTGAATCCGGTGACGATGAAGCCATGCACTTTGACGCCGATTACATTCGTGCGCTGGAATACGGCATGCCGCCGACCGGCGGGGAAGGCATCGGCATCGACCGTCTGGTCATGTTGCTGACAGATTCAGCTTCAATTCGAGATGTGTTATTATTCCCCTACATGAAACCAGAGTGATGTGAAAACATGGGTAAATCGGGGGACTCAAACAAACTCAGGTACGCCAGAAAGCCAATTGAGGCCACCTGTGTGATGTTTTATCAAGGGCACGCGCACGTGATGCACGTGGTCAATATATCCGCTTCAGGCATCCTGTTGAACGGCAGCAAAGCCGGTGAGCTGGGGCTGGAGGTGGGCAGCCAGTGTGTGCTGGAAATCATCATCAACGAAGAATTCAATCTCAATGTGGACGCTGAACTGGTGCGCATTGACGACGACGGTTTGGCCATGTGTTATACGCACATTCCCGAAGACAAGCAGGTGCCTTTGTGGCGTTTGCTGGGCGAACATGTGGACAAAACTGAAATTTAACCAAGCAGAAAAAACAGCACGCATGCGCCCGGCTTGGGTGAGACGGGGGTGAGTCTGTATCTGGGCTACGTGCTGACGGTGGCGCTGTTGGCTTTGAGCCCCGGTCCGGACATTCTGCTGGTCATCAGCACCGCGCTGCGCAGCGGTTTCAATGCGGCCCTTCGCCTGGTGCTGGGGTTGTCCACGGGCGTCATTGTGCACACGCTGCTGATTGCCCTGGGGATTTCTGTTTTGCTGGCACGCCTGCCTTTGGCCATGTACGCTGTGGCTGTGTTCGGTTCGTTCTATTTGCTTCACCTGGCCTGGCAAACCGGTGTTTCAATGCGTCGCACTGCGGCCAGCGAGGCGACGATCGCGGCGGCACCGACCCGCGGCGAGGGCATGTTCTGGCGCGGTGTGGTCATGAACGTCAGCAACCCCAAGGTGTTGTTATTTTTCCTGGCATTTTTTCCTCAGTTCGCGCGCCTGGACGTGCCCGGATACACCGCACGCATTGTGTTGCTTGGGTTTTTGTTCCAACTGGTGACGGTGGTGGTGTTTGGTGGCATGGCCTGGCTGGCGGCGCATTCATCCGCGCGCTTCTTCAATCGACCCGCTTACCGGCAGACCATGGACTGGCTTTGCATCGCGGTGTTCACCGGCATCGGTGCGCTGCTGTTGTATTCCGGGGTGCGACGTCTGATCAGCGCTTGATGAGGCGAATCAGGTCTGCGGCGCGATTTCAAATTTCATCGCAAAAGTCAGGCGCGGCAAGGTGCATATTTTGCTGGGCGGCGTGCCCTTGTGCTTGATCGAACCATCAAAAATGACCAGCCGTCCGGGCCGCGGTGATGCCACATAGGACGCGTCGTCGCGGGCGTTAAAGAACAGCGTTTCACCGCCCCATTCAACGTCCCATTGATCCTGTATGTACCACAAGGCGGTCATTTCATGGGTGCCGGGCTGACAGTCGGTGTGATTGAATAAAATGTCGCCGTAGGACACCAGATTGCAGTAACAGCGGTACATGCGGTAGTTGCGCTCGGTGTGTGCATTCAGTTGCTTCTGAGTGGCCTGATAAATGGGCAGTTGCAGGGCTTTGTCCAGTGGCATGTTGTAGGCCCAATGCCGATAAATTTCCGTGTCTGGACGGGAAATTTCCGAACGCGTGAACGGCGCGTGCATCAGCGCCTGATAAATTTCGTCGATGGTTTTTTTCTCAACCAGGTCATCGAACACCCAGATGGGCAGGCCGTCAACCTGGCCCTGAGCTGTGAGATTGGGGTGATTCATAGTGCATTCCGCGTTGGGTTGGTTGTTGATGCATCCACAGGGTGGCCAGCCATTTTTCACCGGTCAGCACCGGTTCGCCAGCGTGCAGTGAATTGACCTGAGGCCGCCCCTGTGCATCCAGGTTGTGGAATCCGATCAAGCGACCGGCTTTGGGGTGGATGCGCACGCCGGCGTTGGGAAACACGGTGTCGCCACCGGCCGCCACATCGTTCAGGTAGCAGCACAGCGTTGCCTGACGCTGTGGTTTGTCCTGTCGAGTGGGGTCATCGGCTTCACCGAAGAAATCGTAGTGTGGGCGGTATTCCTGCCCCGGCTGGTAGTGCAAAACCTGCAAGGGCTCTGAGCACTCGGCTTCAAGTCCTGCCTGCAGGGCGCATTTTTGCATGATTTGATGCACCACCGGATCCTCCAGCAGCCAGTCAAAACTGGCCGATTGGCTGGTGCGCATGTCGTCGCGCACGAACGCGCCGGTTTGCGGGTGCACCGTCATCGATGGCCGCAGATAGGGTCGCGCGGTTTGCATCAGGTGCCAGCATTCCACTGGATGCAGCACGTCGTCGACGCTGAAAATGACCGGCGCATCGCACAATTCAGTGCGCGGCAGGGCAACAAAATGTGGCCACTGCGGTGGTGAGGCCTGCAACAGCGCGTGGATGCGGTCGTCCGGTTGCTGGCTCAAATTGGCCAGATCGCGCGAGCGATCCAAGTCGCCGCGCATCACCGCCAACAGCGCCAAATGCAAAATGGCCTGTGGATTCAATTGCCCCGCCGCACGGGTCAGATATTCAAGTGATTGTGCGCGGTCCTGCGAAGTGCCGTGGCCGAAATAGCAGAGCTTGTACAGCTCAAACAGCGACTCGCTCTGATCCTGAGAGCGGTTGAAGCACTCCAGGGCACGCGCCACATCGGCCGTCAGGCCCATGCCATGCAGCAGGCACAAGCCCAGTTCTTTCAATGCCGCGCTGTCGCCGGCATCGGCGCCGCGCTGAAAATGCGCGGCGGCCACTTCAAGCTGCCCCTTGCGCAGCGCTTCGATGCCCTGTTGGTGGGGCGCGTTGGATGTGGACGGTGCCGTCATGCCTTGATATTACTTGTGTTTGTCTGCAGTGTAATCGGTCACAGTCGATGCGGCATTGATGTGCATCAAATTGTTCACGGTTGCGTGTATTTCTCCTTGTAGCGCTGATACAGCGTTTCCTGCCGCCCGTCCAGCTGAATGCTGCGGCCGTCTATGAACGCGTGCGTGACCCGATTGTGCTGCATGTCAAACACGTCGCCGCGGCTGACAAACAGGGTGGCGCTTTTGCCGATTGCCAGGGTGCCGTAGTCCGCGTCGATGCCAAGCAATTCGGCGTTGTTGCGGGTGATCATGCGCAAGGCGTTTTCCGGGCTGCTGCCGTGTGCCACCGTGGTGCCGGCGGTGAATGCCAGATTGCGCGCGCTCATCAGACTGGCGTAGGTGAGGCCGACTTTCAAGCCGGCGGCGTCCAGCCTGGCGGCCAGTGCGTAGCCGTTCTCAAGCGGCAGATCGCCGCGCTGGGGCAGGGCGTGGATGCTGTCGATCAACACATCGACTTTGTGTTGCAGCAGAAAGTCCTGCACCGCCAGTGCGGCCTGCCCGGTCACCAGCACGGCATCGTTCAGACCCAGCTCGCGGGTTTGCCGCACCGCGTCGATGATGGCTTTGGGGTGATTGGTGTGAATGTAGAGTCTTTTCTTGCCATCGAACACGGCTTTGACCGAGGCCAGTTTCAGGTTCAGCGGTTCGCCGCGATACACCCGCGCATCGGCCAGCAATTGCTGCAGCCGGGACATCTGCGCGTCGTACTTGTCGTTGTCCTTGAGGACCATGGAAAATGTGCTGAAATCAAACTGGTTGACGCGTTTTTGCGGCCAGTTGATGTGCAGACCCGAATCCACCCGAACCGCCGCGTCTTCCCAGTTCCAGGCGTCCAGTTGTACCACCGAAGAGGTGCCACTGACGACGCCGCCCTGCGGGGTGGTTTCGGCCAGCAGAATGCCGTTGTGGCGCAGGGTTGGGATCATTTCTGAATCGGTGTTGTAGGCCACCAGGGCGCGCACATTGGGGTTGAATTCGCCGATTTCATTCTCATCGCGGGTGTCGGCGATGGAATCGATTTCCATCAAACCCACCGTGGAAGAAGGCAGTATCAGTCCGGGGTACACGTGTTGACCCTGCAGGTCGATCACCTGGCCAGTGCCGTCGTCGCGCACGTGCGCGCCAATGTCGGCAATGCGGCCACCCTGCAGACGCAGGCCGGCCTGTTGCAACACCGTGCCGTCGCCGGTGTGTACGGTGGCGTTGATCAGGGTGATGGCCTGCTGTTGCGCCGGGGCCGGTTTTGGGCTCAGCGCCAAGGCGAACTGAGCGGTGGTCAGCAAAGTCAATGCAATCCAGTGTTTCATGCTCATTCTCCGGTGTTCAGATGGTCAAAAAGTGTGCCGTGGCCGTTCAGGCTGTCGCAATGCAGGGTTTCGCGCACTCGAGCCGCGAACGGGCTGGAACCGCCGCCCCCGCCGCCGCCCGATTGACTCATCACGCGTTCTATCAGGCGTTCGCGTTCGGCGTTGATGCGTTGCAGGAGGACGTCCTGTTGACCGCGGTCGTAGTAAATCACACCGTCGATGAGGGTTTTGTCAACCTGGGCATAGATGGACAGCGGCTCATCGGTCCACAGCACCACGTCGGCGTCCATGCCCACAGCAATGCGCCCCATGCGGTCGTCCAGATGCAACAGTTTGGCCGGGTTCAGGGTCACAGTTTTCAGCGCCTCCTGCGGCGTCAGGTCACCGTATTTCACGGTTTTGGCCGCTTCCTGATTGAGGCGACGCGACATTTCCGCGGAGTCCGAGTTGATCGCGGTGACCACCCCGGCCTGATGCATCAGCGCGGCGTTGTAAGGTATCGCGTAATTGACTTCCCATTTGTACGCCCACCAGTCGGCAAAGGTTGAGCCGCCAGCGCCGTGCTGTTGCATTTTGTCGGCCACTTTATAGCCCTCCAGAATGTGCGTGAAGGTGTTGACATTGAAATTGAAATCATCGGCCACGTGCATCAGCATGTTGATTTCCGACTGCACGTAAGAGTGGCAGGTGATGAAGCGTTTGCCATCAAGGATCTCGAGCATGGTGTCCATCACCAGATCACGGCGCGGTGGCGCGGTGTTGCGTTTGTTTGAACGGCTCAGATTGTCGTAATCTTGCCAGGTTTTGCGATAGTTCAAGGCCTGAGAAAAGGCGTCGCGATACACCTGTTCAACCCCCATGCGGGACTGTGGGTAGCGCACCGAGGCGGGTGAGCGCGAGCGTTTCACGTTTTCGCCCAGAGCAAATTTAATGAACCCGTCGGCGCCATCAATCAGCAGGTCATCGGCCGATCCGCCCCAACGCAGTTTGATCAGGGCCGACTGACCGCCGACCGGGTTGGCCGAGCCGTGCAGCAATTGCGCCGCGGTCACACCACCGGCCAGGTTGCGGTAGATGTTGGTGTCGTGTGGATTGACCACATCGGCCATGCGCACCATGCCGGAATTGGTGGCCACGTCGTTGACGCTGTACAGTGCAATGTGTGAATGTTCGTCAATGATGCCCGGTGTCAGATGCATGTCGCTGGCATCAATGGTCAGCTCGGCGTTGACCGACAGGCCGTTGCCGATGCGGTTGATTTTGCCGTTTTTAATGTACACATCGGTTTTACCCAGCACGCCGTCGTCGCCGTTGGTCCACACCGTCGCGTTGCGGAACAGCACGCTGTCGGGGCGTTGCGTCTGGCTCAGGCCGTAGGCGGAAAACGGCCGCGGTACGGTGGGCAGACTGGACGGTTCATCCGCTGCAGCCGCCGCATCCATTGCGTCCGCGTCGGGTGAATCGCCCGAATCGGACACTTCGCCGGTGCGTTGCAGGGTCCAGTCCTCGCCACCCGGCAAAGCGTTCCACGTCTCGCCATTCACCAGGCCGGTGAGTCGCCGGCTGTCTTTTTTGTCTTTGATTTCAATGGCGGCGATGTCGCCGTCCAGATGCAGCTTGAATTGGCGCTTGTCTTCGGCATCCAGTGGCTTCAACTTGGGGCCACCGGGGCCGGTGGTGAGTTTCAGCTTGATTGCCTCGTCGTTGATGCTGAGCGTGTATTCGCCGGCTGTGAAAGGCGTGTGGGGCTTGAAAACATGGCGTTGCCCAGCCACCCAGGTTTCCAGGATTTCGCTGTCGGCGTCAAACAATTCGCCGCTGCTGATGACAAAACTGGCCTGGGCACCGGCGCGTAGATGACCGATGTCCTTGCGACCCAGCATGTCTGCGGGCACCGTGGTCAGGGCCGCCAGCGCGGTGTGTTTGTCCAAGCCGTTCTTGACCGCTTTGCGCAAGTCCTTGAGGAAGGATTTGTTGCCTTTGGCGCCATCGGCCGGCAGCAGGGCAAAGCGCACGCCGGCGTTTTGCAGATACACTGGGTTGAGCGGCGCCATCTCCCAGGACATCAGGTCTTCAAGTTCAATGTCCCAGGCGTCCAGGGCGTCTTTGATGCGCGGTGCTTCGATGCTGTTCAGCGGCACGATCAGTGACTGACCGGTGGATTTAACCAGCGGCAGATCCATGTAATCATCGCCGTTGCTGCGCACTATGAACGCGGTGTCAAACTCCTGGCCCAGCTTGGCGGCCAGACGGTATTGCGCCGGTCCGCGCGCGTGCATGATTTTGGGCAGAGCCTGTGCGGCGTTCAATGCGGCCAGATCAAGATCGGTGAACTGCTTCTGTTGCGCGTACCAGCGGGCGTCAAGAAAGGTTTGTCGCAGCAGCGCCATGCCGCCCATCAGTGAAATCGGGTAGAGTTGTTTGGATGAGCCCTTGTCAAACGCGAAGTGAGCGGTGGCTTCAGGCACCAGCAAGGCGCTCTGGTTGTCCTCATCCAACAAAATGACCAGCGCGCCGGTGCCGCGGGCGATGCCGTCGCGGTGATGCACCAGCGCCGTGGTGAAACCGGCCTGGCGCAGTTCGGCATTGGCTTTGGCATCGGCGTTGTAGGCGCTGGCGGCGTTTTGCGAGGCCTTGATGGCTTCATTGACGTTGCGGGCACCGGGCTGGGTGTTGTTCAACACTTCGGCGCCAAAAAAGTTGAACGGCGCCCGCGGCGGCGGTTCCGGCAGTCCAACGCCGCTGTCCATGTGAATAAAACCCGGGTAGACGTGCGCGCCGTGCAAATCATACACCACCGCGCCTTGCAGGCTGGCACGCCCCTGTTTGACATCCAGTATGCGGCCGTCCTTTATCAGGACGGTGACGTCGTTGCGCACCTGGTCCGGGCCGAGGTGCACGTTGGCGTGGGTCAGGGCGATGAGACTGTTCCTGGCATCCGCCACGTCATTGATGGATTCGAGGAACGGTGTTTGTGCGTGCACGGCCAGGCCGAATAGCGCCAGCGTCAGGGTACTGAGTAGTCGTCGTTTCATGTTGTCTCTTATTGAAGCAGTCTTTTAAGTAATCTGGTTCGAATCACGGGATCTTTATCGAGCCAGGCCGAGTACAGTGCGCGGTTCAATTCCGCGCCGATGATTTTGTGTACGATCTTGCCATCGATCAGGATGTGCGTGCCGGCGTCCGGCAGATACAGGAATACCCACACGTCGTTGCGGCGACTGGCGGGCAACTCCTGCAACAATTTATCGATGGTGTATTCATTGAATTTGCGACTTTCGGCGTCTCTCAATGCGCCATTGATCAGGGTTTTAAAGTGCTTCTGAATGAGCGATTGCTCGCTGGCAGGTGCCAGCCATTTGACTTCAAAGCGAACGGTTTGCAGTCCGCCTTTGATGTCATCAATGTCGTGCACGCCTTTGGGCGTCCACAAGGACAATTGGTAGGGGTAGGTGAATTCCCAGGGAAAAAAACTCTCTCCGATTTTGACCCAGTCGGTGTCGTCTGCCTGCAGGGGTGCCGCGTGCAGCAGAAACAGCAATTTCAGCCACATGGTCCGTGTTCCATTTAAAGGGATTCATTATAACAAATAATGCGGGTTGCGGAATGCCACTGGGCCGTAATGCTGTGTGCGGCGGCCAGCGCCAGATGGATGACGCATTTCAAGACGGTCAGGATGCTGTATTTCAGGCGCACCGAAGCTGACCGAAGGTTGCTTGCCGACGGCTTCTGTGGATATGTATTGATCACCGGCGATGATCGCTGAAGTGGAATTGCGAAGCCCACCACTGGCGTCAGGGCGCGTTGAAATTAAAAGGGAAAAATGGTGGCTATGGTGTGACTTGAACACACGACCCCAGCATTATGAATGCTGTGCTCTAACCGGCTGAGCTACATAGCCACGAAGAGGCCCGAATTTTCTATTTACTGGCGCGGTTTGTCAAGGGATTTCAACAAATATTCACTGGCTCAGCGCAACCGCGTCTTCTGGCCAACCGCAACGCGTGGGTTGAATCCCGGCTGGCATCCAATGGTTGGCCCCAGACAGGCTTCAATGCGTCAGGGTTTGTGCGCTCACAACGACTCGGTGGTGTTGTGGAATGTGATTTCCGGGTGGCGTTCCTGCACCAGTTGTAAATTGGCCATTGAGGGCGCCAGATAAACCAGATGCTCGTGCGCGTCCAGCGCCAGGTTGACCTGATTTTTATGGCTGAATTTTTCCAGTTCGCGCGCGCTGTCTGCGGTCACCCAGCGCGCTGTTTTCACCGGCGATTGTTCGAACAATGCGTCCACATGGTATTCGCGTTGCAAACGATAGGCCACCACTTCGAATTGCAGCACGCCGACCGCGCCCAGAATCAATTCATTGCTGATCAAGGGGCGGAAAAACTGCGTGGCGCCTTCTTCGGACAGCTGCGCCAGGCCTTTTTGCAACTGTTTCAATTTCAGCGGATCTTTCAACTGGGCGCGGCGGAACAATTCCGGGGCAAAGCTGGGAATGCCGGTGAACACCATGGACTCGCCTTCCGTGAAGGTGTCGCCGATGCTGATGGTGCCGTGGTTATGTATGCCGATGATGTCCCCTGCGTAGGCTTTTTCCAGGTGTTCCCGTTGTTCGGCCAGAAAAGTCAGGGCGTTGGGTATTTTCAGAACTTTGTCGCTGCGTGTGTTGGTCAGTTTCATGCCCTGATTGAACACCCCGGAGCAAATGCGCATGAAGGCCACACGGTCGCGGTGATTGGGGTCCATGTTGGCCTGAATTTTGAAAACAAATCCGCTGCATTTGTCTTCGCTGGGCAGCACACTGCGCACATCGGTCTGTCGCGGTTGTGGCGCGGGCGCGTTTTCCACGAATGCATCCAGCAGTGGCTGCACGCCAAAATTATTGATCGCTGAGCCGAAAAAAACAGGCGTCAGTTCGCCGCGCAGATAGGCGTCTTTGTCGAACTCGTGGCTGGCGCCCTTGACCAGCTCGATCTCATCGCGCAATTCCACCGCCTGCGCGCCCATCAGTTCGTCCAGTTTGGGGTTGTCCAGTCCGGCAATGACCTCAGCGCGCTGGGCTTCGTAGTTTTTGCCGGCTTCATACAGCAGGACTTCGTCGCGCAGAAAGTGATACACGCCGCGCAGTCGTTTACCCATGCCAATCGGCCAGGTCACCGGCGCGCACGCGATGTTGAGTACGTCTTCAACTTCATCCAGCAATTCAATCGGTTCCTTGCCTTCGCGGTCGAGCTTGTTGATGAAGGTGAAAATGGGTGTGGTGCGCAGGCGGCACACCTCCATCAGTTTGATGGTGCGTTCCTCCACGCCCTTGGCGCAGTCAATCACCATCAGCGCGGAATCCACCGCGGTCAGTGTGCGGTAGGTGTCTTCAGAGAAATCCGCGTGCCCAGGGGTGTCCAGCAGGTTAACGATGCAGTCGCGGTAGGGGAACTGCATCACCGATGAGGTCACCGAGATGCCGCGTTCCTTCTCCATTTCCATCCAGTCGGACGTTGCGTGGCGATCGCTCTTTCTGGATTTGACCGATCCGGCCACCTGAATCGCGCCGCCAAACAACAGGATCTTTTCGGTGATCGTGGTTTTGCCGGCGTCGGGATGGGAGATGATGGCAAATGTGCGTCTGCGGTCGATTTCTGACATGCGGGTGCGCGAATTAAAAAACAGCGCAGTTTAGCACAAAAGCCGGTGTTGCACAGCCTGTCGCGCACAAAAAAGCCCCGCCGCAAGTCCGGCGGGGCTGTGGTCCGGTGACGCGATCAGTCGTCGACGCCGTTTTTAAAGATCAGGTCGGTTTGCAGGGACAGATACAGCACAAAACCGTCGTGATCGGTGGAGCGCAGCGACACCAGGTCGTCGTCCTCGTGCAGCAAAGGCGCATCGGATTGTCCGCGCGCGTATTGCATGGTGTTGAAGAAAAACAGCCCTTCGTTGTTGAACAGGGCGTTGTCCAGCACCTGCGCGCTGCCGCCGAATAGAAAGGAGTATTGGTCGGCGGGCAGCAAGGTGTGCACCGCTTGAATCATGGGGTCGCCGACAAACAGTGGCTGAGTCCAGCGTTCATTGTCTGCCTGCTGCGCGGTGCCGGTGATCTGGCCAACCAGATCGACGTAGCCGTCGGTGAACTGGAAGGCGTTGAAATCGCCCAGCACGACCACCCCTTCACCGGGGTTGTTGGTTTCAATGGTGTTGACCATTTGCGCCACGGAATTGGCCTGTTCCAGGCGTTTCTGGCGCACCCGGTCGCCGTCCGGGCCGGTGTCGTCGATGCTGCTGCGTGAACGCATGTGGATGGCCAGCAGGTGCAGGCGCATGGTTTCGGCGTTGATGGTGATGTCGGCTTGCATGTGCAACGGCGGACGGTCGTGCAGCAGGGAGTTGTCAACCGACAGCAGTTCAGCGGCGCCCAATTGCGTGAACACGGCGGCACTGACCGCGCTGGTGTACAAGAAGCCGACATCGATGCCGCCGACGTCATTGCCTTCCACCAGTTGCGCGGTGTAGGCCGGGCCACCGTCGTTGCCGATGCGGGTGGCCAGGTCGTTCAACACGTCGATGTTTTCAATTTCCTGCAGCGCGATGATCACCGGTGCCCCCAGGTCGTTGCGGATGTAGTTGGATATTTTGGCCAGACGCGCGGCGTACACCAACGGGTCTTCAACCTGGCCGTCGTCTTCAGGGCCGGGGTCGTCGACGTCGTTGAACAGACGAAACAGATTCACCGAGGCGACCGTGGTTTCATAGGCTTCAGGTGCACGCACCGGTTGCGGCAAGGGGTGGTCGTTCAACACCACAATGGCCGAAGGCCAAAGCTCGTATTCGCCAAAATCAAAGCCAAACACGCCTTCAATCGCCACTTCAGTGCCGGCGTTGAATGTCGTCAATGGCAAGGTCAGCGCGTCGATGTCCATTTCCAGCAACTCCGGGTTGCCATCCCACACTGGCAAGCCGGGCAGACCGGGGTGTTCAATGCCCGGTTCACGGAAGGCGCGAGCTGAGCCGGCGCGCACCAGCACGTCGTCGCGATTGGCGCCAAAAAAGCCGACATACGCGGAGCTGATAAAGCCCTGGGGCATTTCAAAGTGCATGCCTTCAAAACATTCAAAGCCGAATTGCGCGGCACCGCAGGGCGGGTCATTGGCGGCGTTTGAGGGGAAGGCGTCGTTGAGCAGGATGGCCGTAGGCAATAAATTGCCGTTGGTCAGAACATCCACGGTCACGCCGTTGCTGAACTCAGTGAATTCAAAGAATTCAATCACTTCGCCCAGCACGTTCACCTGATCGCCCACCGAGACCGTCGGTGCCGATCCGGTGTACACAAAAATGCCGTTGGATGTGAACACGTCGGCGTCATCGCGCCCGTCCGGAGTCTGCATATAGAAACCGTCGGTGTCCAGTGCGGTGACGATGTTGGCGTTGGAGCGCACCACTTGATCGGCGTAGGGTGAGGTCAAGCCTGAACCCTGAATTTCAAAAATTTCAGCCACCGGGTAATCCACGGTGAAGGTCAGGACAAAGTCGTCCCCGCCGGTGCCGTCGCCGTTGCCATCCAGCGGATCGGGGGTGCCGTCGTTGTCGCTGATTTCAGCCGCCAGGGCGGTCACGGTGCACACTTCCGAATCAATCAGGGTCACGGCCGGGTCGAGGGTGATCACGTCACTGCCGCTGACCGGCAGGCCGGTGAAGCTGACCGCGCCGCTTTGGCTGCAATTGAAGGTGATGGCATTGATGCTGGCGTCGACCGTTTCGTTCAGATTCAGCACCACGTTGTCGCTGCCGACGAATCCGGATGAACCGTTGGCGGGTGTGGTGGACACCACCCGCGGCGGGGTGTCGGAGCCGGTCAGGTCGCCATTGACGGCGAACAGGTCGAATGCGAATTCTTCGGAACCGGATTCCACCGCCACCTCAATGCGCAAATCCAGGGTGCTGCCGGTGACCGGAATGGCAAAACCATGCGCTTGCAAGGCGGTTCCCAGACGCACCGAACCATCGGTGGCGTCGGCTTCGCCGTCGCAGTCGGCGTCCAGACCGAACGGCTCATTGAATACATCGCCGTGGTTTTCGTAGCCAAAGCACAAGCCGTCGGTGTAACCGCCGCCGTCAATCTGATAGCTGACGCGCACGAAATCAGCGGCATCGTAGTGGCTGTTGCCGGGCAGGTTTTCGTTGCCGGCGCCAAACAGTCCCGAGAACACCAGATTGTTCAGACCGGCGATGTTGATGCCGGTGAAATCGATGGTTTGCGGGGACAGGCCGTTGCCGCCGTTGTCGTTGACATCTTCCGCGGCCCAGAAGAACGTGCCGTCCATGCTGGTGTAGGGGCCGGTGACATTGGAGATGTCGCTGCCATCGGTGCGTTGAAAATGGTCATTGACCCCGTCGTTGAACTGAATGGACGCGGTGTAGCGGACCCCGTCGCCGTCGGTTTCAAAGGATTCGCTCCAGGCTTCCACCGCCTGGGTTTGGGTGGATGCAGCGGCCAGTGCCAGCACCACGCCGGTGAGTTTGAAAATGCGCATAAATACCTCGTTTGAATGGTTCCGGATGCCTGCCATCCGGGTTGAGCTGTGACTGGCTGTGATG